>NZ_JAAIUZ010000001.1:0-287075 GCF_010894375.1 Stenotrophomonas sp. B1-1 | reverse complement strand
CTGGTAGGTGTCGACCTTGGTCGACACAGTGCCAACCAAGGTTGGCACCTACCACAGCAACGCGTCGGTGCTGGGGCTCTGCCTGGTAGGTGTCGACCTTGGTCGACACAGTGCCAACCAAGGTTGGCACCTACCACAGCAACGCGTCGGTGCTGGGGCTCTGCCTGGTAGGTGTCGACCTTGGTCGACACAGTGCCAACCAAGGTTGGCACCTACCACAGCAACGCGCCGGTGCTGGGGCTCTGCTTGGTAGGTGTCGACCTTGGTCGACACAGTGCCAACCAAGGTTGGCACCTACCACGGCAGCAAGGTAGCGCCGGGCCATGCCCGGCGTCTTCAATTACGCGAAATGCTTGTAGCCGCCGTCGGCGGCTTCGCCATCCACATGCACGCCCTGCCCTTCGGCAATGCGGCCGATGCGGGTCAGCGGCAGGTCCAGCGATTCGGCCAGGTAGTGCAGCGCATCGCGCTGGCTGGCCGCGGCGGTGAAGCACAGTTCGTAGTCATCCCCCCCGCGCAATGCACAGTCACGTGCACCGTCGCGCCCCAGCAACTCACGCAGCGCGTTGGAAACCGGCAACAGATCGGCATCGACATGCGCGGCCACCGCGCTTCGCGTGGCGATATGGCCCAGGTCGGCCAGCAGGCCGTCGGACACATCCACCGCCGCATGCGCGAACGCACGCAGACGCAGGCCCAGGGTCACCCGCGGCGTCGGTCGCAGCAGGCGCAGGCGCAGGCTCTCGTAGTCCGCCAGCAGCGTGGCCGTGGCCACGTTCAATGCGCCCTGCTGCCACAGACGCAGCGCACCGGCGGCATCGCCCAGGGTGCCACTGACCCAGATGTCATCACCAACCTGCGCGCGGTCACGACGCAGTGCCTGGCCGCGGCCGACCAGGCCCATGGCAGTCACCGTCAGCGACAGCGGACCACGGGTGGTATCACCACCGATCAGGGCGATGTCGTGCTGGTCGGCCAGTGCAAAGAAACCATCGGCGAAAGCCTCGATCCATTCTTCGCTGGCCTCGGGCAACGACAGTGCCAGCGTGCACCATGCCGGGCGCGCGCCCATTGCAGCCAGGTCGGAAAGATTGACCGCCAGCGTCTTCCAGCCGATATCGAAGGCCGGGGTTTCGGCCGGAAAATGCACGCCGCTGTTGAGCGTATCGGCGGTGACCACCAGCTGCTCGTTGGCACGCGGCTGCAGCAGCGCAGCATCATCGCCAATGCCCAGCACGATGTCGTCGCGTTCGACGGTGCGGGCGCGGATGCGGTCGATGAGGGCGAATTCGGCCAGGGACATGGCGTGCTCCCGAGGTGTAATGGCGATATCAGGCATCAGTGCCAACCAAGGTTGGCACCCACCAGAAGCAGAGTCATGGCGGGGTTTCACCCGTGCCAACCAAGGTTGGCACCTACCGAAGGCAGAATCAGGGCATCCGCCAGAAGCGGAACCGGATCAGTGACCCGATTCGACCTTGCGCCATTCCACGGCGGCACGATCCAGCACGCCGTTGACGTAGGTGTGGCCGTGCTCGGAACCGAAGCGCTTGGCCGATTCGATGGCTTCGTTGATGACCACGCGGTACGGCACATCCAGACGGTAGCGCAGCTCGTAGCCGGCCAGGCGCAGCACGGCGCGTTCGATGGCGTCCACTTCTTCGATGCCACGGTCCAGGTACGGGGCCAGGGCTTCGTCGATGTCACGACGGTTGTCCAGCACGCCGTGCACCAGCGCTTCGAAATACGCCAGATCGGCGATTTCGCGCGCCTGTTCGTGGGCGAACTGGGCGATCAGCGACTGGCCGTTGCCACCGGAGATCTGCCATGCGTAGAGCGCCTGCACGGCGCGACGACGGGCGCGCGAGCGCAGCACCGGGTCGATGCCATCGCGGCGGACGGGTTTACCGGAGGGCTTGCCCTGGGTGTTCTTGTTCATGGCAGTTGCTCCAGCAGATTGACCATTTCCAGTGCGGCGAGTGCGACTTCCTCGCCCTTGTTGCCGTGGCTGCCGCCTGCGCGGGCCTCGGCGTCTTCAACGCGTTCCACCGCCAGCACGCCGTTCAGCACCGGCACGCCGAAGTCCAGTTGCACGCGCATCAGGCCTTCGGCGCAGCGGTCGGCCACGTGTTCGTAGTGACGGGTGTCGCCACGGATCACGCAACCCAGGGTGAGGATGGCGGCGTGTTCGTGGGCGGCGGCCAGGCGCGCGGCAACCAGCGGCAGTTCCCAGGCACCCGGCACGCGGATCACGTCGATGCTGGCTTCGGTGATGCCATTGCCGGCCAGGCTCTGGCGGGCGCCAGCGACCAGCGCATCGGTGATGCGGGCGTTCCAGCGGCTGGCCAGGATGGCAAAGCGCGCCGTTTCAGGGGTGCGAAGATCGCCTTCGTAGTGGCTCATAAGCGGCTTGGGGGTTCGATAAGGGGGTAATTCTAGCGTGGATGGGCCCCGGCCGTGGTTGGCGGGGGCCTGGCATCGGCCGGGCATGGCCCGGCGCTACCGGGGTCGGATCCCGCGCCGCGGGCTCCGACCCCATCGGGCCCCCCTTACAGGGTCACCGTCTCCACCACTTCCAGGCCATAGCCGGCCAGGCCGACCTGGCGGCGGGGGGTACCCAGCACGCGCAGCTTGCCCAGGCCCAGATCGGACAGGATCTGCGCGCCGGCACCGTTGCGGCGCCACTGGCCCACGTCCTTGTCCTTGCCCGTCACCACCGGCGCCGGCTGCTGGCGCAGGCGGGCCAGCAGGGCTTCGCCGTCGCGCGGGGCCGACAGCACCACCATCACGCCGGCGCCTTCTGCAGCAATGGCGCGCAGCGCATCGGTGGCGGCCACGCCGAAATCGTCGCGGCGCCAGTGCAGCAGGTCGGCCAGCGGGTTTTCCACCTGCACTCGCACCAGGGTGGGGGTATCGGCCGCCGGGGTGCCACGCACCAGGGCGAAATGCAGGTCGTGGGCGATGCGGTCGCGGTAGGTGACCAGCTTGAACGGGCCGAATTCGGTGTCGATCTCGCGCTCGTCCACGCGCTCGACGGTCTTTTCGGTGGCCAGGCGATAGGCGATCAGATCGGCGATGGACCCCATCTTCAGGCCGTGCTCGCGGGCGAACACTTCCAGTTCCGGGCGGCGCGCCATGCTGCCGTCAGGATTGAGGATCTCCACCAGCACGCCGGCCGGTTCCAGCCCGGCCAGCATGGCCAGGTCGACGCCGGCTTCGGTGTGGCCGGCGCGGGTCAGCACGCCACCCGGCTGGGCGATCAGCGGGAAGATGTGGCCCGGCTGGTGCAGGTCGGCCGGCTTCGCGTTCGGCTTCACCGCGGTGCGGATGGTGTGGGCGCGGTCATGGGCGGAAATGCCGGTGGTCACGCCTTCAGCCGCCTCGATGCTGACGGTGAAGTTGGTCTGGAACTGCGCGGTATTGGACTGCACCATCGGCGCCAGGCCCAGATCGGCCGCGCGCGTGCGGGTCAGCGGCAGGCACACCAGGCCACGGCCGTGGGTGACCATGAAGTTGATGTCCGACGGCTTGACCAGCTCGGCGGCCATGATCAGGTCGCCTTCGTTCTCGCGGTCCTCGTCATCGACGATGACGACCATGCGGCCCTGGCGGATGTCTTCCAGGATCTCGGGGATGGGGGCGAAGTTCATGCGCGGGCTCCTTCACCCAACAGCCGCTCGACATACCGAGCGACCAGGTCGATTTCCAGATTGATCGCGCTGCCCACGCCGGTGGCGGAGAACGCGGTATTGGCCACGGTGTGCGGGATCAGCGCGACTTCAAAGCCTTCATCGTCCACTTCATTGACGGTCAGGCTGACCCCGTCCACGCAGATCGAGCCCTTCTTGGCGATATAGCGGCGCAGCGCCGCCGGCGCGGCAAAGCGCCAGCGCTGGGCACGGGCATCTTCGTGGATGGACAGCACCTGGCCCAGGCCATCGACGTGGCCACTGACCAGATGGCCGCCGAGGCGGTCGGTCGGACGCATGGCGCGTTCCAGGTTGATGACCGCGCCTTCGGCCAGCTGGCCCAGCGTGGTCAGGCCCAGGGTCTCGGTGGACGCATCGGCCTGGAAGCTGCTGGCGTCGAACGCGATGACGGTAAGGCACACGCCGTTGATGGCGATGCTCTCGCCCATCTGCACGTGGTCGAACGGCAGGCTGCCGACGTTGAAGGTGAAGCGGACATCGCCGCCGATGGCTTCGCGCGCGGCCAGACGGCCGACGCCTTCGATGATTCCAGTAAACAAGTAACGTTCTCCGCGGAAAGTGAGCGAAAAACGCCGCAAGGCAAACAGGCGGGCGCAGGGCCGCGAAGGCCCTGTGGCACCGTCTTCTTTCATCCGGACTATACCGTCGGCTCCGGCATTGGACCGGATCTGCTGACCCCCGGCCGTGGGCCGGGGCGCTCGCGGGCTCGTGCTTGCGCACCTACCGCCGGTGGGGAATCGCACCCCGCCCTGAAGACGTTTGTGTACCGGCGAACCGGCCCGCCTAGTGTACCAGCCCAGACTGAACGGGGTTCCTCTGGGGTCGGATCCCATTGCGCAGCAATGGGCTCTGACCCCACGGGGGCCCCACTCACCGCCCCCAGCTGTGACGGGCGTCGCTCGCAATCTGTAAATTTTTCATTAAACTCCCGGTTCGGACGACATGACGTCGCCACGGGCTGCCACGACGGTATCCCGCCAATGGACTGAAATTCTTACAGGAACTTCCATGCGCAAGATTCTGATCGTGGCCGCCCTGCTGGCCGTTGCCCCGCTGTCGGCCCAGGCCGAAGCCCTGAGCTACACCTACGTTGAAGGTGGCTGGACCCAGTTCAAGACCAGCGACGACGACCTGAACGATCCGAAGATCGACGGCGGCTACCTGCGCGGTTCGATCGCGCTGGCCGAGCAGGTGCACGTGTTCGGCGCCTGGAACTACGCCAGCAAGTCCTACGACTACACCTACGGCACCTTCAAGCTGGAACTGAACCAGCCCGAGCTGGGCATCGGCTACCACATGCCCTTCAGCGACCGCGTGGATTACACCGCCGACATCGCCTGGGTGCGCCAGCAGGCCGAGCTGACCGTGAAGGACGTGGACTTCGGCCGCCTGACCAGCAAGGACCACACCAACCTGGTGCGCGCCACCATGGGCCTGCGTGGCAAGCCGTCGCGCATGACCGAAGCCTGGATCAAGGCCGGTTACATGGACGGTGGCAATGAATTCGAAGGCACCTGGGTCGGCTCGGTCGGCGGCCAGATCAACTTCACCAAGACCTGGGGTCTGGTGGGCGAAGTGGCCGGTTACCGCGACGTCACCCAGTTCTCCGCCGGCGTGCGCGCCAGCTTCTGATTGCTCGATCCTCGTCGTGTAATCGAACGGGCCCCGCAAGGGGCCCGTTTTTTTTCATGCGGATGGGCTAGGCTTGCGCGCCTCTGGAACAGGAAATCCGTCATGAAGACCCCCCTTGGCACCCTGCTGGCCACCGCGCTGATCGGCACCCCGTTGCTGGCCGGCGCTGCCCCGGCCGCGCTGACCCCCGAACAGACCTTCGACCTGTACGCGCGCGCCCTGCTGGAAGATGACACGGCCGCCACCGCACGCTTGAACGAAGCACTGAAGCCGGCCTTCAACGGCGAAGACGCGCTGAGCCCGCCGGCCGGTGCGCTGGCCAAGGCGCTGGCCGAACCGTGGCAGGTGGTGCTGGCTGGCGCTGGCGCCAAGGCCGACCCGGCCGCCGCCGAGGCGATGTACGCCAAGGCCCTGCAGGGTTCGCAGTGCCGCGCCACCGGCAGCCAGGTGGAAGACAACGAATACGTGGATGACCAGAAGATCGCCACGGTGCAGTTCCGCTGCCAGGCGGTGGATCTGTCCGGCGTGCGCCCGCTGTTCGCCGAAAGCCTGGCCGAAGGCACCCCGGCCACGCGCATCCGCTTCACCCAGGCCTACACCCAGGCCCTGCAGAGCGGCCCGCGCCAACCGATCACCGGCAGCCTGAAGCTGTACACCGCCAAGGACGGCGCGTTCTGGTACAGCGCCAACTTCGACGATCTGATCGGCCCGGTGGTGGGCGCGCTGGCACCGTTCGACGAATGGATGCAGGACGCCGCCGCTGCCGATGCACCGAAGGTGACCGGCGTTCCGGGCTGCGACCTGCTGCTGCAGCAGCACCGCAGCTGCGTGGCGAAGATCGCCCCGGACCAGATCAGCGGCGTGGATGCCATGGCCGAGGAACTGAAGGCCAAGGCGCAGGTGCAGTCGGCCGAGGCAATGACGCAGGAATGCAAGGCACTGCGCCCGGTGGCCGAAATGATGTGGACCGACGAATGCGCGTGACGTGTCGGCGCTGAATCGATGGGGGCTGGCGGCCACACTACTGGCCCCCATTTTCGAATGGAACGAACACCTGCCCGACGATGCGGACTGATGCCGCGCCCGATCTTTTCCCGTCACGGAGTCTGCCCGTTGCCACGCCTGCCATTTGCCCTGTTGTTCATGGCTTTCTCTGCGTCCGCGCAGCCTGCGCTTCCCACGGCGGAACAGAGCTTTGACCTGTTCGCGCGCTTCATGCTGGAGGGCGATGCAGACGCCGCCGCGCAGGTCTCGCAGCTGACGGGCGCGCCGCTGCGCAATGAACGCTGGGAAGATGCAGTGGACCGGGTGGTGCTGGGCGATACGCCGGCTGACGATGCGCGCACCCGGCTGGGCCGCGAGCTGTCACGGCAGATCGCGCTGGCACTGCAGCAGACCCACTGCCGCAGCACGGGCAGCGAGCGCCGGGACAACGACGGCCTGCAGATCGCCATTGTTGATTACACCTGCCAGATGCCCGATCTGGCCGCGCAGGGCGATGCTGCGCCGGCCGGTGCAGATAGCGAGCACGATGCGCTGTCGGATGTGCGCGCGGCCATCACCCGCCTGCAGCACGCGCCCAGCCGCGCACAGACCCATCAGGTGATCCTGGCACGCAACAGCGACAGCGATCCCTGGATACCGCAGGATCTGCCCCCGCTGCACGTGTGGGTGGAGCGTCTGCTGCTGCCCGAATAATGACGGCCGCTGGCTGCAGCTGCTCGGGCGCTGTGTGTCGCTCACACAGGTACTGCAATCGACGGTGCCGATGGCGCTGCTGGAAGACGAGTAGATCCACGCCATGCGTGGATGGGCGCCCCAGCGCCGACCAAGGTCGGCGCCCACCGGAGTGTCACGCGCGCAGCAGCAACCGCAGGTCCTGGCCCACCTGGCGCTGATCGACCACGCGCAAGCGACGCTGCTGCTCCATCGCGTCGATGCCCAGGCCAGCAAGCAGCGGTCGACCGTTGTCACCCAGCAGCGTTGGCGCCTGGTACAGCAGCAGCTCATCCACCCAGCCGCCGCGCAGCAGCGCACCGGCCAGGGTGGCACCAGCTTCGGTATGCACTTCGTTGATGCCGCGCTCGGCCAGCAGCGCCAGCACGGCGCCCAGATCCAACCGCCCATCCACGCTGGGCACACTGGCGAACTCGGCATCGGCTGCATCCGGTGCGCTCAACGCCGCATCGTGCAGGTACAACGTTGGCGCCCCACCCTCGCGCACGCGGCTGCACTCCAGCGAGCGCAGGCGCGAATCCAGCACCACGCGCAGTGGCGGCAGCACCTCGGTGTCGGCCAGGCGCACGGTCAGCATCGGGTCGTCGGCCAGCACGGTGTCGGCACCGGTCAGGATGGCGCCCGCGCGTGCGCGCCAGTGCTGCACGTCTTCGCGTGCGGCCGCGCCAGTGATCCACTTCGATGTGCCATCGGCCATCGCGGTGCGGCCATCCAGGCTGGCGGCCAGCTTCACCCGCAGCCACGGGCGGTTGCGCTCCACCCGCGACAGGAAGCCCTTGTTCAATTCGCGCGCCTGCGCGGCCATCAAACCTTCGGCGACTTCAATGCCCGCCGCGCGCAGCAGGTCGAAGCCACCGCCATCGACCTGCGGAAACGGATCGCGCATGGCAGCGACCACGCGCGATACACCCGCTTCGATCAGCGCAAGCGCACACGGTGGCGTGCGGCCGTAGTGTGCGCAGGGTTCCAGGGTGACGTAGGCGGTAGCGCCACGCGCCTCGTCGCCCGCTTCGCGCAGCGCGAACACTTCGGCATGCGGGCCGCCGGCACGCTGGTGCCAGCCCTGCCCGACCACGCGCTCGCCGTGGGCGATGACGCAGCCGACCATCGGATTGGGGCGGGTAGTGTAAGCGGCACGCTCGGCCAGGCGCAGTGCGTTGGCCATGTGCAGGTGGTCGAGGGCGGAGAACGGAGTGGTCATGGCGCCATGGTAACGCCGTCGGTGTGGATGCACGCCATCGTGCCAACCAACGGTTGGCACCCACCAGTGGATGGGCGCCTCCGTGCCAACCAAGGTTGGCACCTACCGGGGCGTCAGCCTTTCTTTTTCTTGGTCAGGGCGATCACATCGCCCAGCAGCTGCAGCTGTTCGGTGCTGGACGGCAGGTCGCGTTCCAGCTTCTCGATCTCCTCGCGGAAATCGGCCACGTCTTCGAAGCTGCGGTAGACCGAAGCGAAGCGCACATAGCCAACATGGTCGAGCTTGCGCAGTTCGTTCATCACGAACTCGCCCACCTTGATCGAGGGCACTTCGCGCTCGCCACTGATGCGCAGCTGATGCACCACCGCGCGCACCGCCGCTTCGATCTTTTCTTCCGGCACCGCGCGCTTCTGCAGCGCGCGGTCGAAGCCGGCGCGTACCTTGCGCTGGTCGAATGCCTCGCGCGTGCCGTCGCTCTTGACGATGGCCGGCAGCTTCAGTTCGACGGTTTCCAGCGTGCTGAAACGTTCGTTGCAGGCCTCGCACTCACGCCGACGGCGGATCGTCGCGCCGTCTTCAGAGACGCGCGAATCGATGACGCGGGTATCGGCATGTTGGCAGAAGGGGCAATGCATGAAACGCCTGGCTCAGGGGGCAACCTAGATGCCACGGTCATGGCAGCGTCGCAAAGGTACCTGAGAAGGGCCCACGCAGCAAATTCCGTTTTACTTCACGGGCCCCCGCTGGCTTTCGACAGCCATCGGAGGTGACAGGCGAGGCTGATCCAGGGAGCCCCCCAACCGATTGCCAATATCAGCAGTATCGGATGCACTCCAAGACTTGAAACTGTTATCACCAACGCGGACACAGCCTGAGCAGCTGACACTAGAAAGAGCGTCCCCAGCACTGGCGCGGCGGGCTTCAATCCATCCGGTCCGCGCAGCTGCCACGTGTTTACGAGCTGGTAAACAGGTGGGATCGCCGTCACAGACAGCAGACCCCACAGCGCAAGCAATCCAAGAACTGCGCTGTTGTCACCGCCCTGCGCCCATACCCCCAGCAGCAGCAGCAGCGAACCCAACAATCCGGCCAACGCGCAGGGAATGGAAAAAAGAAGGCTGTGGAGAAACAGGTAGAGGCCGTGTCGGCGGCGCCAGGATTGCATCGGGGGCTCCTTTCAGTAGCTCGGAAGACCCTAGTCCTGACGCCTGCAGCACACCATGCAATTTCTTTGAAACGTCCAACCACCCGTCACACAGCGTCGGTCGCGCCCCAGCGCAACCACGCCAGATGCGCTGCCGGCACCAGCAGCGGCGGCCCGAGCAGCAGGTAGCCCAGCACCTGCCATGGGCTGCCGGTGGCCCAGGCAAACCCGATGTAGCCCACCACGCCCAGCGCCGCCAGCCCGCCCAGCGCCAGCCCGATCCACGGCAGCGCGTGGGTGTGCCGCAATGCCCGGCGGCCCTGCCGCAGGTAGCACACGCTCAGCCACAGCCAGCCGACAAGGCCCGCCAGGCCGGACGCCGACCACAGGAACAGCACGGTGCCCTCGTCGCCGCGCATGAAGGCGCTGCGGGTGAGGAAGGTATAGACCCCGAAGCCCGCCACCAGGCCGCCGGCCAGCAGCGCGGGCAGCCCGAGCAGCAGGCCATGCGCAATGTAGATGCGCCGATGCGTGCGCTCACGCATGGTCGCGGCCCTGCGCGGCGGACGATGCCGGGCCCAGCCAGCGCAGCCAGAACAGCACAGTCGCCGGCACCAGCAACGAGGGCCCGGCGAACAGGCTGTTCAATACGGTCAGGCCCAGTTCGGAGAAATAGGTCAGTGCCAGCACCAGCATCGGCAGCGTGGCCAGCATGCCCAGGGCCAGTTGCCACCACCAGCCCGACCAGGCCGCGCGCAGGCCGGCGAAGCCCCCGCGCAGCCAGAATGTACTGAGCATCACCCAGGCCAGCAGGCCCGACAGCCCGGCCAGCCCCCACAGCAGCAGGCCGCTGCCGAAGCGCAGGCTGTCTGCGTCCACACGGATGAAGGCGAACACGCCCATCATGGCGGCGATGAAGGCGCCGACCGCGCCCAGCAGCAGGCTGGGCAGGCCGAACAGCACCGCCAGGGCGATGTAGATGTGTTTGAGACGGCGCTCGTCCATGCGCGGGGTTCCTGCTGGCGGGGTCAGAGCCCTTCCCATGCGGGAAGGGATCCGACCCCGGGGTCGGCTGGTGGGGTCAGAGCCCTTTCCTTCGGAAAGGGATCCGACCCCGGCCCTTCCCTGCGGCAATCAGCCGTAGACCGGGTACTTGCGGCACTGCGCGCTGACGGCGTCGCGCACGCGGGCGATGACGGCTTCATCGGCCGGGGCGTCAAGCACGTCGGCAATCCAGTTGGCCAGGTCCACGCAGTCCTGTTCGACGTAACCACGGGTGGTGACCGCCGGGGTGCCCAGGCGCAGGCCCGAGGTCACGAACGGCGAACGCGGGTCGTTCGGCACCGAGTTCTTGTTGACGGTGATGTGGGCCTTGCCCAGCGCGGCTTCCGCGTCCTTGCCGGACACGTCCTTGCCGATCATGTCGACCAGCATCAGGTGGTTCTGGGTGCCGCCGGAGACGATCTTGTAGCCGCGCGCGATGAGCGTGCCGGCCATCGCCTGGGCGTTCTTCACCACCTGCTGCTGGTAGGCGGTGAAGCCCGGCTCCAGCGCTTCCTTGAAGGCCACGGCCTTGGCGGCGATGACGTGCATCAGCGGACCGCCCTGGATGCCCGGGAACACCACCGACTGCAGCTTCTTGACCAGGTCTTCGTCGGCGCCCTTGGCGACGATGATGCCGCCGCGCGGGCCGCGCAGGGTCTTGTGGGTGGTGGAGGTGACCACGTGCGCGTGTTCCAGCGGGCTCGGGTAGACGCCAGCGGCGACCAGGCCGGCCACGTGGGCCATGTCCACGAACAGGTACGCGCCGACCTTGTCAGCGATGGCGCGGAAGCGCGCCCAGTCGATCACCTGCGAATAGGCCGAGAAACCGGCTACGACCATCTTCGGCTTGTGCTCCAGGGCCAGGCGCTCGACTTCGTCGTAGTCGATCAGGCCCTGGTCGTTCACGCCGTACTGCACGGCATTGAACAGCTTGCCCGAGGCATTGACCTTGGCACCGTGGGTCAGGTGGCCGCCGTGGGCCAGGCTCATGCCCAGGATGGTGTCACCCGGCTGCAGCAGGGCGAAGTACACGGCCTGGTTGGCCTGCGAACCGCTGTGCGGCTGCACGTTGGCGTAGTCTGCGCCGAACAGCTGCTTCAGGCGGTCGATCGCCAGCTGCTCGGCGATATCCACGTATTCGCAGCCACCGTAGTAGCGCTTGCCCGGGTAGCCTTCGGCGTACTTGTTGGTCAGCTGGCTGCCCTGGGCTTCCATCACCGCCGGGCTGGTGTAGTTCTCGCTGGCGATCAGCTCGACGTGGTCTTCCTGGCGCTGGGTTTCGGCGGCGATGGCCTTGGCCAGTTCGGGATCGTAGGTTTCGATGCGGACGTCACGCGGGAACATCGGTCACTCCAGGCAGTAGGGGGACAGCGGGCCCGTAATTGTAAGCGCGCCGGGGGGCGGCGGCGACCGCGGCCAACGGGGCTTGGCGCGGCGTACATGGCATGATGTGCTGGCCCTGCTGCGTGCCGGCAGCCCCGCAGGCGCCTCGCGCGGCCCGGCCACCCAATTCAAGGAAGCGTGACCGGCTTCCTTGCTATTTCATGTTTTTTCATTCATCAACCTAAAGCCTGCCGATCCGCGGCCGATACGCCCTGTCCAAACAGGGGAAATCACGCGTGATCCATTCGTACCAGGCTTCGCCGGCAATGACGCTGGCTGTTCGTCGCACCACTGCTTCCACCCGCCGCCGTGCGGCCTGCACCTCGCTGCTGGCGCTGGCCGTGGGTCTGGCCATGAGCGGCCAGGCCGCCGCGCAGGCCACGGTCATCACCGAGCGCGATCCCTCGGTACTGGACGGCACCTGGTTCGCGCCGGGCGGCTGGACCAACGGCACCCCGCAGCTGACCGTTGAAAACTACGCGTACATCGACAGCCCGACCCAAGTCGTGGTGGATGTGCCCAACGCCGTGTCCTGGCGCATCGACGTCGGCCACGCCGGCAGCGGCGAACTGCTGATCCGCAATGGCGGCATCCTCGAAAGCACCGCCATCTTCATCGCCGCCGAGGCCGGCTCGATCGGCCATGCAACGGTGACCGGTGTGGGATCGAAGTGGATCGGTAACAACAGCATCGGCGTCGGCCACCTCGGCAACGGCACGCTGGACGTGCTGGACGGGGGCGAAGTGGACAATGCGCAGGGCACGTGGGTGGCCTCGGAACTGGGCAGCACCGGCGTACTGACCGTGGCCGATGCCGGTTCGCGCTTCGCGACCGATCTGATCCACGTGGGCGCACAGGGCGCGGGCACAGTGAACGTACGCGCCGGCGGCAGCTTCGAGACCGGCGTGGCGCGCCTGGGCAGCTACGCCTCCGTGGCCCACGGCGAAGCACTGGTAACCGGCAGCGGTTCCAGCTGGTTGAACAACAGCGACCTGCTGATCGGCTTCACCGGCACCGGCCGCATGGTGGTTGAAGACGGCGCGACGCTGACCGTGCTGGGCAGCACCCAGCTGGCCCAGCAGCGCCACACCCCCGGCGTTTCCGATGCCGTGCTGGAACTGCGCGGCGCCGGCACGCACGCCAGCACCGGCTACATTGCCGTGGGCCAGAATGGCGTGGCCGAACTGAACGTGCTGGACGGCGCGCAGCTGACCGCCGGCGATGTGGGCGTGGGCGAAAACACGCTGGGCGACGGCACCTTCCGCCTGGCCGACGCAGGCAGTTCGGCCAGCATCGGCCGCCTGACCATTGGCAACTTCGGCACCGGCGCGGTGCAGGTGAGCGACGGTGCGGTACTGAACGTTGCCGGCGTGCTGGGCCTGGGCGGCGCCAGCGGCAGCAGCGGTTCGCTCACCGTTGGCCCGCAGGGCACGCTGAACCTTGCCGGCGGGCAGATCTATCGCGGCGGCGGCAGCGCCAGCGTGCTGATCGACGACGGCACCCTGCACTTCACCGACAAGGCTTTCACCAGCAACGTGGACATGCAGTTGAACGGCATTGCCACGCTGGATACCGACCAGGTCGATGCACTGTTCAGCGGCACCCTGACCGGTGCCGGTACGCTGCGCAAGATCGGCAGCGGCACGCTGACCAGCTACGCCGACAACCGCTACAACGGCGGCACCCTTGTGGAACAGGGCACGCTGGTGCTGGCCGGCAACGGCGCGATCCGCGGTTCGGTGGACGTGGCCTCGGGCGCGACGCTGAAGCTGCAGCGCAACGGCCATACCGTGTTCGCCAATGTGCTGTCCGGCGCCGGCGATGTGGTCAAGCTGGACGCGGGCCTGCTGACCCTGCTCGGCGACAGCAGTGGCTTTACCGGCACCACCCGCGTGCAGGCCGGTGCCATGGAAGTGCGCGGCAGCATCGGTGGCCTGGTCGACATGGCCGCCGGCACCGAACTGACCGGTACCGGTGAACTGGGCAACGTGATCATCCGCAGCAATGCCAGCCTGGCCCCGGGCGTGACCGGCGCCACCGGCAGCTACGACCTGCTGTCGATGACCGGCAACCTGCTGATGGAAAACGGCTCGCGCTACCTGGTGGATGTGGGCGCCGACGGCGGCAGTGACCGCGTGCTGGTCGGTGGCACGGCCACCCTGCAGGGCGGCAACACGCTGGCCCTGGCCAGCAATGGCGACTGGTCGCCGCGCACCCGCTACACGATCCTGAGCGCCGCACAGGGCGTGCAGGGCACGTTCTCGGGTGTCTCCACCACCCTGGCCTTCCTGAGCCCGACCCTGGACTACGACGCCAGCAACGTCTACCTGACCCTGGCCCGCAACGACATCGCGATGCCGGACATCGAACTGGCCTTCCCGGACGTTGTGGTGAACGACAACCAGAAGGCCGTGGCCGGCGCAGTGGAAGCGCTGGGCGATGGCAACGCGGTCTATGACGCGGTGGTGCGCCTGGACGTGGCCGATGTGGTGCCCGCGTTCGACAGCCTGTCCGGCGAGATCCATGCGGCCAGCCGCGGCGCCCTGCTGCAGAACCGCTTCCTGCACGATGGCATTGACCGCCATCTGGATGGTGCGGCGATGGCCGGGCAGATCGCCCCGGGCGTGCGCGCCTGGGTGGCCGGCAGCAGCAGCCAGCGGCGTACCGATGCCAGCGCGCAGAACGCCGGGCTGCGCAGTTCGCAGCACGGGCTGATGGCCGGCGCTGGCTGGATGTTCGGCGATGCACTGGAACTGGGCGTGGCCGCAGGCCAGCAGCAGCTGGTCAGCCGCCTGGCCCAGCGCGATGCACGCGCCGAGACCGACAGCACCGAGTACGGCGTTTACAGCCAGTACCGCTGGCAGGGCCTGAGCCTGCGTGCGGGCGTCAGCCGCGCCGACTACCGCACCGACAGCACCCGCACCGCGCAGGTGGGCAGCACGCTGTCCGAAGGCCTGGCCGCGCGCGAAGACGCCACCGGCACCACCGCCTTCCTGCGTGCTGGCTGGACCTTCGGTGGGCCGCGCCTGCAGCTGACCCCGGAACTGGAACTGGCACAGGTGCGGCTGCGCAGCGACGGCGCCCAGGAGCACGGCGGGCACAGTGCCCTGCAGCTGGATGGCCAAACCGCCCGCTACCGCACCGGCCTGGCCGCGCTGCGCGCGGACTGGGACATCAGTGGCGGCCAGCGTGACCGTGCGGCGCTGACCGCGCGCGTGGGCTGGCAGCTGGCCGGCGGTGATCGCCTGCCGCAGGCCACCGCGCGCTTCGTGGAAGGTACGCAGGACTTCGGCATTGCCGCCGCACCGCTGGCCCGCCGCAGTGCGCTGGCCCAGCTGGGCGTGGCGGTCAGCCCGACCGACAACAGCCGCCTGTCGCTGCAGATGCAGGGGCAGCGCGGTGATGGCCAGCGCGATGTCGGCGCACAGCTGGATCTGTCGGTGGCGTTCTAAGTGCTGAAAGGGGTCGGAGCCTTTTCCGCTGGAAAAGGGTCCGACCCCGGGGCTGTGGGGTCAGAGCCCTTCCTTGCGGAAGGGATCCGACCCCGGGCTGGTGGGGTCGGACTCCTTCCCGCAGGGAAGGGCTCCGACCCCGTTGCTGCATCAGCGGTTGTTGATGATGTAGTCGGCGATGATGCCGGTGGCCACGGCCACCAGCAGCATGTTGCCGCGGTCGTCGCGGATCCAGTGGTGGCCGTACGGCGGGCGACGCAGGTGGTAACGCGGGTAATCGTTCACCACGTAGATCGGACCACGGTAGTAATCGCGGTAGCGGTGCCCGCGCTGCCAACCGTAACCCGGGCCCGGGCCATAGCCGGGGCGGTAGACCACGCGCGGCGGCGGCGCCGGGTGGTAGTAGCGGCGGTCGTGGTCGCGATTCCAGTCGCGGCGGGCATCGCGGCGATCACGTTCGTAGTCGCGACGGGCCTCGCGCACGTCGTGGCGGTACTCGCGACGGTCGTCACGGCGGTCTTCGCGCCACTCGCGCCGGTCACGGTGGTCGTTGTCGGCAAACGCCGGGGCGACCGCGCCCAGGGCCAGAACAGAGGCCACGGCTCCGGCCATGATTCGGTTGATGCGCATGAGAAACCTCTGCTCGGTGGGTGGTGAGGCCAATCTTGCGCATTGCGTCTGAACGGATATTGGCTGGAAACGGTTCCGATTCGCAGGATGTGACGCAGTATTCAGCCAGCGGCCAGCCCCGGGGGCCAAGGGCGGCGCGGGGAACAGGCGGTTCCGGCTATAATTGGCGGTATTCCATTTCAGTCTGCGCCCGCTGTCGTCCGGGATCTTCCCGCTGACGGACGGGTGCAGGGCCGCGCCCTTACGGAGACCTCATGTCCTCGCAATACATCTACACCATGAACCGCGTGTCCAAGGTGGTCCCGCCCAAGCGGCAGATCATCAAGGACATCTCGCTGTCCTTCTTCCCGGGCGCGAAGATCGGCCTGCTGGGCCTGAACGGCGCCGGCAAGTCCACCGTGCTGAAGATCATGGCCGGCGTGGACACCGATTTCGAGGGCGAAGCCCGTCCGCAGCCGGGCATCAAGGTCGGCTACCTGGCGCAGGAACCGGAACTGGACCCGACCAAGACCGTGCGTGAAGCGGTGGAGGAAGGCGTGGGCGAAGTGCTGCAGGCCCAGGCCGCGCTGGAAGCGGTGTACGCCGCCTACGCCGAGGAAGGCGCCGACTTCGACGCATTGGCCAAGGAACAGGAGCGCCTGGAGGCGATCCTGGCCGCCGGCGACGCGCACACCCTGGAAAACCAGCTGGACGTGGCCGCCGATGCGCTGCGCCTGCCGCCGTGGGATGCCATCGTGGGCAAGCTGTCCGGTGGTGAAAAGCGCCGCGTGGCGCTGTGCCGCCTGCTGCTGCAGAAGCCGGACATGCTGCTGCTCGACGAACCGACCAACCACCTGGACGCCGAGTCGGTGGAATGGCTGGAACAGTTCCTGGCGCGCTACACCGGCACCGTGGTGGCCGTCACCCATGATCGCTACTTCCTGGACAACGCCGCCGAGTGGATCCTGGAACTGGACCGCGGCCGCGGCATTCCGTGGAAGGGCAACTACACCGACTGGCTGACCCAGAAGGATGAGCGCCTGAAGCAGGAAGACAACCAGGAAAAGGCTCGCCAGAAGGCGATCCAGAAGGAACTGGAGTGGTCGCGCCAGAACGCCAAGGGCGGCCGCACCAAGGGCAAGGCCCGTCTGGCCCGCCTGGAAGAGCTGCAGTCGGTCGATTACCAGAAGCGCAACGAGACCAATGAAATCTTCATCCCGCCGGGCGAGCGCCTGGGCAATGCGGTGATGGAGTTCAAGAACGTCTCCAAGAAGTTCGGCGACCGCCTGCTGTTCGACGACCTGAGCTTCCTGGTGCCGGCCGGCGCCATCGTCGGCATCATCGGCCCCAACGGTGCCGGTAAGTCGACCCTGTTCAAGATGATCACCGGCCAGGAAAAGCCGGATTCGGGCGAGATCGTGGTCGGCCCGACCGTGAAGCTGTCCTACGTGGACCAGAGCCGCGACGCACTGGAAGGCAACCACAACGTCTTCCAGGAAATCGCTGGCGGCCTGGACATCCTCAACATCAACGGCATCGAGATCCAGTCGCGCGCCTACATCGGCCGCTTCAACTTCAAGGGCCAGGATCAGCAGAAGATGGTCGGTTCGCTGTCCGGTGGTGAGCGTGGCCGCCTGCACATGGCCAAGACCCTGCTGCAGGGTGGCAACGTGCTGCTGCTCGACGAACCGTCCAACGACCTGGACATCGAAACCCTGCGTGCGCTGGAAGATGCGCTGCTGGAATTCCCGGGCAACACCTTCGTCATTTCGCATGACCGCTGGTTCCTGGATCGCATCGCCACGCACATCCTGGCGTTCGAAGGCGATTCGCACGTGGAGTTCTTCCAGGGCAACTACCGCGAGTACGAAGAAGACAAGCGCCGCCGCATGGGCGACGACGCCGCGCCCAAGCGCCTGCGCTTCAAGGCGCTGAAATAAGGCAACCGGAAAGGCCGCGCTCGCGCGGCCTTTCTCTTTCGGTAGGTCACCACCGCTGGTGGTGACGCCCACTGTTGTGAGTACCCCCATGTCCCTGTTCGAACGCCTGTTCCAGCTGCAGCAGCACGGCACTACCGTGCGCACCGAGCTGCTGGCCGGTGTCACCACCTTCCTGACGATGTCCTACATCGTCTTCGTCAACCCGGAAATCCTGGGAACCACGGGCATGGATGCCGGCGCGGTGTTCGTTGCCACCTGCCTGGCGGCGGCGCTGGGTTCGGCGGTGATGGCGCTTGCGGCCAACTTCCCGGTGGGCATGGCGCCGGGCATGGGCCTGAACGCGTTCTTTGCCTTCACCGTAGTCGGTGCCGCCGGCCTGCCGTGGCAGCAGGCGCTGGCAGCGGTGTTCATTTCCGGGCTGGTGTTCCTGGTGTTGTCACTTACGGGCGTGCGCGCCTGGCTGGTGGCCGGCATTCCGTCGTCGCTGCGCTCGGCCATCGTGGCCGGCATCGGTCTGTTCCTGGCGATCATCGCGCTGCAGAAGTCGGGCGTGATCATTGCCAACGAAGACACCCTGGTGGCGCTGGGCCCGCTGAACACCGCGCCGCCGCTGCTGGCCCTGGGCGGCTTCCTGTTGATTGCGATCCTGGAAGCACGCCGCGTGCGCGGTGCGATCCTGATCGGCATCCTGGCGGTGACCGCCGCAGCGTGGGCGCTGGGCGATGTGCAGTTCAAGGGCCTGGTGTCTTTGCCGCCCAGCCTGGCCCCCACCTTCCTGCAGCTGGACCTGCCCGGCCTGCTGCACCACGACGGCGGCGCGCCGATTGCGGTGCTGCTGCAGGTGGTGCTGGTGTTCGTGCTGGTGGAAGTGTTCGATGCCACCGGCACGCTGTACGGCGTGGTCGGGCGTGCGGGCCTGCTGAAGCTGCCGGGCGCGCCCAAGCGCTTCGGCCGCGCGTTGCTGGCCGACAGCACGGCCATCGTGGCGGGCTCGCTGCTGGGCACCAGCAGCACCACCGCCTTCGCCGAAAGCGCCTCGGGCGTGCAGGTGGGCGGCCGCACCGGCCTGACCGCGCTGGTGGTGTCGGCGCTGTTCCTGGCCGCGCTGCTGTTCTCGCCGCTGGCGGCGATGGTGCCCGGCTATGCCACTGCCCCTGCCCTGCTGTTCGTGGCCGGGCTGATGCTGCGCGAGCTGGTGGAAGTGGACTGGAGCGATCTGACCGAATCGGTGCCGGCGGCGTTGTGTGCGCTGGCCATGCCGTTCACCTACTCCATCGCCAATGGCCTGGCCTTTGGTTTCATTGCCTATGCCGCACTGAAGGCCGGCACCGGGCGCTGGCGCGAGGTACACCCGGCGGTGTGGCTGGTGGCGGTGCTGTTCGTGCTGCGCTACGCGCTGGAATGACCGTTGAATGGGGTCAGAGCCCGCGTTTCAACCTCTACCAACGCGGCTGCAGGCGGCCGTCGGCGGCGAAGCGCCAGCGGCCTTCCATCCAGCCGCGGCCGAACAGGGTAAGCATCTGCGCGTAGTAGGCCGGTTCGGCGCTGCGTTGCTGTTCCACCGTTGGCAGGCTGGCCAACAACGCCTGCGCCTGCTGCGTTTCGCCCTGCGCCTGCAGGTACGGCAGCAGCGCGGCACGGAACCCGTAGTTGCCTTCGCCCTGCCCTTGCCCGCTGCGGGTATCCACCTTTTCCCACATCGCGCCGCCGCTGCGCAGGCGTTCCAGCGGGCCAGACAAGGCCTGCAGCTGCGGCCGGAACAGCGGGTCGCGCGCTGCGGTCATGCCGGCCCAGACATAGCAGCGGATGGCATCGTAGCCGCCCACGGGGCCCCTCACCGGGTCCACCACGAACGCGCCCTTGCGCCAGGCCGCCCAGTCCGGCGCGAAGCCGTGCGGGCTGGTCTGCTGCAGCAGCGCCACCGTGTTGCGGGCCAACGCCTGCCACGGCCCCTGCTTGTCCACGGTGGCGAAGCGCCGCAGCAGTGGCAGCGGCAGATAGCTGGGATTGACCCGCGTGGCATCGTCTTCGATGAACCCCTGCGGGCCCGGCAGCAGCATCGGTCCCAGCCCGTCCAGTTCGACGATCTCGCGTGCACGCACCTGCGCCAGCATGCCGGTGGCGATCACCTGCAATGCCGGGCGCCGCCACAACCGCGCCCCTTCCAGCAGCGCGTAGGCCAGCCACAGATCGGAATCGGAGGCGGGGTTGTCGTCCAGCACGCGCCAGCCGCCCTTGCCATCGCGCCCCCACAGCCAGGCCGGCAGACGCGCGGCCATGTCACCGCCGGCCAGGTTGTCCTGGGTCCAGCCCAGCACCCGGTCGAACAAGGCCTGGTCATTGTCCACCAGGGCAAAGAACAGTGCATAGGACTGCCCTTCGGACGTGGTGCGCTGGTCGTCCTGGCTGCGGTCGATCATGCGCCCGTCGTGGCTCAGGCTGCTGGCCTGCAGCACCTGCCAGGCCGGCCAGCGAGGCGCGGTCTGTGCCTGCGCGCCCACGTGGGCCAGCAGCGGCAGGGTCGCGGCCACCTGCAGCAGGCGGCGGCGCTGCGGATCAGCGGAATTCGCCATAGGGCACCAGCGGGGACACCGGCAACGGCAGGTTGCCCTGCCACGGCTTCAGCGTATAGCGCAGATAGAGCTGGAAGGTATTCGGCGAAAAATCGCGGCTGCGCTGCAGCGTACCGGCCGCGCCCAGTACGAAGTGGTCGCCCAGGCGCCGTTCCACCGCCGCGTACAGGCGCGAGCCGGTACCGCTGCTGCGACCACTGCTGGTGTACAGGCCATCCGGGTCGAGCGTGAGCGGGCCGTACTGCGGCTCCAGCTGGGCGATCACCCGCTCGATCAGGGCCTGGTCGGGATAGCGGCTGATGGACGCGGTGCGCGCACTGGACACGCTGAAGGACGCATCCACGCGCAGCGACCAGTTGTCGCTGCGCCAGGCGAAGCTGGCGGGCAGGCTGAGCGAGGCATAGCGCTGCGGGCTGTAGTAACCGCCCTGCCCCAGCGAATAGCCGCCCAGGTCTTTCTGGTAACGCCAGTACATGGCCGTGGTGCCCACGTCCAGGCGCATGTCCGGCCGCTGGATCAGCTTGTGGTACCAGCCGGCCATTGCCCGCGCGCGGGTGTTGTCTTCCACGTTGCGACCGGTCAGGCGGTGCCAGCTCCAGTTCGACCAGACACCGTTGCGGCCACCTTCGTCGTAGCCCAGGCTGAAGGTCACGCCATTGGCGGTGACCCCGCCCCAGGCAATGCCACTGCGCGGATCGACCGCGCCGGCCTGGGACAGCAGTGAATTGGTCATCGGCCGGCGCGACACCGTGGCGCCCCAGCCCAGCCGGCCCAGGTCACCGTTCAAGGTGACCCCACCCAACCAGTTGCCCACCACGTAGTTGGACGGGGTGTGGCCCAGGTCGATGTTCCAGCGGTCGTCCAGCGTGCGCCAGCCCACGGCGAAACCGGCACCGGAATTGCGCCGCTGGTGCACGTAGCGGCTGCAGCCGGGCGCGCGCAGCGCCGTGCCATCGGCCTGCAGCAGATCCAGATCGCAGCTGCCGAAATCTTCGTCGAAGGTGCCATCGTCGCCGGTCTGGAACCGGCCCGCATCGAAGTGCACCTGCTCGATGCGCGCCCAGCCCAGGCCACCGGCAAACGGTGCATCCAGGTGGGCGATGCGGGTGTCACGCGAGAGCCGCGACAGGCCCGGCGTGCCGTCGCTGCGGCGGCCGGAATCCTGCATCACCGTCAGCGTCGGGTTCTGCTGCTGGTACAGCGTGTCCACGTCGCTGCGCAGGCTGCTGCGCAGCCAGTCATCGCCCTCGGTCTGGCGGCTGGCCAGGGTGAGCGCGCGGTTGTCGCGCGGCGTGGCCTGCGCCGGGGCCAGCAGGCCGTTGTCGGCCATCGCCTGGGCGTACATGTCCAGCGCCTGCTCGGGATCGTCGGCGCGCACCAGCCGCGCCGCATCGCGCCAGGACTGCGCATCGGCTTCGGTCTTGCGCGCCAGCAGCCCGCGCAGGATCTGCAGCGCGCGCGCATTTTCATGCAGGTCGGTCCAGATGCCGGCCAACTGCCGCTGCTGGCCCAGCGCATCGTCGGCCACCTGCGGCGGCGCGTCGTGCATCTGCTGGCGTGCCCGCGGCAGATCGCCCTGCGCGATCCACGCCTGCACCTGGCCCAGCTGGGCATCGACGTTGTCCGGTTGCGCGGCCAGCACCTGCTGGTAGTAATGCAGTGCCTGTGCCGAATCGCCGCGCAGGCGCGCCCATTCGGCCAGCAGCAGGTCGTTGTCGGCGCTGGATGGTTGCTGCTGCAGCAGTGCGATGGCTTCCGGCTCGCGGCCCTGCGCGCGCAGCTCCCACAGGTGTTCCACCAGTTGCTGCCGCTGCAGGCGCTGCGACAGCGCACGCATGTCATCGTCCCAGCGATCGCGCGGCACGCTGTCCAGCACCGCCAGCGCCTGCGGCAGGCGGTCGCTGCCGGACAGGTACAAGGCCTGCGCGTAGCGCGCTTCGCTGCTGTCATTGCGCGCGGCCATGTCGGCCACCACCGCATCGGCGTCGTCGTCGCGGCCGGCGCTGCGCAGTTCATTGCCCAGTGCAAAGGCCAGCCACGCATCGCCGGGCAGCTCCTGGCGCAACTGCTGGCCCAGGCTTATTGCAGTGGCGGCGTCGCCGGCGGCCAGCGCCTGTTCGCGGCGCTCGCGCAGCCGGCTGATCTGCAGTTGCCGCAGATCTTCGGCATACAGCTTCTGCTGTGCGGCCGGCAGCGAATGGATGAAGCTTTCCAGCCGCTGCGGATCGGTGCGCCCGTACAGCTGCACCAGCTTGCGGATCACATTGGCATCGCGCGGGGCGCGGCGCTGCGCGGCCAGCAGCAGGCGTTCGGCGCCGGCATCGTCGCCCCGGGCCACGGCCACGTCCACCAGCCCCAGCTGTGCATTGATCTCACCGGGTTGCTGGCGGCGCGCGCGCTCGTACAGCGCCTGCGCCTGGTCCACGTTGCCACTGGCCAGTGCCGCTTCGGCCTGGTCCAGCAGCAGCCAATAACGCGTACTGGCCAGCAGGTCGGTCCATTTGTCGGTGCTGTCACCGGCCGGCGTGGCCTGCACGGCACGCTGGAAATAGCTGATGGCCTGTTCGCGGCGCCCCTGCCGCATCAGTGCCATGCCCAGCCCGCCCAGGAAATCGGATTCGCGCGGATAGCCACGCAAGGCCTGCAGGAAGGCCCGCTCGGCCTCGGCATTGCGCTCACGATCCAGCAACTGCTGGCCGCGCAGGCCGGCACGCCAGGCCGGGTCGCTCACCCGCTTGTGCTGGTCGGCATAGCGCTCGCGCACCAGCGCGATGTCGTTGAAGTTCGGATTGCGGGTGATGAAGGCCTGCAGCCGGCGCACGTTGGCATCATCGGCCGGCTGGTCCTGCAGGAAGTCCCATTCGGCATCGGCGGCCAGCGTGCGCGCTTCGGGATTGCGCCCCATGCGCTCGAGCGCGGCCAGCGCTTCGGCATCGCGACCGGCGGCGAACAGCAGCTGCGACAACGTCTGCAGCAGCGCGGTATTGCCGGGATAGCTGCGGTCCAGCGCACTCAGCTCGCGGATCGCCAGCGCGCGGCCATCGGCCTGCGCGCCGCGCAGGCGCCAGTACTCCAGGCCCAGCTGCAGCCCGGGCGGATCGTCATTGAACAGGCGGCGATAGATCACCAGTGCTTCGTCGCTGCGGCCACCGGCGGCGAACAGGCGCGCCTGCTGCAGGTCCTGCTGCAGATCGCCACGGTAGGCCCGCCACAGGCGCTCGCCGGCGGCCAGTTCACGACTGCCCGCCCCCAGCTGGCGCAGGCGCTGCAGGGTGGCATCGGCGTCGGCCATCTTCTGCTGCGACAGCTGCACTTCCAGGATCGCCAACAGCGTGCTGCGGTCATCCGGGGCCAGCATGCGCAGCCGCGCCAATGCGTCTTCGATCAGGCCCTGGCGGCCGCTGGCTTCGCCGATGCGCACCTGTTCCAACAGCCATTGCCGCTGCTCGGCCACCGTGCCGCCCGGCGTGGCCGGCAACGCCTGCGCCTGGCACGGGCCGACGCCGGCCAGGCCCAGCAGGACCAGGCCGGAGGCGGCGACCAGCGGATGCCGCGCGCGTGCCATCAGTGGTCCGGGCCCAACCGCTTGGCAGCCACCCAGCGCAGCGTGCGCCACAGCAGGAAGGCCACCATCAGCACCACCACCGTGGCCAGCACCGCCAGCAACGCCGGGTGATCGGCCAGGTGGTACCAGAGCAGCAACCACCACGGCAGTGAGCCGACGTAGTAGTGCTCGCCCACAAACTGGCTGTGGATGCCCGAGGTGCGCAGGATCGCCACCGAACCGGCGATGGCCTGGCGCTTGCCGGTATCACTCAGGGCCTCGTCCAGCAGACCGTAGTCGGCCGCACCACTGGCAGCCAGCGAGACGATGCTGCGCTGTGCGTGGTGGGGCGACTGCAGGCCGACGATGGCGGCGAACGGTGCATCGGCGGTCACCGCCACTTCGGTCACCGCCGGATCGCCCTGGCGGCTGCCACGGCGGGCCTGTTCCATCGCCTGCTGCGGCGACGGCGACTGGCCGTTCAACAGGCGCGTGCGCTGGGCGTCGATCAGCAGCGAAAGCTGGTCGCTGCCGCGCAGTTCATCGGGCAGTGCGCCCAGCATCAACAGGTCGGCATCCAAGGTGCTGGCCTGCTTCCAATCGTTGGACAGGCGCAGCCCGTAGGCGGGGTAACCGGTCTGCACGCCCAGCCCGCCCACCAGGTTCAGCAGCAGGCTGGCCTGCGCTTCGCTGGTCTGCGCTGGCACCAGCACCACCGTTTCAGACAGATCGGCCATGCGGGTGAACGGGAAACCGCTGAGCGCGAACGCGGACAGGTCCGGCAGGCCCATGTAGTGGTGGAAGCCGGAGAAATCGATGGTCGAATCTTCTTCGATCGCCGCCTGCAGGTTCGGCGGCAGCACGGTCTGGCAATGGTCGCGCTGGGCACTTCCCATCACGCTGGCGAAGTTGAAATCGAAGCGCAGCTGGTTGCGGTCGCCCAGCTTCAGCGACGGAATCAGCAGGCGCCCCGCGTCGGCACCGGCGTCACCGGCCAGTACCGGCAGGCGGATTTCTTCCAGGCCCTGCTTGCCGTTGCGGCGCACCAGCGGGAAGCTGGAAATGAACTGGTCGTTGATGGCCACGCCCAACCGCGATTCGTCGCTGCCGAACGGCGGCGTGTAGCGGTAGCGCAGGTTCAGCGGAATGCCCTGGTTGCGCCAGATGAACAGATCCGGCGGCAGGTTGAGGTTGACCGTGATCGGCTGCGGGGCCACGCCGTTGGCATGCAGCTGCTGCGGGTAATCCAGCAGTTCACCCAGGCGCACGGCACGGTCGGTGCGCACCCAGTTGGGCGCGTCGTAGGGTTTGCGTGGGGCCAGCGGTTTGATCTGGTCGATCGCCACCCGCTTGCCGCGGAACAGCACGTTACCCGCGGCCATGGCCGCCACGGCCTTCTGCAGATCCTCGTCGTTGCGGCCCAGCACCAGCAGCAGCTTGCGCTGCGGGTCGTCCGGCAGCGCCATCAGTTCCACCACTGGGCCCTGCACCGGCGCGTGGTTGGCGATCACCGGCGGGAACTTGCCGTTCACCGCCAGCACCACGGCATGGCCCTTGTCCGGCAGCGCACCGAAGCTGACCGGGAAGCGCGCCTGCCGCCACCAGCCGGCCAGGCTGCCGAAGTACGACGCCATGATCGCGCCGGCACGCTGCTGCGCCAGGGTCGGCGCGGTGCCGTAGATCACCGGCAGTTCCAGCCGCGCGGTGTCGCGCGGATCGAAGAACGGCAGCGGGAAGTTGGCCAGATCGTCCTGCATGGCCAGCGGCTGGCCGCCCAGGCGCAGCGTGCTGTTGCTCGAAACGTTCACCCACAGCGAGCTGTGCGTGGGCTCTTCGCAGATGTCGGTGTAGTGGCCGACGAACTCCAGCCGCACCTGGTTGAAATCGGCGATCAGCCGCGCATCCAGCGGCAGCTTGGCCTGCACCGGGCGCCCCAGCTGGTCGTTGCTGATCGGCACCACGCCCATCATCGCGTCATTCAGGTACACGCGCAGGTGCGACAGCGTCGGCAGCAGCGACGGCGACGGGGTGAAGCTCAGGTCCAGCTCGGCTTCGCGTGCCAGGCGATCGCGGCGCACCTGGAATTCCAGTGTGGTGGTGTTGCGCACGCCCGACAGCAGCACATCCTGGCGGCGGCCCAGCTCGGCAAACGTGCTTTCGCGCTGCCACGGCCAGGCGCTGCCCGCCCAGGTTTCGGCCTGCGCCGGTTCCGGCCGCGGCGCGGGCACCACGGCGGCATTCACCGGCGTGGGCACGGCCACCTGCGCCGGTGCGGTGTCAGGCGTGGATCCGGTGGTCGCGGGCAGGCGGGCCGGCGCGGGGGCACTGTTGCCCGAAGCGACCGGCAGGGCCAGCAGCGGCAGCAGCAGCCAGCGCAGAGGAGAGGAAATGCTCATGGACGAAGCCCTGGGTCAGCGGCTGGGTCAGCCGGGTGGGAGGGAAGCGGACGTTGCGGAGCGAAGCTGGCCATCCAGCGCAGCAGGCGCCGGCTCCAGTGCACGGGCCGGTCGAGGTCGAACGGGGCGAAATCGCCCATCCGCCGGTAACCGCGCCAGCCCAGCACCAGTACGCTCCACAGGCTGCGCGGCAGGCTCTTGGGCTGGTAGCCGGCATGCCAGTCAAGCCAGGCATCGGCACGGGCGAAGGTGCATTGGGCGAACTCCACGCGCTGGCGTTCGCTGTCGAACTGCAGCAGCAGGCCCAGGCGGTGGCCCATGGTGCGCTGCACGCGTGCGGGGAAAGCAAACTCACGGCGGCCACGGCCCAGCAGCACGTGTACCCGCGCGCCTTCGGCCAGGCCGGGGTCGTTGCCCAGCTCCACGCCCACGCCGTCGTTGGAATAGTCCTGCAGCACGCCACGCAGGCGGCGCCCATCGGGCACCTGCAGGGCCATCGGCAGGTGCGTGGTGACGCGGTGCGTGCGCCGCACCTGCTGCACTTCGGCGGCCACCGCCAGCGCACCGCCGATGATCAGCAGGTTGTACAGCACCCACAGCGAACTGACGATCACCGTGCCGCGCTCATCGGCCGGGCCATGCATGAAGCGCCAGACCGCGAAGCACAGGCCGGCCACGTTCAGCAGCGCCAGCACCAGGTACGGCCGTGCCACGCGCCAGTCGAAGCGGTCGCCATCCTGGGTGCCGCCCTTGTCGGTCACGTTGAACTTGCCGCGGCCGGGGCTGAACAAGGCCACCGTGGTCGGCCGTGCGATGTACCAGGCCAGCACGGTCTCGTACACCTCGCCCCAGAACGGGCGGCGGTATTTGCCCTGGATACGCGCGTTGGTCAGGCTGGCATGGGCCATGTGCGGCACCACGAACAGCAGGATGGCCAGTGCCGGCGCATAGATGATGTAGACGTGCAGCAGCAGGAACGCCAGCGGCGCGGTCAGGAACACCAGGCGTGGAATGCCGGCCAGGAAGTGCAGCATGGCGTTGGCGTAGCAGAACCGCTGGAACAGGCTCAGGCCCTTGCCGATCAGCGGATTGTCGATGCGGAAGATCTGCACCATGCCGCGTGCCCAGCGGATGCGCTGGTTCACGTGCGCGCCCAGGCTGTCGGTGGCCAGGCCCGCCGCCTGCGGAATGCGCAGGTACGCCGAGTTCCAGCCATTGCGGTGCAGCCGCAGCGCGGTGTGCGCATCTTCGGTGACGGTTTCGGTGGCGAAGCCACCAATGGCATCGATCGCCTCGCGGCGGATGACGGCGCACGAGCCGCAGAAGAAGGCGGCGTTCCACAGGTCGTTGCCATCCTGCACCAGGCCGTAGAACAGCTCGCCTTCGTTGGGATCGCTGCGGAACACCTGCAGGTTGCGTTCGAACGGGTCGGCCGAGAAGAAATGGTGCGGGGTCTGCACCAGCGCCAGCTTCGGGTCACGGCCGAACCAGCCGCAGGTGACCTGCAGGAACGAACGCACCGGCAGGTGGTCGCAATCGAAGATGGCCACCAGCTCACCGTCGATCAGGGTCAGCGCATGGTTCAGGTTGCCGGCCTTGGCGTGGCGATTGTCGGTGCGGGTGATGTAGTTCACCCCGGTCTGTTCGGCGAACGCGCGGAATTCCTCGCGCTTGCCGTCGTCCAGGATATGGATGCGCAGCTTGTCGGCCGGCCAGTCCAGGCCCATCGCGGCGTAGACCGTATGCCGCACCAGCGACAGGTCTTCGTTGTAGGTGGGAATGAGCACGTCGACGGTGGGCCACTGCCGCACGTCGGCCGGCAGCGGCGCCGGGCGCCGGCGCAGCGGCCAGGCCACCTGCACGTAGCCCAGCATCAGCACCAGCCAGGAATAGGTTTCGGCGGCCAGCAGGATCAGGCCACAGACCAGGTCGAAGGTGCTGTTCCAGTTCAACGTGGCGGTGTAGCGCCACCACAGGTAACGGCAGGACACGGTGATCGACAGCACCACCAGAACCAGGGTGGCGTAGCGCCCCTGCATGCGCCGCACCAGCAGGGCGATGGCCCACAGCAGCAGCACGAACACGAACTGCGCCAGGTAGCTGAAGGGCTGGGTGACGCACAGCAGCGCCAGGCCCAGGGTGGCAACACCGATGGCCGCCGTCGCCCAGCGCCGCGCGCGCGGCGACAGGGCGCGCACGCGCTCGCCGGCCCAGGCCATGAACCGGCTGTTCCACACATCCTTGGGGGCATCGCGCATGGTGCGCAGGTAGCGCACGTGGCCGCGACCGGCCGCGCCGCGCAGTTCGGCGATGCGCTGCTGGCGTGCGCGCGCCAGCCGCTGCCGGCGCAGCGATCGGCGCGGCACCAGGCGCACCACCGACAGCCACAGCGCCTGCACCAGCAGCCGGATCGGGTCGCCCGGGCGCCAGCGGCGGTCGCCCTGCAGCTGCGGGAACGCGGCGCGCAGCCGCGGTGCCAGGCCCTGCCAGGCGGGTCCTTCCAGGCGCAGCAGCGCCCAGCCCAGGGCCTGCAGCAGCCACAGCACCGCGCGGGTCGGCCAGGCCGCATGCACGCGGTGGCGCAGCCGCCCCCAGTCCAGGTAATAGACCCGCTGGCTCATCATCGCCGGCCAGCCTCGGCTCGTTGCAGGCGCGCCGCTTCCGCCAGGCACCACAGGGCCAGCCCCTGCACATCGGCGGCGGCCAGCGAATCGGCTGCGTGCTGGCCCAGTGGCTGCTTGCTGGCCAGCGCCGCCGGCACCTGCGCATCCTCGTGCAGCGGCTGCGGCAGCAGGCCGGCGCCATGGCTGTGCAGCCACAGCTGCATCAGGTCGCGCTGCACCTGCACGGCCGGGTCGTAGCGGTTCACCAGCAGGCGCCGCTCATCCTCGCGCTGGCGGTGCAGCTGCACGTGGCTGGCCGGGTCCACGCAGGCCAGGCGCAGCGGCAGGCGGCACCCACCGTGGGTGTTGATGGCCGCCACATGCGCGGGCAGGCGCTGCGGCAGATCGAACAGCACGCAGTCGAACTGTGCCGACAACGTGGGCAGGCGCTCGGCCCAGGTCTGTGGCGCTGCCGCCAACGCGTCTTCCAGCTGCAGGGCTTCGCTGGCATCAACCTGGCCATAGGGCAGCACGGCCAGCCCGGGCGCACAGGCGAATGCGGCCGCGCGCCAGTCAGCACCGTCCAGCTGGGCGCGGGCCCAGCCGGCGCGCTCGCCGGCGGCCAGGCCCAGGTGCAGGCCCAGCATCTGGTCCGGGCTCATTTCCACCAGCAGCACACGCTGGCCCTGCGCATGCAGGGCCTGGCCCAATGCAGCCAGCACCGTGGTCACCCCGGTGCCGCCGCGCACGCCCTGCAGTGACAGGGTCAACGTCATGGCAGGCGCTCCAGCTCGGCCAGCAGCGGCCAGCGCGCCAGTGCCTGGGCGCGTTCGTTGTTCGCGGAAAAATCCACGTACCGCATGTCCGGCATCGCCAGGCTGCGGCGCAGCAGGTCGATGTCGTCCTCTTCCACCGACAGGGTGGCAGGCACCGCCAGGATGTCGGCCATCAGCGCTTGTCCTCCGGGTAGGGGCTCCAGGTCTGGCTGCCCTGCAGCTGCAGCCACGGCTTGCCGTCGTAATCGATGACCTTGGCGCCTTCGTTTTCCGAAACCGACGGGGTCTGCGGCAGGCCCTGCAGCAGGCTGTTCCAATCCCGATCAGCCGGCGGCGACTGCGCATTCAACGCGTACACGCGCGACACCAGTTCGGAAATGGCAAGGAAACTGCTGGGTTCGGGCACGTGGCGCGGACCACCGGCGGCCGGCGCGCCCATGCCGACCAGCTTCACCCCCACCGGCACATGGGTGATGGACGGGCTGGGAATCTCGCGCATGCCCGGAATCTGCATGCGGTCGCCATGCAGGGCTGCGCCGTGCTCGGGCACGACCACGATCATCGCGCGGCGCCCGCTCTTTTCCACCGCATCGACGAAACCTGCCATGTCGCCCAGCACCATGTTCGCGCGCGCCTTGTAATCGGCGGCGGCGGCACGGCCATCGGCGCCGACGATGCGGTTGCCGTCGTGCAGCGAGATGGTGTTGTAGAACAGGGCCACCTGCGGGCTGGATTCGGCCTGGCGCTGTTTCAGCCAGCCCATCAGCACATCGCCATCGCGGCGCAGCGGCGACTTGTCGAACGCCACCAGCGCACGCGGGAAGGCGCTGATATCCATCGGCTTGGCCTGCAGGCCACCGTAGCGCGACAGTTCACCGATGAAATCGTCGAAGTGGCCGTCGTGGTTCATCGCCAGTTCGCTCTGGAAACCCAGCCGCTGCAGGTTGGAGAACAACTGGCATTCGGCCGGCACCGGGTCGAACAGCGCGGTATGCGAGGTCTGGCCGCAGCTGGCGCGCAGCAGGCGGATCGCTGCCGGGCCGCTGTAGGCGGTGGCCGAATTGAAATCGTCGAACACCACGTCCATGTGGTCCAGCAGGTTGTTCTGGCGCAGGCCGACTTCATCCAGATCGCTCCAGGCCAGCGAGCAGATGTTGAGGATGATGACGTCGAACGGTGCGCCGCTGGCCGGCGCCGGGAAGGTGGTCTTCAGCGTGGCCTGCTGCTGGTAGAAGCTGGCCAGCCAGGCGTTGAGCGTATCGTTGCTGGCCGGTGCCAGCGCGCGCGTGGCTGCCCCGCCGGTGCCGGTGGCCGCCACGGTCTGGCCCTGCCCCCAACCCCAGCCCGCCGGCAATGGCAGGGCCAGCACGGCCATGCCGAGCATGCCCAGCACGCTCAGCGTGGTCACCCGCAGCCACGGCTTCAGCAGTACGTAGCCCACCACCAGCAGCGACAGCACCGCTACCATCTGCCAGTTGATGAAACGCTGCGCCAGTTCCAGCCAATAGTCGGCGGAAAAATCCAGCACGCCCGGCTGCGCCAGCAGGCGCTGGAACGGCGGCCACCAGGTGTCCTGGTAATACAGGGCCACGCCCACCGGCACCGCCACCACCGTGCGCGCGATGCGCGCCCAGCGCCAGCGCAGCGGCACCAGCAGCGCGGCCAGGAACAGCAGGTTGGGCAGCAGCTTCAGGTTCAGTGCGCCCATCCAGGCCAGCGCCACCTTGGACAGGAAATACAGGTTCCAACCGCGCAGGTCGGCCCAGGCGAAGGGCGAAGCAGGCAACGGCTGCGGACTCATGCAGGCCTCCGCGGCGCACGCTGGCGCACGCCCACGCGGCGCAGCTGGCGCGGCGGCAGCAGACGCTGCACGGCGCGGCGCGCCATGCGCCAGAGCGCGCCCAGCATGGCGCCAAAGGGAATCATCAGTACCGCGCAGGCAACGATCAACGTCCACAGCTGCTGGTCGGTGGTCATGCATCCTCTCCCAGCCGCAGTGGCTTCGGTTCAGCAAACGTCGCCACCTGCACCGGCGCCGGCTCGGGCGTGGCGTCAGGGGGCGGCAACGGCTCGGTTTCGGGGTCGCTGCCGGTGGCATTCATCGAGGCCAGATCGTATTCGGCCAGCCGCTGGTAGCCGTCGAACAGTTCGCGCCACGGCAGGCGGAACAGATTGGACAGCGCCTGCTCGATGGCATCGCGGCGACAGCCGAACAGGAACAGGCGCACCTGCCCGCGATAGACGCAGACCACGTCGCCCTGGCGACGGATGCGCAGCTGCTGCAGGGTCTGTTCGGCGCGCAGGCCGGCCACCGGCTGCAGCGCCAGCACCGCACTTTCCACGGCGCTGCCATCCAGATCGATGCGCTCGCCGGCAATCTGGCGGAAGCGGGCCACGCTGACCAGGCCACTGATCGGCGGCGGCCGGTGCGAGCGGATCAGCGGTTCCGGGTCATCGGCCAGTTGCCCCTGCCAGCGCTGGCGCTGCACGGCATCGAGCAGGGTCAGCAGGCGCGGCAGCGGCGTGTGCGCCGGCACCACCAGGCTGCCGCCACACTGCAGCAGCAGGCGTTCGTCGGCATAGCGCAGGCAGGGCTGCAGCTCGCGCACCACCAGCTTCAGCGCATCGCCGCGCTCGCGGCGCAGGCGGTGCAGAAGACGGGCCAAAGCGTCCACCTGCGCGTTTTCATTGATGGCCAGCACCACCGTGGCTTCGTTGGCGCGCAGCGCGGCCGGCATCAACCCCGCCCAGCCGTCGTACAGCTTCCACGCCGACGACAACGGCGGTGCGCCTTCCAGCACATCGGCCTGGGCCAGAAACAGATCACAGTCGCTGCCGCCATCACCGGCCACGCTCACCGCGTCGGTCTGGTCATCGGCGATCCGTTGCAACTGGTTGCCCACCGCTTCCACCGCGAATGCCCGCTGGGCCACAACGCCATGGCTGTTGGCCCAGTAGTGCAGCAGCAGCTGCAGTGCGCCCCGGTGCGGGTGCAACTGGGCCACGCCCGCGCAGCTGCGGTTCAACGGCAGCAGGCGCGGCGCCAGGGTGGCCACTTCGCCGTGGCACAGCAGCAGCAGCACCTGGCCGGCGCGCTGCGCCCACTGCTGCAGTTGCTGGCACCAGCGCGCCAGGCGCGCATCGTCCCAGCCATCCAGCGCCGCTACCGGGAACTGCACGATGCTGAGCGCGGTAGCCGCCGACGAGGCACGCGGCAGATCGCCCGGCAGGCTGCGCAGGGCCTGCTGCATGCCCGGGTGCGAGCGCTGGAACAGGCGCACGCGTGCCGGCCCCTGGTCGGGCTGCAACAAGGCCAGCAGGGGTTCGACGGTACGCCCCAGGGTCACCAGCAGCGCCTCGTCCAGGTCGGTCGCGGCCGCCAGCGTGCCCGCCCCGAGCAGATCGGCCGGCGCACTGCCGGCGGCCACGGCCCAGTACACGCCGCCCGGGCGCATCTCCACGAACTCGGCCGCAACGTCCGCCACGGCCAGCCGCGGCGGCGTCATGCCGGCATCCTTTCGACAACGATCTGTAGGTTCATGGGCGAGCAGGCAGGAAAAAACTGCAGCGGAAACGGTGCAATTGATGACGCGCGTCACAATTGCGTGGCATGGACGGCATGATACCGTCGATCCTCACGCTTGCGGCATCAACACACAGTCAACACGTCAACCTGATGCGCGCCCCCGAAGGCACGCGCCGCTGCCTTACGCCGGTTCTGCGGGGGGAAGTTCGAACACCTGGCGCAGGTAAGCCAGGTAGCCGGGGTCGTCGCACATGCTCTTGCCCGGCGAATCGCTGAGCTTGGCCACCGGCTGGCCGTTGCAGCGGACCATCTTGATGACGATGTTGAGCGGGGTCGGCCCCAGATCGTTGGTCAGGTGCGTACCCACGCCGAAGGCCACCTGGCAGCGGCCACGGAAGTAGTCGTACAGGCGCATGACCTTGGTGATGTCCAGGCCATCGCTGAACACCAGTACCTTGCTGCGGGCATCCACGCGGCGCTGCTGGAAGTGCGCCAGCATGCGGTCGCCCCAGTCGAACGGGTCGCCCGAATCGTGGCGCACGCCGTCGAACAGCTTGCAGAAGTACATGTCGAAGTCGCGCAGGAAGGCATCCAGCCCGACCACGTCGGACAGTGCGATTCCCAGGTCGCCGCGGTACTCGCGCGCCCACGATTCCAGCGCCGCCACCTGCGAATCGCGCAGGCGCGGCCCCAGTGCCTGGAAGGCCTGCAGGTATTCGTGGGCCATGGTGCCGTGCGGGGTCATGCCGTACAGGCGGGCGAAATGCACGTTGCTGGTGCCCACCAGCTGCGGGCCCAGCGCATCGCGCAGCAGCGGCAGCAGACGCGCATGCCAGTCGCGCGAATAACGCCGGCGACTGCCATAGTCGGCAATGCGGCACTGTTCGAAACCGGGGGTATCGCGCAGCAGCGCGGCCTTGGCCTGCAGGCGGCGCTCGCCTTCGGCGAAATCGGCGGTGGTGGTGTTGCGGAACCAGACTTCGTTGATGATCGCCAGCAGCGGCACTTCAAACAGAATGGTGTGCAGCCACGGCCCGGTGATGTCCAGGTCGATCTCGCCGGGTACGGTCTGCGACGGGCGCAGGCGGATGTACTTGCGGTCCAGGTGGAACAGGCCGAGGAAATCGGCGAAGTCCGGCTTCACGAAGCGCAGGCCGCGCATGTAGTCCAGCTCGGCATCGGTGAACCGCAGGCTGCACAGATGATCGATTTCCTCATCGATCTGTTCGATGTAGCGCGCCAGATCGATACCGGGGTTGCGGCACTTGAACCGGTACTGCACCTGGGCGCTGGGGTACTGGTGCAGCACCGCCTGCATCATGGTGAACTTGTACAGGTCGGTGTCGAGCAGGGACTGGATGATGGCCATGGCGCCATTATGCGCCCGATCAGGTGAATCGCGTTCCCGCAATCGGGCAAATACCCCGCCCCTACCCGGCGGTCAGAGCGCCTTGCGCAGCAACCGGGGGACCAGAAGCAGCGCATGCGCCCAGATCGCGCCCCACACCAGCCCCCGCACCGGCCACGAGCGCTGCTTCGCCTCGAACTTGCTGAAATAGCGCCACAGGCCACGGTGCTTGTGCCATTCCACGAAGAACGGCCGCGAGCGGCTGGAGACCCCACGCACATGGGTGACCTGCAGATCGTTGGCGATGGCCACCACCCCACCGGCGTCGCGCACGCGGCGGCACAAGTCCAGGTCTTCGGCATGCAGCCGGTACCCCGCATCCCAGCCGCCGATGCGGTCGAACAAGACGCGCGGCATCAGCAGCAGCGCGCCGGACAGGGCCGGCACCACCTGCAGCGTCTGCTGCGGATCACGCGGGATGGCCAGCCGGCCGCCACGGCTCGGCGAGCGCAGCATGGCCAGGAAATCCGGATCGCGGCGGCGCACGGCATCGTCGGCCTGGCCCTGCTCGTCCACCTGTTCCACCCCCAGCAGCGCATCCCCCAGGCCTTCGGCGCGCGCGCGCAGCGCGGCCAGGGTGTCGGGCTCGACCATCAGGTCCGGGTTGATGAAGGCCAGCCAGGGGCTGTGCGAATCGGCCACGCCCTGGTTGTTGGCTGCGGCGAAGCCGGGGTTGTCCGGATTGCCGATGAAGCGCACGCGCGCATCGTGGCTGGCATGGCGCTGGATGATGTCCAGCGTGTCGTCCAGCGAGCCGTTGTCGATGACGCGGATTTCGGCCACGTCCTGCGACTGGCGCAGCCGCGACAGACAGGCATCGATGGTGCTGCCGCTCTGGTAGGTCACAACGATGGCGGCGATGGCGGACTTCAAGCGGGCGACTCCGGCGGCGATGGCTGCGCGAACAGGTCGCCCTGCCCGCGCGGCATTATCGCCTGCTGCAGCTGCTGTTGCAGATCCTGGCGCAATCCGTGTAGCGGGTCGTGCATCAGGAAATCGGCCAGCCGCGGCATCCAGCCGGGCCAGCGCGCGGCCAGCGCTTCCAGGTCACCTTCGCGGCTGGGGGCTTCGCCGGCGCGGCTGACGAAGGCGTTCTCGCACAGCACGTTGCGCCAGCCCAGACCGGCCATGCGCAGGCTCAGGTCCACCAGGGCGGCATTCCAGCCCAGGTAACTGTCCACGTCCAGGCCACCCGCGCGGCGGCGCGCGTTGCCGCGCACCAGCACCGCATGGGTCACCGCCGAGGGCAGTTCGGGGTGCAGGCTGGGCAAGGCGCCGCAGGTGTGGGCCAGCAGGGCCGGATCAGCCGGTTCCGGATTGATCTCGCCCAGCCGTGGCCACGCGGCGGTTTCGCCGGCGTTGCACCAGGGTGTGGCGGTGGCGATGGCGGCATCACGGGCGAAACAAGCCTGCAGCTGTTGCAGCCAACCGGGCGCTGGCACGCAGTCCGGCGCGAGCACGGCCACATCCAGCCCTTCGCAGGCACGCAGCATTTCATCCAGGTGGGCCACTTCGCCCAACGGTCGCGCGCGACGGGTGTATTCGGCCTGCAGCGGTGTATGCGCCAGCCAGTGTTCGACCACGGCCTGCGCACGCGGCCCGGCCTGCGCATCGTCGGCCAACCAGACGGCGGTACCGGGTGCGGTACCGGCATCCAGCGCGGCCAGGCAGCGGTCCAGCACGGCATCGTCCACGCCCAGCGGCAACAACACGATCGCCCCCATCCCGCCTCCGTGGTTGTCGGTGGCGGTAGGTTAGCACCGGCAGGGCTGCGCCCTGCACCCCTGTAGAGTTGAGCCATGCTCGACTGAAGCAACATCAAAGGCGGGCGATCCGTGGGTTGGCGGGGTGGGTCCGGTTGCGGGGGGCGCCGCAAATACGTCCATGTAGGCTCGGTCGCGGCATCCATGCCGCTCACACCCCCTCAACCGGACCCACCCCGCTTTCGACAGTTTCCTGCGATCTGTCGGAACGGCACGGGGTCGGATCCCGTTCTGAATATTGGTATCTGACAGAAAAATCGTGTCGACCAAGGTCGACACCTACGCAAAGCCGCGCGTCCCAGTAGAGCCACGCCATGCGTGGATCATTCATTCGATATCCGACAGATGTGCCGACCAACAGTCGGCACCCACCAACAGCCGCGTGAACCTGTCGAAGGTGGGGCGGTGTCGGATTGCGGGGTGTCCGCCGCATGGATGCGGCGGCCAAGCCTACACGGACGTACTTGCGGCGTCCCCGCAATCCGACACCGCCCCGCCAACCCACGGAATGCGGCTTTTGACGTTGCCGTTGCCGTTGCCGTTGCCGTTGCCGTTGCATTGAGCATGTGCAGGGCTGCAAGCCCTGCAAAAGAAAAACCCTACTTCTTGCGCTCGCGCGTGGGGAACGGTTCCATTGCACGGAAGCGGTTGCTGTATTCGTCAGTCAGCGTCCGCGCTTCCTGCCCGTTGCGCACGATCGTCGGGGTCAGCAGCACGATCACTTCCGAACGCTTGTTCACCTTGCCCTTGCTGCCAAACAGACCGCCGATGATCGGCAGGCGGCTCAGGCCCGGGACACCGTTGGAGGTGTCTTCATCGGAGTTGGTGATCAGGCCGGCCAGCATGATGGTGTCACCGCTCTGCAAAGCCGCCTCGGTGGAAATCTTGCGGGTGTTGATGGGCGGGTTGCAGGTGGTCTTGGTTGCGTCACAACCCGACGGGGTCGCGCCGGCCGAACTGACTTCCTGCACGATGTCCAGGAACACCACGCCATCGCGGGTGATGCGCGGGCGCACCTTGAGGATCACGCCGGTATCCAGGTACTGCACCTGGCTGTAGGTGCTGTCGCTGATGCCGGTGTTGAGCGATACCGAGTTGATCGGAATCTTGGTGCCGACGTTCAGCTGCGCCTCGGCGTTGTTGCGCACGAAGATGGACGGGGTCTGCAGCAGGCGCAGATTGGTCACCTGGTCCAGTGCGCTGACCACCGCCGCGGCGTTCTTGCCGAGGAAGGTCCAGCCGGTCTCGCTGCCGGTGATGGCACCGGCGAAGCTGCCCCAGATGTTGCGACCCAGTGCACTGGGCAAGGTCGCGCCGCCGGTGGCGCCGGTGTAGCTCTGGCCCTGCACGGCGTTCTCGAAGAACCAGTTGACGCCGTACTTCAGGTCGCCGGTCAGGTCGACCTCGGCTACCTGCGCTTCGATGTGCACCTGCATCGGCATCACGTCGAGCTTCTCGATCACTTCGCGGATCGAACGCCAGGCCTGCGGGGTGGCGCGCACCAGCAGGGCATTGGTTTCTTCCACCGCCGAAACACCGACGGTATCGCCTTCCACATCAAGGCTGACGCTGATGTTGCCCTCCTGGCGCTGGGGCAGGTTCATCGCACTGGCCATGCCACCGCTGGCGCCGCTGGTGCCGTTGCTGCTGCCACCGAAATCGCTGCTGCTGTTGCTGTTGCTGGTATCGCCGCCGCGGCTGTCCAGCTGCATCGGCGTCGCGCCCGGGGCCAGCCCGGCCGAGGAACCCCGGCTGTTGCGGTTGTTGCTGCTGGCGAAGGCTTCGGCCAGGCGCTGGGCCAGATCGCGCGCCTTGATGTAGCGCAGCTCGTAGGAGAACAGGCGCGCGCTGCCACCGGCGGTGTCGATGCGATCCAGCCACTGCTGGATCTGGTCCAGGTAGCGCACCTGCGGGGTGATGACCAGCACGGCGTTGGCGTTTTCCAGCGGCAGGAAGCGGAACATGCCGGCGCTGGGCGTCTTGCTGTCCTCGCCGAAGACCTTCTCCAGATCGCTGGCGACCTGCTCGGCCTTGCCCGACTGGATCGGGAACACGCCCACCGACATGCCCGACAGCCAGTCGACGTCGAAGATCTCGACGGTGTGCAGGTAGTTTTCCAGCTCGGCGCGGGTACCCCCGAGGGTGATCACGTTGCGGCCGGTATCAACGTTGACGATGGCGTTGGGCCGCGCGTACGGCTCCAGCACTTTCTTCATTTCGCTGGCGGATATGAACTGCAACGGCACCACCCGTACCTCGAAGCCACGCGCGCTGGAAGCCGGTGCGGTGCTCGGTGCGACGGTGCCGGCCAGCGCCTGGTCGGCGGCGACGATGTTGTAGCGGCCACCGCTGTAGACCATGCGCGCGTTGTTCCAGCCCAGCACCATTTCCAGCAGGTTCAGCGCCTGTGCCGGCGACACCGGCTTGGGCGTGGCCAGGGTGACCGTGCCCTGCACGCCCGGCGCGATGACGTAGTTCTGACCCAGCATGTCGCCGAGGATGGCCTTGACCACCGCATGCACCGACTCGCCTTCGAAGTTGAAGGTGGCGCTGCCACCGCTGGCCGAATGCAGCGCCGGTGACGGCGCACGTGCGGCTTCGCGGTTGATCATTGTGCCGCTGCCGCGGCGGATCACCGCCTGCGGTGTCCCTGCGGCGGCATCACCCTCGACGACCTGGGGATCGGCCGCCGCGGCACCGGCTTGTGCTGGCGGCGGGGTGGCACTGCGATGAACGTTCGGGCCGGACACGGTGGCGCAGCCGACCAGCAGCGTCAGGGCGAGGGACCAGGGCAGAAAACGCAGGTTCATGCATTCACTCTATCGGTTGGTGCCATCGCCCGGGGGCGGCGACGGTTGTTGCTGCTGTTGCTGCAGCTGACGGCGACGGGCCTGGATGCGTTCGCGGATGGCCTGCATCTGCGCTTCGCTAGGACCGTTGGCATTGGTGTTGGGGGCGGGCGTGCTCTGCGCCGCCGGACCGGCAGCCGCAGAGGCCGCGAGGTCGACCGGGCGCTGGGCGCTGCTGTTGCTGCCGCTGGCCGGGCTGGGTGGCGGTGGCGGCACCACCACGCCTGCCGGCGGCACCGCACCATTGGCGCCGCGCAGCACGGTCGGCGGTTCACCGCCCTGCCCGTTGAAGGTCGCCAGTTCCAGCACCTGGCTGCCGCTGGGGCCGATCACAGTGGCCTGGCGAGGCTCCAGTGCGACCAGCTGCCAGCCATCGACCGCCTCACCATTCAGGCGCAGGCGCACCGAACGATTCTGTTCGGTGGTGAAGGTGGCCATGCTGAAACTGTCGGTGAGCAGCACACCGGTCAGGCGCAGGGCCGCGCTGGCGGCCGGTTCGCTGCCGCCCAGCAGATACGGGCGCGGGCGCCGGTCTTCGGCGAACAAGGGGCGTTCGCTGATGGCGCTGTAGCTGTCGGCGGCGGCCATGCGTTCGGGCGCCAGTGGCGGCAGCGAGGGCAATGCCGCGGCACGGCCGGCATCGTCCGGGCCCGCTGGCAGGCGGCTGCCCAGGCCAAAGCCGGTGGCCAGCCACAGCGCGCCTGCCCAGCCGGCCACAGCCAGCAGCAGCCCCGTGCGCAGGGGTAGCGCATCGAGTTTCATTCGGCGCCCTCCCCTGCATCGGAATCGGCGGCGGCATCGGCCGCAGCATCCACGGCCGGCTCAGCCGGGACGGCTGCTTCCGGTGCAACGACCGCGGCGTTGGCAACCGCCGGCGCTGCGCTGTCGGCCGCCGCGCCGGGCAACAGGTAACCGGCCAGCTCGAAGGACACATCCAGGCCCAGGCCGGATTCATTGGCCGACTGCTGGAAGCGCTGCGCGATCAGGTTCAGGTTGTCCACGAACAGGCGCGGGCTGCCGGTTTCCAGGCTGTGCAGCACGGTGGCCAGTTCGGCCACGCCACAGCGCAGCCGCACCTGCATGGCCACGCGCACGAATTCGGCATCGCGTCGGTTGTCGGTCAGCGGCGTGCGGTTGCTGATCGTGCAGCTGCGGTTGCCAGGGCTGGCCATGGCCACCGCATCCTGCAGCCGTGCGCCCAGCGCGGCGGCAGCCGCTTCGGCGGTGGCTTCGCGCAGGAAGCCGGGGCGCTGTTCCAGCACCTGGCGGGTTTCCGTCAAGCGTTGTTCGATCTGCGGCTGCTGCTGCAGCTGCGCCTGCACGCGCTGCTGGCGTTCGCGCAGCGCGGCCACGTCTTCGTTGATGGCCAGCAGCGGCTGGGTGAACCAGGGGTGCACCAGCAGCAGGTAGGCCACGCCCAGCACGGCCAGCAGCAGGGCCAGCGCCAGCCAGCGGTCACGGCGCGGGTTGGGCATCGGCATCGGCCGCCTCCTTGCGTGCAGCGGGGGCGGGAGCGGCGGCGGCCGGCAACGGCTGCAGTTCGGCGGTCAGGGTGAAGCGGTCGCGGCCACTGCTGGCGCCGTCGGCCTGCAGCACGCCGGTCAGGTTCACCTTGCGCCACTGCGGCGCATCCTGCAGCAGCGCGACCAGTTGCGATGCCTGCCCGCTAAGCCCGATCAACTGCAGGCTGTTGTTCTCGATCGCCAGTTTTTCCAGATAGGTGCCGTCGGGCAGGCGCCGGGTCAGCTCGGTCCACAGTTCCACCGTGGTGGCACGCTGGCTGCGCTGCTTTTCCAGGAAGGCGGCGCCGTCGATCAGCGCCTGCAGCTGGCTGCGTTCACTGGCCACGCCGCGGGCACTGCGGGCGCTGCGTTCGACCTGTTCGCGCAGGGCGTCGGCCGCGTCGCGCCGGTTGTCCAGCAGCTGCAGTGCGGCCAGCACCAGCATCACGAGGGCGGCGGCCGCCAACATCAGGTTCCAGCGCCGGCTGGGATCAACGCGGCGCTGGCGCTGCGCCGGCGGCAGCAGGTTCACCTGCAGCGTTTGGCCGTGTTCGTCGATGGCATCCACGCCGGCCAGGGCATCGGCCCAGTCACCGGCCTGGCTGCGCCAGGTGTCCAGCTGGCGCAGCGGCCAGGCGACCAGCTCGACCTGCAGCAAGCCGTCGCCGACCGTGCCCAGGGCGCGCACGTCGTAGCTGACCTGGCTGGCCTCGAAGGGCGTCTGCCGGTCGATTTCATAGCCCACCACGGCGTGCAGGCGATCGGCGGCGGCGCTGGGCAGGCGCAGGCTGCGGCGCAGCACCTGCGCCACCGGCAGCAGCCAGACGCGCGGCAGGCGCCGCAGGCGCGGTTCCAGCACGCGGTCCAGATCGGCCGGCGCCAGCGGCCACGGCAGGCGCACCACGCGTTCGGGGCCGGCACTGCCATCACGCCAGACCTGCACCTGGTCGCCGTCGCGCTGCAGCAGCAGGCGTGCCTGCGACCAGCCCAGCGCCCACTGCCAGCGTGCCGGCACCCAGGCCAGCAACGATTGCCGCCACCAGCGCAGGAAATGGCCGACGCCAGGGCCGATCCGGCCCTGCACCTGCCGCACGCTATCCTGCCATGCTGTCATCTTGCTGCCATTCCCTGCTCCCAGCGAAGCACTGTGTAGGTCTGGCCGGGCACTCCGCCCGAGCCGTTGCGTACCACCGCCTTCAGAACCGACTGGCGTCCACTGCCGTCGATGGCGCGGCACTCGATACTATAGGTGCCGCTGCCGCTGGCAAGGGTTGACGTGCCCGCACCTGAATCTTCGTCACGCTCCTGCTGGGCCCGTTGCGCCAGTACCTGCTCGGCGTCCAGCCCCAGCGCCGCCAGCACCGGGGCAGTGGCGAAGCGCGGATCGGGCCGCGCCATGCGGCTGTACAGGGTGATGTGCGGCAGCATGGCTTGGTACAGCGCCGCGCGCATGCCCAGCACCCGCTGCAGCTCGCCCAGGGTTTCGAAGCGCTTGTTGCGCGGGCCGTACGGCAGGCCGGCCGCTGCGTAATCGGGCGCTTCGGCGCCACCGCCGGGCTGCTGCAGACTGTCCTCGTCACGCCAGTCGATGATGGCCCCGGCCAGCCGCTGTGCATCGTCGGGGCTTTCGCCCAGTGCCTTCAGGAAGGCGGTGAGCAGCGCAGCGTCGGCGACATTCAGATTGATCTTGCCGTTCTCGTCCACCACGCGGATATCCACGCGGGCATCGTCGAACTGCCACCGGTAGGTGCGGCCGTCGGCCTGCCAGGCCGGGCGCTGCGGATCGGCGCGCAGTCGCATCAGCGCATATTCCAGGCCGGCACGCGCACGTTCCTGGCCGCGCCCGTCGTCATCCAGCACCCGCTGCTGCAGGTGCTCGACCCGGGCGGTCAGCGCGAATGCGCCCACCAGCGCGGTCATCAGTGCGATCAGCCACAGCACCAGCACCAGCGCGGCCCCGCGCCTGGTCCTCATCGGATGCCTCCGGCGGCACCACCGGCACGCAGGGCAACCACCAGCGGCGGCCAGGCCGGCCCGCGCGCGGGCCGCACCTGCACTTCCACCAGCAACGGCAGGCGGCGGGTATCGTCCCAGCGCGGCAACCAGTCGGTCATCTGGCCGCTGGCAGCATCCACGCCGCGGTAGCGCAGCTGCACATCGCGCAGATGCTCGGCCAGCACTTCCGGCGCACGCGGCGGGGTTTCCGGCAGCTGTTCGCCTTCCTGCAGCAGCACCAGGCCCAGCAGCAGGCGGCGCTCGCCGGCCTGGCCCTCCACCTGCAGCGCATGCAGGTAGGGGCCACCGCGGCCCAGGTAACCCGGCAGATCGGCCACGAACTGCATGCCGCTTTCATCGCCACTGAAGTACACCGGCTCGCGGGTGGGGTCCGGTACTTCCATCGGACTGCGCAGCGCCGCACTCAACTGCCGCCGCAGCAGCCCCTGCACCGCGCGCATGCGCTCGCTGTCGGCGGCGATCTGTTCACCACGCTGGCTGACCGCCATGGCCGAGCGCACGCTGGCAAACGCCAGCGCCAGGCCGCCGGCCAGCAGCACGGTGGCCAGCATCACTTCCACCAGGGTGAAGCCGCGTGCCTGCCGTTTCACCGTGCACGCTCCAGGTCCGGCGGCAGCAGGCGCAGACTGCGCCAACGCAATTGTTCGCGCGCGCCATCGCCCCAGCGAACCTGCAACTGCAGTTCGGCCAGCCAGGGCGCGCCGGGGGAATCGGCGACGGGCACGTTGCCCGCGCGCGGCTCCACCCAGGGCTGCACCTGCAGTTCCCAATGGAAGCGCCCCTGCTCCCACTCGCCCTGCTGGCGCCCGGCCTGCAGCGGTTCCTCCACCCCTGCGGCGGCCAGCAGCGATTGCGCATGCAGCACCGCACGGGTGCGCAGCTCGGCGTCCTTCACCTGCCGCGCGCCGCCGGACAGGCTGCCCAGCAGCAAGGTCAGCGCCAGGCCCAGCAGGGCGAAGGCCACGATCACTTCCAGCAGGGTGAAGCCACGCGCGCGCCGCTTCATTGCGCCTGCCACGGGCCGGAGCGTACTTCGCCGGTCAGCCAGCCCACGTCGATGCGCCATTCGGCGCTGTCGCGCTGCAGGCGGATGCGGCCACCGCTGGCGCCGCCGTCCGGATGGAACTCGATCACGCCCTGCCCTGCACCAGTGGACAACTGAGCGGCGCCTTCGAACTGCACCTGCAGCGTTTCCGGCAGCGTGCCCTGGCGCTGGTTGGCGCCGGTCCAGCGGTGCTGCGCCGGTTCGATCACGAACCGCTGCGGTTCGCCCCGCGCGATGGCCTGGGCGCGCACCATGCGCAGCTGGTTGGCGATGTCCTTGCCGGCGCTGCGCAGCTGCATGCCGGCAAAGCCGCGCGACAGGCCCGCGGCGGTGATCAGGCCGATGGCGGCGATCAGCGCGATCACCAGCAGCATTTCCAGCAGCGACAGGCCCGCTGCACGCCTGCCGTGCAGGCGCGGTCGGGGCAACCGGCGCGGCAGGATGCGGATCATGCAGGCTTACGGCTCGTAGCGGATATCGGCATCGACGCTGCTGCCGCCCTGCTTGCCATCCTTGCCCAGGCTGATCAGATCGTAGGGCTGGCCTTCACCCGGTGCGCGGTATTCCAGCGCATGCCCCCACGGGTCGTTCAGATCGGCCGCCTTGGCGTACGGGCCCAGCCAGCCACCGGTGCCGGCCGGGGCGTTGATCAGGTCTTCCAGCGTGCCCGGCAGCTTGCCCGTATCGAGCTGGTAGTTGTCGATCTTGGACGCCACGGTCTGCACCTGCGCCTTGGCGATGTTGGCCTTGCCGCGGTCGGCGCCGCCCAGCACGCGGCTGGCGACCAGGGTCAGCACCGCGCCGATCAGCACGATGACGATGATGATTTCCAGCAGGCTCATGCCCGACTGGTGGCGAGCGGCGGTGAAGGAAAGGCGGATCGGTCGACGGGAAGCAATCATGGTCGGTCCTTTCAGGTGCGGAACAGCGGGAGTGTAGGAAGGGCCATCATCAACCGATGGCATTGGTCAGGTCGTACAGCGGCACCAGCACGGCCACGATCACCGCGCCGACCACCGAGGCCAGCACCAGGGTGATGGCCGGCACCATGGCCGCCAGCAGGCGATCGATGCGGCGGGCACTGTCCTGTTCGAAGGTGTCGGCCGCCTTCAGCAGCATGGTGTCCAGCGCGCCGGATTCTTCGCCCACCTGGATCATCTGCAGGGCCAGGCGCGGGAAGCGCTTGCCGCGCGACAGTGCCAGCGACAGGCCGGCACCGTTCTTCACTTCGTCTGCGGCGCTGTCCACATCGGTGGCCAGCGCGCGGTTGCCCAGCACGTTGCGGGCGATGCCCAGCGCCCCCAGCAGCGGCACGCCGTTGCGCAGCAGGGTGCCCAGGGTACGTGCCAGGCGTGCGGTTTCCAGTTCGCCCAGCAGGCGGCCGATGCCACGGCGCTGCAGCAGCCAGCCATCCAGTGCCAGGCGGAACGCGGGCTGGCGCAGTTTGCGTTCCAGCAGCAGCACCAGCACCGCCGGCACCACCAGCAGCAGGATCCACCAGTCGCGCACGAACAGGCCGATCTGCAGCACGATGTTGGTGAACCATGGCAACGCCACGTCCAGGCTTTCGTACATCTGCGCGAACTGCGGCACCACGTAGCCCAGCAGAAACAGCAGCGCACCGCCCACCACCACTAGCAGGATGGCCGGGTAGACCAGGGCGTTGACCACCTTGCCCTGCAGCGCGCGGCTGCGTTCCAGGTAATCGGCCAGGCGCTGCAGCGTGTCGTGCAGGCTGCCACCGGCTTCGCCGGCACGCACCATGTTCACGTACAGGCGCGAGAACAGACCGTGCTGCCGTTCCAGCGCGGTGGACAGCGGCGCGCCGCCACGCACCACGTCGCGGATGTCGGTGATCGCCCGGCGCGAACGCTCGTCTTCGGGCAGGCCCAGCAGGATCGACAGCGCGCGATCCAGCGGCTGCCCAGCGGCCAGCAAGGTGGCCAGCTGCTGGGTGAACTGCAGCAACGCCGCGCCCTGCAGCGGCCGCGGCCGGAACAGGCCACGCAGGCTGCTGCTGCCCACGGCACCGCCATCGGCCAGCCGGGTTTCCATGGGCAGGTGCCCCTGGTCCTGCAGGCGCGCGATCAGCTCGGCTTCGCTGGCCGCTTCCATCTGGCCATCGAAGACTTCGCCATGCGGGTTCAGCGCCTTGTAGCGGTAGTTCGGCATGTCAGCAGCAGGCTCCGGCGCGCATCAACCCTCCTCGGTCACGCGCAGCACTTCTTCGATGGTGGTCTGCCCGCTCAACGCCTTGGCCAGGCCATCTTCGTACATGGTGCGCATGCCGGCCTCGCGGGCGATGCGTTCGATTTCGCCCATGCCATCGCGGCGCATGACCGCGCGACGCAGCGCATCGTTCATCACCAGGAATTCCATGATGGTGGTGCGGCCCAGGTAACCGGTAGGCGCCAGCGCCGACGGCTTCGGGCGGAACAGATGGATGGTGCCCTGTGGCTGCAGGCGGCGCAGTTCGAAGCGTTCGATTTCCTCCGGCGAGGCCTCGTAGCGCTCGGCGTGGGTGGGCTCCAGGCGGCGCACCAGACGCTGGGCCAGGATGCCGTTGATGGTGGACGTCAGCAGATAGTCTTCCACGCCCATGTCGAGCAGGCGGGTGATGCCACCGGCGGCGTTGTTGGTATGCAGGGTGGACAGCACCAGGTGACCGGTCAGCGCCGACTGGATCGCGATGCGCGCGGTTTCCAGATCGCGCATTTCGCCGATCATGATGATGTCCGGATCCTGGCGCACGATGCTGCGCAGCGCGTTGGCGAAATCCAGGCCGATCTGCGGCTTGGCCTGGATCTGGTTGATGCCTTCGATCTGGTATTCGACCGGGTCTTCGACGGTGATGATCTTGACGTCGGCGGTGTTGAGCTGGCTGAGCGCGGTGTACAGCGTGGTGGTCTTGCCCGAGCCGGTGGGGCCGGTGACCAGCAGGATGCCGTGCGGCTGTTCCAGCACCTTGCGGAACTGCGGCAGGAAGGCATCGGTGAAGCCCAGCCGGTGGAAGTCGAACACCACGGTTTCGCGGTCGAGCAGGCGCATGACCACGCTTTCGCCATGCGCGGTGGGCACGGTGCTGACACGCAGGTCCAGTTCTTTGCCCTGCACGCGCAGCATGATGCGGCCATCCTGCGGCAGGCGGCGCTCGGCGATGTTCAAGCGCGCCATGATCTTGATGCGGCTGATCACCGCTGCGGTCAGATTGGCTGGCGGGCTTTCGCCTTCCACCAGCACGCCGTCCACGCGGTAACGCACCTTCAGCCGGCTTTCGAACGGTTCAACGTGGATATCGGAGGCGCGCAGTTCCACCGCCCGCTGGATGACCAGGTTGACCAGGCGGATGACCGGTGCTTCGGAGGCCAGGTCGCGCAGGTGTTCGATGTCGTCCACCGCGCCGCCTTCACCATCGGCGGTTTCCACGATGGCGCCCATCGCGCTGCGGCCCTGGCCGAACCAGCGTTCAACCAGATCGTCGATTTCCGCGCGCATGCCCAGCACCGGGGTGACCGGTACGCCCAACGCCAGCTGCACGGCCTGCTGCGGGTAGGGATCGTGCGCATCGGCCAGCCACAGGCGTACCCCGTGCTCGTCCAGCGCCAACGGGCAGACATGGAACTGCTTCAGGAACCGCTGCGACAACGGCAACCCTTCGGCCAGCGACTGCGGCGGGGCCTCGGGCAACTGCTTGCCTTCCAGCAGCGGCAGGCCGAGCACGTCGGCGCTGGCCTGCGCTTGGTCACGTTCGGAGACCAGGCCCAGCCGCACCAGCAGCGCCAGCAGGCTGCCGCCGGCTTCGGCATGCAGCGGCCGCGCGCGCGCCAGGTCAGCATCCTTCAACCGGCCACGCGACAGCAGGGCATCCAGGATGCGGCCTTCGGCGTCGTCGTGGGCGGTAGCAGCGAGCGCGTTCACATGACTCTCCTGTCGATCGCCCTGACTTTAGCAGTTTGGCCGGGGTTTCCGCCGTCCTGCACGCGCAGGACCACAAAAGACGACGCCCGTCACCTTCCGGTAACGGGCGCCGCCAATTCACTTACGACAACATCTGCAACCGCTGGGCCGTTACTGGGTGGCCAGGATGGTCACGCCGCCGAATGCCGCCTCGCCCACCACCTTCACGTAGTAGGTGCCGGCGACCGGCTTGGCCACGCGCACGGTTTCGGTGTTGCCCGGGCGCGTCGACTTGGCATCGTTGTCGGTGGCGGTGGGCACGCGGCCCTGCGCCAGGTAGACCGACACGTTGCCGGTGCCGCCATAGGTCAGCACGCTCAGCTGCTTGCCGGCTTCAGCCTGGAAGGTGTAGACGGTTTCGCTGCCGGCAGCGCCGGCCACGCCACTGATGGCCACCTTGTTGGTCAGCGGGATGCCTTCCGGCTCGCAGTTCTCGGTGCACGGTTCCTTCAGCGCGGCATCCAGTGCGGCCTTGGCATCGACGATGCCGGTGCCGATCGGGGTGGCGGCCGGAATGGTGACCGGGAAGCGACGCGCCGACTGCTTCAGCAGCGTTTCCAGCGCAGCGGGGCTGAGCGGATCCTTGCCATTGGCAGCCAGTGCGCTCTGCACCAGCGCGGCCACGGCAGCCACGTGCGGCGAGGACATCGAGGTACCGCCCTTGCCCATCAGCACCCACTCACCGGCATCGGGCGTGGTGTCGGAGCTGGAGCCGACCTGCCAGATGTAGCCGTTCGGGTTGCCGTCCACGCTGCCGCCGCCACCCGGTGCGGCCAGATCGACCACCGCGCCGTAGTTGGAGTAGTAGGTGATGCCGCCGGTGACGCGGGTGGCGCCGACCGAGACCACGTTGGCGCAGCTGGACGGACGGTAGTTGGCGGCGTTGTCGGTGTCATTGCCGGCGGCCACCACCACCAGGGTACCGCGCGAGACGGCGCCGTTGATTGCGTCCTGGTAGGCCGCGTCGCACGCGCCGCCGCCGCCCAGGCTCATGTTGATGATTTCAGCCGGCGTGGTGTTGGCCGGAATGCCGGCCACGGTGCCACCGGAGGCCCAGGTGATGGCGTCGCTGATGTCGGCCAGGGTGCCGCCGCACTTGCCGAGCACGCGCACCGGCAGCACCTTGGCCTTGTAGGCCAGGCCTGCCAGCGCGCTGCCGTTGTTGGTCACTTCGGCGATGGTGCCGGCCACGTGGGTACCGTGCCAGGAGCTGCCTTCCGGCTGCGAGCCGTTGTAGCACTCGTTGGCCGTTTCCACCCAGTCACCGTAGTCGGTGGCGCCCGGGGCGCGACCGTCGGTCGGGCGGCGCGAGGATTCCTTGTCGCTGATGAAGTCGTAGCCCGGCAGCAGGTTGTCGCCGAAGTCCGGCACGCCCGGCAGGATGCCGGTGTCGAGCACGGCCACCACCACGCCTTCGCCCTGCGAGACATCCCACGCCGCCGGTGCGTTCACGCCGCTGGTGGCGTTGTAGAAGTTCCACTGGTACTGGGCGTAGTTCGGATCGTTGGGCACCAGTGCCGGCTGCGCATTGCTGGCGCGCAGGTCCGAACGCTGCAGGCGCACGTTGGCCACGGCGTACTGCACCGACGGATCGGCGTTCAGTTCGGCCAGCACCTTCTTCATTTCCGCGCCGGCCAGGCGCGACTTCAGGCGGATCAGATCGCTGCCGGTGCCCAGCTTGCGCTCGACCTGCGGCGACAGCGACAACGCGCGGCTGCTGGTGCCGCTGCTGACAATCGCGCGCGACAGCGCCGACTGAACGACGGTGAGCTTGCTCGAACGGTCACTGGCGGCGGCGGTACCGGTGCGGTACTTGACGATGATGCCGTCCACGGCCTGCTGGTCGGCGCTGGCCACACGGGCCGGTGCGCTGGGCGTGCCCGGATTGATCGCATGGGCGGCACCGACGCCGACCGTCAGCGACAGCACGGCGGCAGCCAGTACGTTGATGCGAAGGTTCTGCTTCTTGGTCACGTTCGAAATCCTCTTCAAGGTCATGGTTGAGCTTTCCTTCTCCACCCAGTGCACGGGCGGAGCTCACTACGGCCATCATTCCCTGCGACTGCCCTGGCTGGCCCACCAGGGTTGCCGTGCCTCGCCCCCTCAGGCCTTCACTGCATGACGTGCCGGTGGCACGTGGCCACCGGCACGCGCTTCCCGCTTACCAGCCGAAGCCGGCACCGACGCCGACCGAGGCGTCATCACTGCTGAACGCACCGCCCAGGGTGACCGTGGCGCGATCGCTGATCGCACGCTGGTAGCCCAGCGACATCGCCGATTCACCGCCCTGGAAACCGATGCCGACGCCGACCCGGTTCTGGGTGCGGATGCCGGCGGCACTGGTGGCCATGTTCAGCATGGCCGCGCTCATCGCACCCTGGCGGTCGATGCGGCGATCCATGTGGCGCAGGCGTCCATCAACTTCGCCCTTGAACACATCGAAGCTGTCGGCGACGGCCTGCACGCGGCTGTCGGTGTAGCTGTTGGCGGTGGTGATGCCGCGATCCAGCTGGCTCTTGTTCACGGCATCGGTGGCGGCCGTACCGGCGGCCACGTTGGTGACCTGGCGTTCGTTGCCCTCGCTGCCCACCGACACGGTGTTGGCACGATCGGCAATCGAACCCTGGCCCAGGGCCACCGCGTTGGCGGCCGAGGCCGTCGCGCCCTGGCCGATGGCGGTGGACGAGGCCGCACTGGCGACTGCGCCCTCACCCACGCTGACCGCACCGACGGCGGCAGCCGGTTGTGCGGCGCTGGTGCCACCCACGCTGGGCTTGGCCGGGATGTCGGTGCGCGATGCCACCGGATCCGACTCGGCCGCGGTGGACAGTTCGGCCACCGACGCCTGCGCGGTGGTGCTGGCGCTGCGCAGGCTGGCCGTGGCGGTGCTGGCGCGGCTGGAACCACCGGCGGTGCGCTGGTCCAGCTCGGTCACCTTGCGGTCCAGCGCGCCCAGTGCGTCGCCCACGTTGCTGTAGGTGCTGCCCTGGATCACGTAGTTCGGTGCCACGAACACGCCCTGCAGGCCGACGCTGGCGCCACCGCCGAGGAAGCTGGCGGCATCGCTGAGCGACTGGAACAGCTGGCCACCGGTGACCGCCTGGCGGCTGCCGGCGGCGATGCTGCCGGCGCCCACGTTGTCGATCGTGGTGCCATCCATGCCGGACAGGGTCAGGCGATCGCGGCTGGCATCGTCGTAGCCGACGGCATTGGCGGTGCTGGTTTCCATGGTGGCGATACGCGAGTCGAAATCACCCACGCGGGTTTCCACCGCACCCACGCGCTGGTTGGTCACGTTCAACTGCGAACCGGTGACCGCATCGGTGCTGCCGGCGGCAATGCGGCCATCGGCCACGTTGACGATGCGGCGGGTGGCCGGACCGGCGGTGCCATTGCCACCACCGACCGACACCACGTTGGCTTCCACGGCGCGCGAACCGGCACCCAGGGCCACCGAGTTGTTGCCGGTGACGCCACTGTTGGCACCCAGGGCCAGAGCGGCATTGCCGATGGCGGTGGCGCCGCTGCCGACCGCATTGCTGCGGCTGCCGCTGGCCGTGGCGTTGGCGCCGATGGCCACCGCGTCGGTACCCGACGCCGTTGCCGTGCCGGTGCCGCTGGCCTGGAAGCGCTGGCCGACCGCATCGGCGGTGGCGGCAACCGCATCCAGCTGGCCCTTGTTCACCGCATCGCTGGCTTCGGTACCGGCGGCGACGTTGGTGATCTGCCGCTGCGCGGTGGCCGTGCCGACCGACACCGTGTTGGCGCGGGTGGCCTGCGAACCGCTGCCCAGCGCGACGCTGTTGGCCGCACTGGCGCTGGCGTTGGCACCCAGTGCGGTGGCGTCGGTCGCATCGGCCCAGGCGTTCCAGCCGATGGCGGTGGCGTAGTCGTCGGTGGCCCAGGCACCGGCGCCGAACGCGGCCGAGCCGGTACCGCTGGCACGGGCCGGGATCAGGCCGAAGTAGGTGCTGCCACCGATGGCCACGCTTTCATCGCCGGTAGCCTCGCTGGCATTACCCACGGCCACCGAACCGGCGCCACTGGCGGTGGCGAACACGCCAGCCGCGGTGCTGTTGGCGCCACTGGCCAAGGTGCCGTAGCCCAGTGCCGAACCGAGGCGGCCGCTGGCTTCGCTGTAACCACCCACGGCAGTGGTGCCATCGGCCGAGGCCGAAGCGCGGAAGCCGCTGGACAGCGACTGCGCGCCGCTGGCGATGGCTTCGGCACCGTTGGCGGTGCTGTACACGCCGGTGGCCTGTGCGCCGGCACCGGTAGCGGTGCTGCTCACTGCACTGGCGACCGCGCCACTGCCCAGGGCGGCACTGTCTTCGCCGCTGGCCTGTGCGTTGGTGCCGACCGCGGCCGCATTGCCGCCGGTGGCCAGGCTGTTGAAGCCGACCGCGGTGGCGTTGGCCGCAACCGCCGTGGCGCCACTGCCCAGCGCAGTGCTGCCATCGCCGATCGCGTTGGCTGCTTCACCGGCGGCCAGCGCGTTCTCGCCTTCCACGTAGGCGCCGGCATCGCTGTCGTCGCTGCCGCTGGCCTGGAAGTACTTGCTGGTGGCTTCGGCGGCGGCGGCCACTGCATCCAGCTGGTCCTTGTTCACCGCATCGGTGCCCTCGGTACCGGCGGCCACGTTGGTGATCTGGCGCGTATTGCCCGCACCGCCCACCGACACCGTGTTGTCACGGTCGGCAATGGAGTCGGCACCCAGGGCGACGCTGTTGGCGCCCTGCGATTCGGCTGCGTTGCCCAGCGCGGTGCTGTTGGTACCCGGTGCCCAGGCGCCGCCACCGACGGCGGTGGAGTAGTCACCCGATGCTTCGGTGGCCAGCAGGCCGAACAACGAGCCACCGACGGCCACCGCATTGGTGCCGGTGGCCAGGCTGCCCTGGCCGGTAGCGGTGCTGTAGGCGCCCGAGGCCTCGGCATCGCCGCCCAGGGCGACGCTGTTGGAACCGGAGGCGTTGGCGAAGTTGCCCAGTGCGGTGGCGTTGAACGCCGATGCGCTGGAATAGCCGCCGATGGCGGTGCTGTAACCGCCGGTGGCTTCGGCACCGATGCCGAATGCCGCCGAGGCGATGCCGCTGGCCACGCTTTCGCTGCCCACCGCGGTGGATGCCTCGCCGCTGGCGGTGCTGAAGTAGCCCACGGCCACCGCTTCTTCGCCGCTGGCTTCGGACAGCACGCCGCTGGCGGTACTGCCGGCGCCACTGGCCACGGCGGCCGCACCGAAGGCGGCACTCTGTTCGCCGCTGGCTTCACTTTCGGCACCGTGCGCAGTGGCGTACTCGCCGGTGGCCTGTGCATTGGCACCGACCGCGCTGGCGTTGGCAGCCGTGGCCAGGGCGTTGAAGCCGATGGCCTGCGCATTGCTGCCGATGGCGTTGGCACCGGCGCCCAGCGCGCTGGCACCGTCACCAATGGCATTGGCCGCTTCACCGGCCGCCAGCGCGTTGTCCCCTTCCACATAGGCGCCGGCATCGCTGTCGTCGCTGCCGCTGGCCTGGAAGTACTTGCTGGTGGATTCAGCGGTGGCGGCAACGGCGTCGAGCTGCGACTTGTTCACCGCATCGGTGGCCTGGGTACCGGCGGCCACGTTGGTGACCTGGCGTTCGTTGCCGGCACTGCCCACCGATACGCTGCCGTCGCGGTCGGCGACCGAGCCTGCGCCCAGCGCGACCGCATTGCTGCCGCTGGCCGTGCTACCGGCGCCCAGGGCGATGGCGCTTTCGCCGCCGGCCACCGTGTTGGTGCCGATGGCGATGCTGTTGATGCTGTTGCCCAGTGCCTGGAAGCCCAGTGCCACGCTGTTGGCGCCGTAGCTGAAGGCACCGCGGCCGACCGCAGTGGAACTGGTGCCGTTGGCCCAGCTGTTGTAGCCGATGGCGGTGGCGCCATTGGCACTGGCCCATGCGGCCGGGCCGAACGCAGATGCGTTGCTGCCGGTCGCCCAGGCGCCGGAACCGAATGCGGTGGCGCCCGCTTCGCTGGCGGTGCTGTAACCGCCCACGGCGGTGCTGTCATCGGCCTTGGCAAACGCGCTGTCACCGATGGCGACGGCATAGCTGCCGGTGGCGCGCGACTTGCTGCCCGCCGCGAAGCTGTTGTCGCCGGTGGCCTGCGCGCCGCTGCCGAAGGCATTGCTGGTCAGCCCGGTGGCCTGCGCCGCGTTGCCCACTGCCGTGGAACCGGCCGACGCAGTGGTACCCACCTGCACCGGGTTGCCTTCGTCGTCCAGCAGCGGCTGGTTGTACTCGTCGTAGGCCTGGCCCAGGCCACCCACGGCCACCGCGCCATCGCCGTCGGCGAAGGTGTTGCGGCCCAATGCCACGGCATCGGCGCCCAACGCGCCGGCACCGGCACCCTGCGCCAGCGCACCGGCACCGATGGCATTGCTGGCCGAACCGGCCGCGACCGCACCTGCGCCCTCGGCGTAGGCACCGGCATCGGTGCCCTCTTCGGCCTGCGCCTGGAAGAAGTGCGCGGTGGTATCGGCGGTGTCGGCCACGGCATCGAGCTGCGCCTTGTTCACCGCATCGGTGGCTTCGGTACCGGCGGCCACGCTGGTGATCTGCCGTTCGTTGCCGCTGCTGCCCACGGCCACGCTGTTGTCGCGTACCGCTTCGGAGTTCGCGCCGAGGGCCACGCTGTTGGCGCCGCGCGCGGTGGCGTAGAAGCCGACCGCCGTGCTCTGCGCGCCACTGGCCCAGGTCTGTGCGCCCAGCGCGCTGGACTGTTCACCCGGTGCGTAGGCGAAGTAGCCCACGGCCGTCGCCTCGGCACCCGACGCTTCGGTGAGCGTGCCGTTGGCCGTGGCGTAGTCGCCGCTGGCAATGGCACCGGCGCCGACCGCCGTGGCGGCTTCGCCGCTGGCCTGGGTCTGCACGAAGAAGCCCAGGCCGGGAATCAGGTCAGCCGGGCCACCGATGGCCACGCTGCTGGTGCCGGTGGCCACGCTGCTGGTGCCCAGCGCGGTGGAGTAATCGCCAATGGCGTTGGACACGGCGCCGAACGCCGCCGACTGCGCACCGCCGGCATACGCGCCCACGCCGTAGGCGCTGGAGGCGAAGCCACCGGCTTCGGCGCTGGCACCGACGGCGGTGCCGCCCACGCCGGCGCTGGTTGCACCGGTATCGACCGGCACGCCGCCGTTGGTGATCAGCGGGTTGCCCTGCTCATCCACCGCGGCACCACCGACGGCCACGCTGCCCGGGCCCACGGCCTGCGCGTTGTTGCCGAAGGCGGCGCTGTTCTGGCCGCTGGCCAGCGCGTTGAAGCCCACCGCGGTGGCGTTGCTGTTGACCGCGGTGGCGCCGCTGCCGAGTGCGGTGGTGCCATTGCCCAGGGCATTGGCGGCCTCACCGGCGGCGGTGGCATTGCTGCCATCGGCGAATGCACCGGCGCTGCTGTCATCGCTGCCGGTGGCCTTGAAGTAGGTGCTGGTGTTTTCGGCCACGCTGGCCACTGCATCCAGCTGGCCCTTGTTCACCGCATCGGTGGCTTCGGTACCGTCGGCCACGTGGGTGATCTGGCGTTCGTTGCCGTCGGCGCCGACGGCAACGGTGTTGTCACGGTCGGCCTGCGAGGCCGCACCAATGGCCACGCTGTTGCTGCCATTGGCGGTGGCGCTGGCGCCCAGTGCGGTGGACTGCGCACCATCGGCCCAGGCGTTCCAGCCGATGGCCGTTGCATAGTCTTCGGTGGCCCACGCGCCGGCACCGTAGGCCGCCGCACCGTAGCCGCTGGCGCGTGCCGGAATCAGGCCGAAATAGGTGCTGCCGCCGATGGCCACGCTCTCATCGCCGCTGGCTTCACTGGCCTCACCCACGGCCACCGAACCGGCGCCCGTGGCGGTGGCGAAGACGCCCGCAGCGGTGCTGTTGGCGCCGCTGGCCACGGTGCCGTAGCCCAACGCCGAACCGAGGCGACCGCTGGCTTCGCTGTAACCGCCGACGGCGGTGGTGCCATCGGCCGAGGCCGACGCGCGGAAGCCGCTGGACAGCGACTGCGCGCCGCTGGCGATGGCTTCGGCACCGTTGGCGGTGCTGTACACGCCGGTGGCCTGCGCGCCGGTACCGGTCGCGGTGCTGCTCACTTCGCTGGCGACCGCGCCGCTGCCCAGGGCGGCACTGTCGCTGCCGCTAGCCTGCGCGTTGCTTCCCACGGCGGCGGCATTTTCACCGGTGGCCGAGCTGTTGTAGCCCACGGCCGTCGCGTTGGCCGCAATGGCCAGTGCGCCGCCGCCCAGCGCGGTGGTGCCATCGCCGATGGCATTGGCCGCTTCACCGGCGGCCAGTGCGCTGTCGCCCTCGGCCAGTGCGCCCGCGTCGCTGTCGTCACTGCCGCTGGCCTGGAAATACTTGCTGGTTGCTTCGGCGGCGGCGGCCACTGCATCCAGCTGGTCCTTGTTCACCGCATCGGTGCCTTCGGTGCCGGCGGCCACGTTGGTGATCTGGCGCGTGTTGCCTGCGCCACCCACCGACACGGTGTTGTCACGGTTGGCGATGGAGTCAGCACCCAGGGCGACGCTGTTGTCGCCCTGCGCTTCGGCGGCATTGCCCAGTGCCGTGCTGTTGGTACCCGGCGCCCACGCGCCGCCACCGACGGCGGTGGAGTAATCGCCCGATGCTTCGGTTGCGAGCAGGCCGAACAGGGCGCCACCGACGGCCACGCTGTTGGTGCCGCTGGCAATGCTCGCCTGGCCGGTGGCGGTGCTGTTGGCACCGCTGGCCTGTGCATCACCGCCGACCGCGACGCTGCTGGAGCCAGTGGCGTTGGCGGCATTGCCGACCGCCGTGGCGTTGAATGCAGATGCGTGGGACAGGCCGCCAAGCGCGGTGCTGTAGCCGCCGGTGGCTTCGGCGCCGACGCCGAAGCTGGCCGATGCGGTACCACTGGCGACGCTGCCGGCACCAACGCTGGTGCTGCCGCTGCCGCTGGCCTGGGCCTGCGCACCGACGGCCGTTGCGCTGTCGGCGCTGGCCTGCGCGGCGCTGCCCAACGCGGTGGTGTCGTCGCCGCTGGCCGTGGCATCGGCGCCGGCGGCCAATGCGCCCTCGCCGTCGATCTGCGCCGCGTCGCTGTCATCGCCGGCACCGTCGGCCTTGAAGTAGCGGCTGCCTTCGGCGGCGGCCGCGGCCAGTGCGGCCTGGGTGGCCTGCGCCTGTGCCTGTGCCTGCGCATCCAGCTGCGCGCGGTTCACTGCATCGGTGGCCGCCGTGCCCGCGGCCACGTTGGTGATCTGCCGTTCGTTGCCGCTGGCGCCGACCGACACCGTGTTGGCGCGGTTGGCCGTCGAGCCGGCGCCCAGCGCCACGCTGTTGGCCGCGCTGGCGGTGCTGCCGGTGCCGACCGCAACCGCGTTGCGGCCACTGGCGTTGGCGCTGCCATCGACCACGCACTGGTCGATCACGCTGCTGCTGATCGTTACGCAATTGGCGTTGCCGCCCACTTCCACCGACTGCGCCTGCGCCAGGCTTGTCCAGCCCAGGGCCATCAGCAGGCCTGCGGCAAGCACCGTCGGCGCGCTGCCGCCCTGCTTCTGCCGCTTGTCGACAACCGTACCGGCCTGGTCCGAGGTTGCCAGTTCCGAGGCAACGACCAACTGACCCAATGCTTTGTTCCAGACCTTGCGATAAATCCGATTCATCGATACGGCTCCTGAGTGGACTGGTTTTTAGGCAAAGCAACGCCATCGCTGGGCCATCCGGCCCAACGTCCCCTGGGGGCGTCTATTCGCGTGATTTACGACGGTGTTCGCGCAGAACGCGCAGAGAGGCAAGAGCGCCTTCCGTTGCGCAATGCGTTACTACGAAATGAATGAATTCAAAACGGACTGGCAGTGTTAACGTGAAGATTATCTTCCGTCAAGAGTTTGACGGAACAAAACCTACTGTCGTGAACCAGTTCACCGTTTTATGCGTTTATGCGGTTATTTCGTTAGAACCACGTGAACATGTCGTAGCACGTGTAACGCGCTGTAACTCGTGGACAGCACACGATATTCACGCAATACAAACAAAAACCCGCCGGGGTTGCCGGCGGGTTTCCATACGTCATCGAATTGGCGCGTGCGCGGGGTGGACGATCAGCCGCACCAGACGCGGGCGTTGCGGAACATGCGCATCCACGGCGAATCACCCTGCCATTCCGCCGGTGCCCAGCTCAGGTTGAGCGCGCGCGGGGTGCGCTCGGGGTGCGGCATCATGATGGTCACCCGGCCGTCGCTGCTGGTCAGGCCGGTGATGCCGTCCGGCGAACCGTTCGGGTTCAGCGGGTACTGGCTGGCCACGTTGCCGTTGCCATCGATGTAGCGCAGCGACACGCGCGCGGCCGCCTGGTCCACCGCGTTGGCGAACACCGCACGGCCTTCGCCGTGGGCCACGGCCACCGGCAGGCGCGAGCCGGCCATGCCACGCAGCAGGATCGACGGCGATTCCACCACCTCCAGCAGCGCGGTGCGGGCTTCGAACTGCTCGCTGGCGTTGCGGCGGAACTGCGGCCAGTGCTCGGCACCGGGAATGATGTCCTTCAGCTGGCTCATCATCTGGCAGCCGTTGCACACGCCCAGCGCGAAGCTGTCTTCGCGGGCGAAGAACGCGGCGAAGGCATCGCGCAGCGCGCTGCGTTCCAGCACCGAGGTAGCCCAGCCACGGCCGGCACCCAGCACGTCGCCGTAGCTGAAGCCGCCGCAGGCGACCAGGCCGGTGAAGTCCTGCAGGGCCACGCGACCTTCGATCAGATCGCTCATGTGCACGTCGAACGCGCTGAAGCCGGCACGTTCGAATGCGTTGGCCATTTCAATCTGGCCGTTCACGCCCTGCTCGCGCAGCACCGCCACGCGCGGGCGCGCACCGGTGTTGATGAACGGCGCTGCCACGTCCTCGGCGAGGTCGAAGCTGAGCTTCGGCTTCAGGCCCGGTGCGTTGAAGGCACGGGCGATCTCGCGCTCGGCGTCGGCGTTTTCCGGGTTGTCGCGGCGCTTCTGCATGGCGTGGGTGACCGACCACCAGGCGTCGAACAGCGCTTCCCAGCGCCACTCGGCCAGGTTTTCGCCGCCCAGCGACACCCGCACCACCGGTGCGGTGGTCGGCTTGGCGATGCGCTGTGCGCACTCGATCAACGCATGGCGCTCGACCAGATCGGCGAACGCGGCGCGGTCTTCGCGGGCAATCTGCACCACCGCACCCAGTTCTTCGTTGAACAGGCTGCGGAACGGATCATCGCCCCAGGCGTCGAGGGTGATGTCCAGGCCCAGGCGCGAGGTGAAGGCCATTTCGCACAGCGCGGCGAAGGCACCGCCATCGCTGCGGTCGTGGTACGCACGCAGCAGGCCGGCCTGGCGCGCATCGCGGATCAGTTCGAAGAAGCCACGCAGGCGCTGCGGGTCGTCCAGATCCGGGGCGGCACCGGCGAAGGCCGGCAGGTCGCCGTGGTCGGCATGCACCTGGGCCAGGATCGAACCGCCCAGACGCTGCTTGCCGGCACCGAGGCCGATCAGCCACAGCTCGCTGTCCACCTCGCGGTCGAGCAGCGGGGTCAGCTGCTGGCGCACATCGGCCACCGGCGCGAACGCGGAGATGACCAGCGACACCGGCGACACGCTCTTGTGCGCTTCGCCCTGGTCGTGCCACTGCGCCTGCATCGACAGCGAGTCCTTGCCCACCGGAATGCTGATGTCCAGCTGCGGGCACAGTTCCATGCCCACCGCCTTCACCGCGTCGTACAGCAGCGCGTCTTCGCCCGGGTGGCCGGCGGCGGCCATCCAGTTCGCCGACAGCTTGATCTCATCCAGCGCGTCGACCGGGGCCGCGCACAGGTTGGTCAGCGCTTCGCCCACGGCCATGCGCGCCGAAGCGGCGGCATCGAGCAAGGCCAGCGGCGTGCGCTCGCCCAGCGACATCGCTTCGCCGGCCACGCCGTCGAAGTCGGCCAGGGTGATGGCCACGTCGGCCACCGGCAGCTGCCACGGGCCGACCATCTGTTCGCGCGCGGTCAGGCCGCCCACGCTGCGGTCACCAATGGTGACCAGGAAGTTCTTCGACGCCACAGTGGGGTGCGCCAGCACGCGCAGACCGGCTTCCTGCAGATCCAGCCCGCCGGTCTTCAGCGCCGGCCAGCGCGGGGCCGGCGGGTGCGCGGTGTCGCGGTGCATCTTCGGCGGCTTGCCGAACAGCACGTCCATCGGCAGGTCGATCGGCGCGTCGGCCGGGGTGTGGCCCGGCACGGCGCCATAGGCCACCACCAGGTGTTCTTCGGCCGTGGCCACGCCCACCGCAGCGAACGGGCAGCGCTCGCGCGCGCACAGCGCGGCGAACTCGGCCAGGCGTTCCTGGGCCACGCCCAGCACGTAGCGTTCCTGCGATTCGTTGCACCACAGCTGCATCGGCGACAGCGACGGGTCATCGGTGGGCACCTTGCCCAGGTCGATCACGCCGCCCACGTTCGAATCGTGCAGCAGTTCGGGGATGGCGTTGGACAGGCCACCGGCGCCGACGTCGTGGAAGAACTTGATCGGGTTGTTGGCGCCCATCGCCACGCAGCGGTCGATGACCTCCTGGCAGCGGCGTTCCATTTCCGGGTTGTCGCGCTGCACGCTGGCGAAGTCCAGGTCTTCGGCGCTTTCGCCGGAGGCCACCGAACTGGCGGCACCGCCGCCCAGGCCGATCAGCATGGCCGGGCCACCCAGCACGATGACGGCATCACCGGCCTGCAGCTTGATCTTGTCGACCTGGATGCGATCGATCGCGCCCAGGCCACCGGCCAGCATGATCGGCTTGTCGTAGGCGCGGACCAGATCGGCGCCTTCGGGCAGCTCGAAGCTGCGGAAGTAACCGAGCAGGTTCGGGCGGCCGAACTCGTTGTTGAACGCGGCGCCGCCGAGCGGGCCATCGGTCATGATTTCCAGTGCCGGTGCCATGCGCGGGTTCAGCGCGCGCGGCGCTTCCCACGGCTGCGGCAGCTCGGGAATGCGCAGGTGCGAGACCGAGAACCCGGACAGACCGGCCTTCGGCTTGCCGCCACGGCCGGTAGCGCCTTCATCGCGGATCTCGCCGCCGTTGCCGGTCGAGGCACCCGGGAACGGCGCGATCGCGGTCGGGTGGTTATGCGTTTCCACCTTGATCTGGAACGCGCTGGGCACCTGCGGCTCGCGGCGGTATTCGCCGGTGGCCGGATCAGGGCGATAGCGCGAGGCCGGATGGCCTTCGATCACCGCGGCATTGTCGCTGTACGCGCTGAGCGTGTGCTGCGGGGTCTGCTGGTGGGTGTTCTTGATCATCCGGAACAGCGAACGGTCCTGTTCCTGGCCGTCGATGGTCCAGCTGGCGTTGAAGATCTTGTGCCGGCAGTGCTCGGAATTGGCCTGCGCGAACATCATCAGTTCCACGTCCGAGGGCGAGCGGCCCAGCGCGGTGAAGCGTTCGCGCAGGTAGTCGATCTCGTCCTGGGCCATGGCCAGGCCGAGGCGCTGGTTGGCGGCCTCCAGCTGGTCCACCGGCACGCGTTCCAGTTCGCCGCGCGCCGGGCTGCTGAACAGCGCCTGGCCCTGCTCGGCCGATTCCAGCACCGACTGCGTCATCGGGTCATGCAGTGCCTTCACCAGGGCCTGCTGGGCGGCGGCATCGGCCGGCCAGCCCAGCACGTCGATGCGCAGGCCGCGTTCCACCCGGCTGACCGGCTGGCCGGCACCGCGCACCAGTTCGGTGGCCTTGCTGGACCACGGCGACAGCGTGCCCAGGCGGGGCACCACGACGCGGCTGACCGCACCGTCGGCCACGGCCTGCGCCTGCGGCTGGGCTTCCAGGATGCGGCACAGGGTGGCCACGTCGGGCGCGACCGTGCCTTCGGGCTGCACGAAGTAGACGTGCCAGGCGCCGCTGATGCGCAGGGAGGGAGCGATGGACTGCAGGCGGGATTCAAGACGTTCGCGGCGGAACGGCGACAGGGCGGGCGCGCCCTCGAGGACCATCATGTCCGGGGAACCGTAGTTGGGAAACGGGCCCGACATTGTACCGGAACCGGGGGGTGGGCTTTGGCCGGGCGGCGCCCGGCACCCCGTAGAGTCGAGCTTGCTCGACTGGACCACCAGCCGGAGCAACAGCAACAGCGGGTTTCCTGGGGGATGGCGGGGCGGGTCCGACAGTTTCCCGCGAGCTGCCGGAACGGCACGGGGTTGCGATATCTGATGGATCCATCCACGCATGGCGTGGATCTACTGGCGGTCCCCGGAACGGGTAGATCCACGCCATGCGTGGATGAGAGCGAAGCGACCGGCTTCTGCCTCTGCTTCTGCTTTTGATCTTTTCTTCTTGTCTTTCGTGGCTGGCACGCGCAGGAACCTGTCCAGGGCCGGGCGGGTGGGGTCAGGCGGGGTATCCGCGGCATGGGCCCGAGGCATGCCTCGGGCGGGTTGGGCAGGGTGCCCAACCCCGGTCTTGCCGTGTGCGCAGGAAAGCGCACACGAGCAAGCCGCGGCTAAGCCCCCATGGACGGGTTTACGGCGTCCCCGCCTGACCCCACCCGCCCGGCCAACCCAAGGAAATCCGCTGTTCGCGGCAATCCCCAGCCACGAGGGGGCTCCGCCGATGGCAGCCAACCGCGCGCCAGCGCCGCTCTTCGCGGGAATCGCGGGAATCGCGGGAATCCCGGAACCCCGGAATCGCGGAACCATGCGCTGGCTCACGGATTGACCCGGCAATTGATGACAACGTTGTCCCTACCCGGCCAGCCGGACTCTCTCCCCGGCCCGGCCAGGTACCCCGTCCGCTCCCACCGTCGCCTTCCCCGGCGACGCCCGGACCTGCGTTACGCGCGGTGCCATCGGGGCCCGCGCGCCTCTTGGTCGATCGGAGAAACACCATGTACGACACGTTTGTGCAGAGTGCCGATGTACGCAGTGCCGAACCTTCCCCCCGCCGCTGTCGCCCGCGCCGCCTGGCCTGGCTGCTGGCCCTGGCCGCCGGGGCCGCCGCCCTGCCCGGCCTGGCCCAGGCCGCCAGCTGTGCCGGCGTGGCCGAATGGGACCAGGCCAAGATCTACCGGGCCGGCGATACCCTGCAGAAGGCCGGCGTGCTCTACCGGGCCAACCAGGACATCTGGAACGCCCCGCCGGACCACCCGGCCGGTGCGCCCTACTACACCAACCTGGGCGCCTGCGATGGCAGCGGCGCCAACCAGCCGCCGGTGGTCAGCCTGACCTCCCCGGCCAATGGCGCCAGCTTCAGCGCCGGCAGCACGATCACGGTCAACGCCACCGCCAGCGACGCCGACGGCAGCGTCAGCAAGGTCGAGTTCTTCCGCGATGGCAGCTCGATCGGGGTGGACACCAGCGCGCCGTACAGCGCCAGCTGGGCCAACGCCAGCATCGGCAGCCACACCCTGCGCGCGGTCGCCACCGACAACAACAACGCCACCACCAGCACGCCCACCATCACCATCACGGTGAACGCGGCCAGTGGCGATACCACCGCCCCCAGCGTGCCCGGCGGCCTGGCCGTGGGAACGCGCACATCCAGCAGCATCGCGCTCAGCTGGAGCCCGTCCACCGACAACACCGGCGGCAGCGGTGTAGCCGGCTATGACGTGTACCGCAACGGCAGCCTGGTCGGCTCGCCGTCCAGCGCCAGCTATGTCGACGGTGGCCTGACGGCCTCCACCACCTACAGCTACCGCGTGCGGGCCCGCGACAACGCCGGCAATGCCTCGGCGCAAGGCACCGCGACCAGCGCCACCACCCTGGCCGACAGCGGCGGCGGTACCGGCAAGCGGGTCATCGGCTACTTCACCCAGTGGGGCATCTATGGCCGCAACTACCGGGTGAAGAACATCGACAGCAGCGGCTCGGCCGCCCGTCTCACCCACATCAACTACGCCTTCGGCAACGTGCGCAACAACCGCTGCGAAGTGGGCGTCACCCAGGCCTCCGATCCGAACACGGGCGTGGGCGGCGATGCCTTCGCCGACTACACCAAGGCCTTCGGTGCGGGCGAAAGCGTGAGCGGCAGCGCCGACACCTGGGACCAGCCGCTGCGCGGCAACTGGAACCAGCTGAAGCAGCTGAAGGCGAAGTACCCCAACGTGAAGGTGCTGATCTCGCTGGGCGGCTGGACCTGGTCGCGTGGTTTCTCCAGCGCCGCACAACCGGCCAACCGGCAGGCGTTCGTGGCCTCGTGCATCGATGCCTACATCAAGGGCAACCTGCCGGTGACCGACGGCGCCGGCGGCACCGGTGCGGCACTGGGCGTGTTCGACGGCATCGACATCGACTGGGAATACCCGGTGGCCTGTGGCCTGGCCTGCGGCACGCCGGAGGACAACGCCAACTTCACCGCGCTGCTGGCCGAGTTCCGCCGCCAGCTGGATGCGGTGCGCCCCGGGCTGCTGCTGACCGTGGCGGTGGGTGCCGGCATCGACAAGGTGCGGGTGACCGACCCGGCCGCGTACCACCCGTACCTGGACTACATCAACGTGATGACCTACGACTTCCACGGCGCGTGGGATGCGAAGACCAACCACCACTCGGCGCTGTTCGATTCGCCCAATGATCCGTCCACCGGTGATACCGCGCTGTACAACAGCAACGATGCGATCGAGGCGTTCATCAGCCGCGGCGTACCAGCGGCCAAGTTGAACCTGGGCATCGGCTACTACGGGCGTGGCTGGACCGGGGTGGCCAACGCCAACAACGGGCTGTACCAGACCGCCAGCGGTGCGGCGCCGGGTACCTACGAAGCGGGCATCGAAGACTGGAAGGTGCTGAAGAACCTGGCCTGGTCCAGCTACACCGACAACACCGCCGGTGCCACCTGGATCTACAACGGCAGCACGCTGTGGAGCTTCGACACCCCGGCCAACATCACCCGCAAGATGGGGTACGTTAAGACCCAGGGCCTGGGCGGCGCGTTCGTCTGGGAATTCAGCGGCGACGATGCGCAGGGCACGCTGACCAAGGCGGTCAGTGATGGCTTGAAGTAAGCAAAAGGCCGGGGACGCATCGCGTCCTCGGCCTTTCGCAGACGTGCGACATCCGCCGGGGCAAACCCGGCGGCAATTCAATCAACGCTTGGCCGACAGCTTTTCCAGCGCGGCGCGCAGCTGTGCCGGCGGCAGGTAGCCGCCCAGCTGGGTGCCGTCGGGCGCGAAGATGGCCGGCGTGCCATTCACGCCCAGCTGCTGGCCCAGTGCGTACTGCATGGCCACCGGGTTGGTGCAGTTCTTGGCCGGCACACTGCCACCGCGCTTGGCGTTGGTCAGCGCCTGGCGGCGATCGGCCGCGCACCAGACCGAGATCATGTCGGTGTAGTCCTTGCTGCCCAGCCCCATGCGCGGGAACGCCAGGTATTCCACGGTGATGCCGTTGCGGTTGAGCTCGGCGATGTCCTGGTGCAACTTGCGGCAGTACCCACATTCAATGTCGGTGAACACGCTGATGGTGTACTTGGCATTCGGCGCGGCGAACACGATGCGGTCGCCATGGTTGGCCTTGGCCAGCAGGCCACGCCGGTAATCCAGCAGCCCCGCGCTGTTGGCCGGCCCGCGCGCCTGGGTGTCATACGGCTGCGACTGGAACAGGTAGCGGCCATCGTCGGACACGTACAGCAGCTGGCCCGACACCAGCACTTCGCGGAAGCCGGGGAACGGCGCGGCGCCGATGTAGTCGATGGTGAAGCCCGGGTTCAGCGCCGACAGCGCGGTGCGCACTGCCTGTTCGGCGGCAGGGTTGGCCGCCGCCGGCCGGGGGGCCGCAGCAGCAGGTGCCTTGGCGGCAGGCGGCGCCGGCTGTGCACAGGCGGTCAGGCTGAGCGCGCCGAACACAGCGGCAATGGCGAATCGGAGCATGGAGCAACCTGCTGGGAAGATGACTTGCGATTCTGACACAGGCCCGGCAGCGGCACCGCGAACGCGAGCACACACCCGCGCGCGGGTTCAGCCGCCCGCTCAGCCGCGTGGGTGGTGGCGGGCGTGCAGCTGCTGCAGGTGCTCGCGCGCCACCAGCGTGTAGATCTGGGTGGTGGACAGCGAGCTGTGGCCCAGCAGCATCTGCAGCGCGCGCAGGTCTGCACCGCGGTTCAGCAGGTGGGTGGCGAAGCTGTGGCGCAGGCCATGCGGGCTGATCCGCGCCGGATCGATGCCGGCCACCTGCGCGTGCCGCTTGACCAGGTGCCAGAACGCCTGCCGGGTGAGTGCGTGCAGGCTGGGTTCGATGAACAACGGCGTCTGCCCATCGGCAAGCGCCTGCACTCTGCCCTTGCCCACCATCAGCGGGCGCGCGTCGTGCAGGTAACGTTCCAGCCAGTGCTGCGACTCTTCGCCCAGCGGCACCAGCCGTTCCTTGCTGCCCTTGCCGGTCACCCGCAGCACGCCCTGGCGCAGGTTCACGGCCGTGGCCGGCAGCAGCACCAGTTCGCTCACGCGCAGGCCCGCGGCGTACATCAGTTCCAGCATGGCGCGGTCGCGCAGGCCCAGTGGGCTGTCGATATCCGGTGCCGCCAGCAGCGCATCGATCTGGCTCTCGGCCAAGGCCTTGGGCAGCAGGCGCGGCAGCTTCGGCGGGTCCAGCAGCGCACTGGGGTCCTCGCTGCGCTCGCCACGGCGCACCGCATCGGCGAAGAAGGCGCGCAGCGCCGACAGCAGACGGGCGTTGCTGCGCGGCGACCAGCCATGACGCGTGCGCCAGGCCAGGTAATCGAACAGGCCCGGGCGCTCTACCCCGGCCAGTCCGCCATCGCGACCATCCAGCCAGCGCGCCAGGCCTTCCAGATCGCGCCGATAGCTGTCCAGGGTGGCACGGGCCAGGCCGTTCTCGGCCCAGGCCGCGTCCAGGAAACGCTGGATGCGCGCACTGTCTTCGCCGCGCGGCTCGGGCAGTTGCTGGACCAGTTGGCGACGCTCGGCGGGGGTGGAAACAACGGCCATGCACGCAGGATACGTGGGCCGCTGCGGGCAGGGCCAGCTTTGCGTATGCTCGGCGCATGTCCAGCCCCGCCAGTGAAACGGCCCCCGTGGCCGCGCCCGGTTCCGATCGCCCCCGCACGTTGCTGCTGTGGCGCCTGCTGGCCCTGTTCTACGACCTGTGGCCGGTGCTGGCGCTGTGGATGCTGGCCGGCACGGTGTTCACCGTGGCCTATACGGTCAGCGGCCACGCGCAGCGCGAAAACATCGCACCGTTCAGCGCCTGGCAGTGGCTGCTGTGGGCGGTGTGCTGGGTCATCACCGGTGCCTATGCCACGGCCAGCTGGCGGCGCGGCGGGCAGACGCTGGGCATGCGCCCGTGGCGGCTGAAGCTGGAAACGCGCGATGGCACGGCGCTGCGGCGCGGCCAGTTGTGGCGGCGTTTCGCCATGGGCACGCTGTCGCTGCTGCTGGGCGGGCTGGGGTTCTGGTGGGCGTGGCTGGATCGCGAACGCCTGACCTGGCACGACCGCGCCAGTGGCACCCGCATGGTGCGGGTGCCCAAGCGCTGAAGGAATCCGCCGGGCATGGCCCGGCGCTACCACCGCACGCCGGTCAGGCGTCGGGCAGGATCACCGCCGGCTGCGCCCACAGTTCGAAGAACTGCGACGAGAACGCGGTGGCCTTGACGTCATCGGGCACCGGAATCTTGCCATTGAGCTTGCCCTGGGCCTGGGCGAATTCCTGCCACAGCTTCAGGCTGGCCTTCTTCAGGCGCTTCTGCTCACCGGCATCGCTGGCGGCCAGGTACTGCGCGTAGAGGTCGCGCATCGGCTTGCCCTGTTCCTCGAACGCAGCCGGCAGCTCGGGCAGGCTGGTTTCGGTGAACTCGACGGTTGCCTGCGGCGGCTGGTAGCCCAGGGGCCCGAAAGCGGCCCGCAGATCGTCCTCGGCGTCCAGGTATTCGAAGAAACCGGGCACGTTGAAGAGCTTGGTGCGGTAGTCCGACGACGTGTCCGGGCTGTTGGAGACCACCGTGGTCGGCAGTTCGCCCAGCAGGCCCACATCCCAGCTGCGCGGAATGAACAGGCCGGTCGCCTTCACGTACGGGCCGTCGATCTCCGCGTCATTGAGCTCGACCTTCGACACCAGCCCGCCGGAATTGGTCTTGCGGGTGACGTACTGCTCGGTGACGATCACGTACTCGCCCAGCGTCGGGTTGATCAGGCCACCGATGCCGTCGGCGTAGACCACCATGCGCACCGTGCCGATCTTCTCGCTCTGCAGCCGGTGCTGACCGGGCTCCAGGCTGACCGGTACCGTGGTGTGCGCCGGAATGACGTGCGGCTGCGCGTCGATGGTCAGGGTGACCGGCGTGTCGGTGGGGTTGTCGATCTCGAAATCGACCGGACCAGAACAGCCCACCAGCAACAGCAGGGCGGCAAGCGAGGGAAGCAGACGTGCGCGGATCATGTTCATCCTTGAAGTGAAGCGAGATGCGCAACGCGCGCGCTCGCGGTAAAGGCAGGGCCCGCGCGGAAAGGCGCGGACCTGCCGGGTCCTTTGAAACGACGTTCGGGCGCCGAGACGCTGGAGCTCGACGCTACGTGCTGGGTTCGTCGAGCAAGCTCGACGCTACCGGCGCCTGAACAGCCAGCCGGACACCGCCAGCATGACGATGGGCGGCAACGCGTAGGCAATGCGGTAATCGAACTTCAACGCACCGGCCATGCGGCCGAAGAACAACTGCAGCAGCCAGAAGCCCAGCGCGAACAGGATGCCCAGGAACAGACGCTTGCCCATGCCGCCGCTGCGCAGCGAACCGAAGGCGAACGGCACGGCGGCCAGGCACAGCGCCAGCACGTTCACCGGGTAGAACCAGCGGCTCCAGTACACATCCTCGAAATCACGCGCATCCAGGCCGTTGCGCTCGCGGTAGGCAATGCTGGTGCTCAGCTCGGACACGCTCAGGTTGCGCGGCTTGGCGATGCCGGTGGCCAGCGCGCCGGCATCCAGCTTCGAATTCCACGGTTCGCGGGCCACTTCCTGGCGGGTGGCCGAGCGTTCGCCGAAGGTATCGCGGCGCACGCCGGTCAGCACCCAGCCATCCTTGTCGTGCTCGGCAGTGGCGGCATGGGTGAGCGTGGCGATGCGGCCGTCGTCGGCAATCTGGTACAGGCGTACATCGCGCAGGATCAGCCGCGTGCCCTTCTCGCCCACCAGCTGCTCTTCGCCGCTGGCCGCGTTCAGGAAGGTATCGCCCTCGCGCGCCCACATGCCCGAATAGCGGGCCACGGCGATGTCGGTGCCCCACTTGGCGCTCATCTTCAGCGCATCGGCGCGGTTCTGGCCCCACGGGCCCACCGTTTCGGCACTGATCACCATCAACCCGGTCAGCAGCGACAGGGCGATGGCCACCGACACGCTCAGGCGCTTGCGCGACAGGCCCAGCGCGCGCAGCGCGGTCAGCTCGGAGGTGGCCGCCAGCTGGCCCAGCCCCATCAGGGCGCCGATCACCGCAGCGGTGGGGAAGAAGGTGTAGGCGCGGCGGGGCACGGTGTACAGCACCCATGCCGCAGCGTGGCCCAGCGAATAGCCGTTCTTGCCGATGTCCTTGAACTCACCGGAGAAGGCCATCACCACGTCCAGGCCGGTCAGCACCGCCCAGGTGAGCAGCACGGTGGTGAACACCGCACGGCCCAGGTAGAAATCGAAACGCATCGGGCGCAGCTTCATGCGCGGCCTCCCTTCGGGCGGGCCAGGCGGCCATCGCGCGCGTACATCCAGATGGCGAACGCCAGCAGCGGCAGGGTCAGCCACCACAGGCCCAGCGCGCCGGGAATCCTGCCGTCGGCGATCCAGCCGGCGCCGATGAAGGTCAGGTTGGTGCCCACCATGTAGGCCAGAAGGGCCAGCATCATGCGCCCGTAGCGCTGCTGGCGCGGCGAGCTGCGCCCCAGCGGCACGGTCAGCAGGGCGAAGGCCAGCGCGATCAGCGGCGGCGCCAGGCGGCGGTGCAGCTGGGCCTGGGCCTCGGGGCGGTCATCGCCGATCAGCTTCGTGGTCGCCATCAGCTCCGGATCATCGTCCTTGCGCGCCTCGGTACCGTCGGGCAGGGCCACGTCATTGCGGGCGAAGGTGGCCAGCCGGTAATCCAGCGCGCCGGCCAGCGGGCCCTCCAGCTGGTGGCCGTCGTCCAGCTCCAGGAAGCGCTGGCGCGCCCCTTCGAAGTACATGCGGCCGCCGGCGGCGGACACCACTTCCAGGCGGTCGTCCTTCTGCCGCTGCAGGAACACCTTGCCCAGCTGGGTGCCATCGGGCGAGATCGAGGACAGGTAGACCACCCCGCCATTGGGCAGCGGGGTGAACCGGCCCGGCTCCAGGCCGGCCATCAGCACGCTGCGGTTGGCGTCCTGGATCATCTGTTCGGCGGTGCGCCCGGCCCAGGGGCCCAGCCACAGCGAACAGGCGCCCACCACCAGCACCACCGGCACCACCAGCATCAGCAGGGGGCGCAGCAGGCGCTTGGGGCCCACGCCAATGGCGGTGATCACCGCCATTTCCGAATCGCGGTAGAGCCGGGCGATGGCCAGCAGCAGGCCCAGCATCAGCGCCAGCGGGAGGATCAGCGGCATGTAGGCGATGAACTGCAGGCCCAGCTGTGAGAACAGCAGCTTGGCCGGCAGGCGTCCGTCGGCGATGTTGCCGAGGATGTCCACCAGCACGCCGCCCACGCTGACCACCAGCAGGACGATCAGGGTAGCCAGGAAACTCTGGACGAAATCGCCCAGCAGGTATCGGTCGAGCTTCAGCATGGGGCGGTGGTTTAAACTCTGGGGTTCGTTCGCGGTGCCGCCCAGTCTACTGTCTGGGCGTAAACGGCCTGCGATTGTACGGACTCGCCAATGGAATCTGCTCAATGGCCCTCGAATTCACCCTGAACCACCTCGCTCCGGCTGCCGCCACCGTTGACTGCCTGGTGGTCGGCGCCTATGCCGACCACAGCCTGACCCCGGCCGCGCAGGCGCTGGACGCCGCCAGTGGCGGCCGCCTGGCCGCCCTGGCCCAGCGCGGCGACCTGTCCGGCAAGACCGGCGCCACCACCCTGCTGCACGACCTGCCGGGCGTGACCGCCCCGCGCGTACTGGTGGTCGGCCTGGGCGATGCCGCCCGTTTCGGCGTGCCGCAGTACCTGAAGGCCGTTGGCGACGCCGTGCGCGCGCTGAAGGCCGGCGCCGCCCGCAGCGCGCTGTTCACCCTGTCCGAAGTGGCCATCAAGGACCGCGACGCGGCCTGGGCGATCCGCCAGGCGGTCATTGCCGCCGACCACGCCGCCTACCGCTACACCGCCACCCTGGGCAAGAAGAAGGCCGATGACGCCGGTCTGGCCCAGCTGGCCATCGCCGGTGATGACGCCCAGGCCCTGGCCCAGGGCCAGGCCATCGCCGCCGGCGTGGAGTTCGCCCGCGAACTGGGCAACCTGCCGCCGAACTACTGCACCCCGGCCTACCTGGCTGAAGTGGGCGTGAAGTTCGCCGGTGAGCACGAGGGTGCCGAAGCCGACATCCTCGACGAGACCCAGATGGAAGCGCTGGGCATGGGCTCGCTGCTGGCCGTGGCCCGTGGCTCGGCCAACCGCCCGCGCCTGGTGGTGCTGAAGTGGTCCGGCGGCGGTGACGCCAAGCCGTACGTGCTGGTCGGCAAGGGCATCACCTTCGATACCGGTGGCGTGAACCTGAAGACCCAGGGCGGCATCGAGGAAATGAAGTACGACATGTGCGGTGGCGCCAACGTCATCGGCACCTTCGTCGCGGCCGTGAAGGCCAAGCTGCCGCTGAACCTGGTGGTGGTGGTGCCGGCCGTGGAAAACGCCATTGACGGCAATGCCTACCGCCCGTCCGACGTGATCACCTCGATGTCGGGCAAGACCATCGAAGTCGGTAACACCGACGCCGAAGGCCGCCTGATCCTGTGCGACGCGCTGACCTACGCACAGCGCTTCGAACCGCAGGCCCTGGTGGACGTGGCCACCCTGACCGGCGCCTGCCTGGTCGCCCTGGGCCACCAGACCGCCGGCCTGATGAGCAAGCACGACGACCTGGCCAACGAACTGCTGGCCGCTGGCGAGCACGTGTTCGACCGCGCCTGGCGCCTGCCGCTGTGGGACGAGTACCAGCCGATGCTGGATTCGACCTTCGCCGACGTCTACAACATCGGCGGCCGCTGGGCCGGCGCCATCACCGCCGGCTGCTTCCTGTCGCGCTTTGCCGAAGGCCAGCGCTGGGCGCATCTGGACATCGCCGGCGTGGCCAGCGATGAAGGCAAGCGTGGCATGGCCACCGGCCGCCCGGTGGGCCTGCTCAGCCAGTGGCTGCTGGACCAGGTCGCCCGCGCCTGATGCCGTACCTGCCCCTGGCCGGCGCCCGCCGGCCGGGGCATCCTCCGGCCTGCCCCCGCCCGGCACGCCGGGCCCCTGCCCGACCCGGACCCTGCCATGCCCCGCGCTGATTTCTACCTGATCGCCAAGCCCCGTTTCCTGACCGAGCCGCTGCGCCTGGTCTGCGAACTGGCGCGCAAGGCCAACGACGCCGGGCTGCCCGCCCTGGTGCTGGCCCGCGACCAGGCCCAGGCCGAAGAACTGGACGAACTGCTCTGGTCCTTCGACGAGGACGCCTACATCCCGCACCAGATCGTGGGCGAGGACGTGGACGAGGAAGAGGCCGTGGTGCTCATTTCCATCCCCGGCGACGAAGCGCCGATGCGCCCGCTGGTGATAAACCTGCGCGACGAACCCTGGCTGGGCCAGTGCGAGCGCGTGCTGGAAGTGGTGCCGGCCGACCCGGAAGCGCGCGAACCGCTGCGCGAGCGCTGGCGCCAGTACAAGACCGCCGGCTACGACCTGAACAAACACGACATGTAAGGCCGCGCCGGCCCCCTTGATGGGCCGCTGCCGCGCCCTGATCCTTCAACGATTACCTCCTGGTTCCCCCGCATGACCCAACTCGCCTCCAGCTACGACCCGACGTCCTTCGAGACCGACCTCTACGAGGCCTGGGAGAAGGCCGGCCACTTCAAGCCGTCCGGCAAGGGCGAGCCCTACACCATCCTGCTGCCGCCGCCGAACGTGACCGGCACCCTGCACATGGGCCATGCCTTCCAGCAGACCCTGATGGATGCGCTGGTGCGCTACCACCGCATGCGTGGCTACGACACGCTGTGGCAGGTCGGCACCGACCATGCCGGCATCGCCACCGAAATGGTGGTCAGCCGCAACCTGGCGCTGGAAGGCAAGGGCGAGACCCGCGATTCGCTGGGCCGCGAAGGCTTCATCGGCAAGGTGTGGGAGTGGAAGCAGCGGTCCGGTGACACCATCGAGCGGCAGATGCGCCGCCTGGGCACCTCGGCCGACTGGTCGCGCAGCACCTTCACCATGGACCCGCAGCCGTCTGAGGCGGTGGTCGAGGCCTTCGTGCGCTGGCACGAACAGGGCCTGATCTACCGCGGCCAGCGTCTGGTGAACTGGGACCCGGTGCTGAAGACCGCCATTTCCGACCTGGAAGTGGAGAGCGCCGAGGAAGACGGCTTCCTGTGGTCGATCGCCTACACGCTGGACGAAGGCCTGAGCTACGAGCACGTCGAGCGCGATGCCGACGGCGTGGAAACCCTGCGCGAAACCCGCGATTACCTGGTCGTGGCCACCACCCGCCCGGAAACCCTGCTGGGCGATACCGCGGTGATGGTGCACCCGGAAGACGAGCGCTATGCGCACCTGATTGGCAAGCAGGTGGTGCTGCCGCTGACCGGCCGCCGCGTGCCGGTGATCGCCGATGACTACGTGGACCGCGCGTTCGGTACCGGCGTGGTCAAGGTCACCCCGGCGCACGATTTCAACGATTACCAGGTGGGCGTGCGCCACAGCCTGCCGATGATCAACCTGTTCACCCCGGTGGCGGCGCTGAATGAAAACGCGCCCGAACGCTTCCAGGGCCTGGACCGCTACGAAGCGCGCAAGGCCGTGCTGGCCGAACTGGAAGACCTGGGCGTCCTGGTGGAAACCAAGGCGCACAAGCTGCAGGTGCCGCGCGGCGACCGCACCGGCCAGGTGATCGAGCCCTACCTGACCGACCAGTGGTTCGTGAAGATGGACGAACTGGCGCGTCGTGGCCTGGAACTGGTGGAAGGTACCGATGGAAAGCCGGGCAGCATCGCGTTCGTGCCGCCGAACTGGATCAACACCTACCGCCACTGGATGACCAACATCCAGGATTGGTGCATCAGCCGCCAGCTGTGGTGGGGCCACCGCATTCCGGCCTGGTTCGATGCCGCCACCGGCAACTGCTACGTGGGCCGAAGCGAAGACGAAGTGCGCGCCAAGCACAACCTGGGCAGCGACGTGCTGTTGACCCAGGAAAGCGACGTGCTGGAAACCTGGTTCTCCTCGCAGATCTGGCCGTTCTCGACCCTGGGCTGGCCGAACGAGCAGGCCATGGCCGAGCGTGGCTTCGACCGCTACCTGCCCTCGTCGGTGCTGGTCACCGGCTTCGACATCATCTTCTTCTGGGTGGCGCGCATGATCATGGCCACCGACAACCTGACCGGGAAGATCCCGTTCAAGGACGTCTACTTCACCGGCCTGATCCGCGACGGCCAGGGCCAGAAGATGTCCAAGAGCAAGGGCAACGTGCTCGACCCGCTGGACATCATCGACGGCATCAGCATCGACGACCTGGTGGCCAAGCGCACCGGCGGCCTGATGCAGCCGAAGATGGTGGAGAAGATCGAGAAGGCCACCCGCAAGGAGTTCCCGGACGGCATTGCCGCCCACGGTGCCGACGCGCTGCGCTTCACCATCGCCGCGCTGGCCACCCACGGCCGCGACATCAAGTTCGACATGAACCGCGCCGAGGGCTACAAGAACTTCTGCAACAAGCTGTGGAACGCCAGCCGCTTCACCCTGATGAACACCGAGGGCGCTGCGTTCAACGGCGTGCCGACCCCGCGCACCGATGCCGAGCGCTGGATCCTGGCGCGCCTGGCCGCAGTGTCCGCCGAGGCACAGGGCCATTACGCCAACTACCGCTTCGACCTGCTGGCGCAGTGCCTGTATGAGTTCGCCTGGAACGAGTTCTGCGACTGGTTCCTGGAACTGAGCAAGCCGGCGCTGAACGGTGCCGACGCCGCCGACGCCGACAGCACCCGCCACACCCTGCTGTACGTGCTGGAAGCGCTGCTGCGCCTGCTGCACCCGCTTACCCCGTTCATCACCGAACAGCTGTGGCAGCAGCTGGCCCCGCGCCTGGGCCTGGCCGAAACCACGCTGTCGCTGCGCCCGTACCCGACCGCCGACGAATTCGCCGGTGATTTCGCCCAGGCCGAGGCCGACGTGGAATGGCTGAAGGCGGTGATCAGCGCGGTGCGCCGCGTGCGCAGCGAACTGAACGTGGCCCCGTCCAAGCTGGTGCCGCTGCGCCTGCAGGCCGGCCTCGAACAGGATCGCGTGCGCATCGAACGCTTCAGCGCCTCGCTGTCGTTCCTGCTGAAGCTGGACAGCATCCAGTGGCTGGCCGAAGGCGAAAGCGCACCGCCGGCCGCCGCCGCGATCGTGGGCGAGCTGAAGCTGCTGGTGCCGCTGGAAGGCCTGGTCGACCTGGATGCCGAGCGCGCGCGCCTGGACAAGGAGATCAAGCGCGTGGAAGGCGAGAAGGAAAAGAGCGAAACCAAGCTGGCCAAGTTCACCGACAAGGTGCCGCCGGCCGTGGTCGAGCAGGAGCGCGTGCGCCTGGTTGACTGGAACACCCAGTTGGCGGGCCTGCAGGAACAGCGCGCGAAGCTGTAACACTGCACGGGTGGGATGTGCTTTGGTAGGTGCGGACCTTGGTCCGCACTGCCTTCGCTCTGGTAGGTGCGGACCTTGGTCCGCACTGAGCGACGTGCCAACCAAGGTTGGCACCTACCTCACCGGGCTCTGGTAGGTGCGGACCTTGGACCGCACTGAGCGACGTGCCAACCAAGGTTGGCACCTACCTCACCGGGCTCTGGTAGGTGCGGACCTTGGTCCGCACTGAGCGATGTGCCAACCAAGGTTGGCACCTACCTCACCGGGCTCTGGTAGGTGCGGACCTTGGTCCGCACTGAGCAGTGTGCCAACCAAGGTTGGCACCTACCCTCCTCTGCTGAGGTTGGCACCCACCACCACATGGCATCATCGGGCGATGCCATTTTCCATCTTCCTGCTGGTGCTGGCCGCTGCTGCGCTGCATGCCAGCTGGAACGCGATCGTCAAACGCGGGCCGGACAAATTCCTCGGCACGGTGCTGGTGACCGGCAGCGCCGCGTTGCTGTCGGCGGCCGCCCTGCCCTTGCTGCCGTTTCCCGCAGCCGGCAGCTGGCCCTGGCTGGCGGCCTCGGTGGTATTGCAGGTGATCTACTACGGGCTGGTGGCGCGCTGCTACCAGCAGGTGGACATGAGCCTGGCCTACCCGCTGATGCGCGGTTGCGCGCCGATCCTGGTCGCACTGGCCGGCAGTCTGCTCGGCCAGTCGCTGCCGCCTGCCGCCTGGCTGGGCGTGGTGCTGGTCAGCACCGGCATCCTGTGCATGGCACTGGGCGCGCGCGGCGGCCAGCTCGGCCTGCCCCTGCTGACCGCGCTGATGATCGCCACCTATACGCTGGTCGATGCACATGGCGCGCGGCAGTCAGGCAATGCGTTGGCCTACACACTGTGGCTGTTCCTGCTGTCGGGCATCCCGCTGCCGGCGTGGGCGCTGTACACCCGCCGCCGCGCCGTGCTGGCCTACGCGCGCCAGCATTGGCCGCTGGGTCTGGCCGGTGGCACCGGCACCACCGCTTCTTACGCGATGGCGCTGTGGGCGATGACCCAGGTACCGGTAGCGATGGTGTCCGCGCTGCGCGAATCGTCCATCGTCTTCGCGCTGCTGATCTCCGTGTTCCTGCTGCGCGAACGCGTGCCGCGCGCACGCTGGCTGGCGGCCGGGTTGATCGTGGGCGGGGTGCTGGCACTGCGGTTGGCACCCGGGTAGCGCCGGGCCATGCCCGGCGAGCGCAGCGGCTACTACAGCGGCGGCATGACCTGCACGTCGTCAGCCACCAGCTCGATGGCCATCACCAGCGCATCTTCGCGGCCCTGCGCCGCCGGGTAGTAACGCGGGCGCCGGCCAATCTCGTTGAAGCCTTCGCTGTGGTAAAGGCGCAGCGCCGGCGTGTTCGACGGCCGCACTTCCAGGAACACGCGCTGCGCGCCACGGTTGCGCGCCATCTCGACCAGCGCACGCAGCAACTGCCGGCCCAGGCCGCGCGACTGCACCAGCGGATCGATGCAGATGTTGAGCACGTGCGCCTCGTCAGCAGCCAGGCTCAACACGCCATAGCCGATCAGCAGGCCGTCCTGTTCCATCGCCAGCCCGGGGTAACCCGCGCGCAGGCAGTCCAGGAAAATGCCACGGGTCCAGGGGTAAGGGTAGCCGCGCACCTCGATGGCCATGACCGCGTTGAGGTCATTCTCGCGCAGCGCGCGCAGGCTGACCGGCCCCGGCTGGGCGACCGCACTCATGGCGTGCCCCGCTTGCGCAGCGCACGCAGCTGCGGCCACAGCGCGCGCTTGGCGGCCGGGTCACGGCGCAACGTTTCCAGCGGCCAGCTGTCCATCAATGCCTGCGTGGCAGGGTCATTCGGATTGCAGCCCGACGCACGCAGCAGGGCGATCTGCAGGCGGTCGGGCAGCCGTACTGCCGGTTGCCGCGCGTTGCCCGAGGGAAGCGGCCGCGTGACCGCCGGCGCGGTATCCGGGGCGGCCACCGGTGGCGGCCGCCGCGGCGCAGCGGCGCGCTCGGCACGCGGTTCGAACGGAACATCGGCGCTGTCGGCAGGCGCCATGCGCGGTGCGGATCGCGCCGGTTCCGGGGCAGGCGTCGACGCCGCCTCGGCTTCGGCCACGCTCAACTGCAGCGCCGCGTCCAGCTCGGCGGCCAGCTGGCCGTCGTGGAACACGGTGTAGCCCATGGCCTGCAGCCAGGCCTGCTGGGCCGGTGACCACAACACGGGCAGGTCCTGGCTCACGCGGCCTCGGGCTTCTTGCGCAGGCGTTGCAGCGCCCACATCACCGGGCCAGACAACGCGTACAACACGCCGACGGCCAGCAGCACGCGCGGCAGATCAATGACCGCAATGGCGATGGCGATCGGGACCAGGGCCAGCACCAGGAACGGCACGCGATCAGAACGGGTGCCTTTGGCAGCACCGCCCTTGAAGCTCCAGAAGCGCACCCGGCTGACCATCAACAGGGCCGCCACCACGGTAACCGCCAGCGCCACGTAGCGCAGCTGGTCACCGCTCCAGCCCAGGGTGCCATCGGCGAAGGCCCAGACGAAGGACATCATCAAGCCGGCCGCGGCCGGGCTGGCCAGGCCGACAAACCAGCGCTTGTCGACCACCGCCACCTGGGTGTTGAAGCGGGCAAGGCGCAGCGCCGCGCAGGCGGCGTACAGGAAGGCGACGGCCCAGCCGAGGCGGCCGGCCAGTTCACCGTCCAGCTTCAGTTCGGACAGCGACCAGTGGTACATCACCAGCGCCGGTGCCATGCCGAAGCTGACCAGGTCGGCCAGCGAGTCGTACTGCACGCCGAATTCGCTGCTGGTACCGGTCAGGCGCGCCACGCGCCCGTCCAGGCCATCCATCACCGCCGCCACGAACACGGCGATGGCCGCATTGACGAACTGGTCGTTGGCCGCGGCGATGATCGCGTAGAAGCCGGAGAACAGACCGGCCGTGGTGAACAGGTTGGGCAGCAGGTAAATCGTGCGCGAACGCGGCGGCGGTGTGATCGGGTCCATGGAATCCAGTTTAATCGACTTGCCAGCGGTCGGCGGCAATGCTGCAATCGGCGTTCTACGCCCATTCTGTGGAGTTTGCCATGCGTGCCCTGCCCTGCCTTGGTTTCCTGCTGCTGTTGGCCACGGCCACGGCGCAGGCCGGCCCGGTCTACAAGTGGAAGGACGCCAAGGGCGTGACCCAGTACTCGGAGACGCCGCCGGCCGGTGCGAAATACGAAACCCGCGAGCAGGCACGCAGCCCGCAGACCCCGGCGGCGCCCGCTGCGGAAGCGGCCCCGGTGCCGGAGCAGTGCAGCACCGCGCGTGCCAACGTGACCCTGCTGGAGGGCAGCGGCCCGGTGATGCAGGACACCGATGGCGATGGCAAGGCCGACACGGCCCTGACCCCGGAACAGCGCACCGCGCAGAAGGGCCTGGCCGAAGCCGCCATCAAAGCCTACTGCCCCCCGGCCGGCTGAGGGGGTTCGGCAGGGCTTGCAGCCCTGCACCTGCTGTAGAGTCGAGCCATGCTCGACTGAAGCAACAGCAACAGCGCGCTTTCCGTGGATGGCGGGGCGGTGTCGGACTGCGGGGACGCCGCAAGTACGTCCCTGTAGGCTTGGCAGCCGCATCCATGCGGCTGACACCCCGCAGTCCGACACCGCCCCGCCTCTGACAGTTGGCCGGCGTCTGTTGGTAGGTGTCGACCTTGGTCGACACATCTGTCAGAAATCGAATGAATTCATCTGTGTCGACCAAGGTCGACACCTACCAGAGCGGGATGCCGTTCTGGCCGATCGCGGAAGTCTGTCGAAGGCGGGGTGGGTCCGGTTGCGGGGGCGTGAGCGCCATGGATGGCGCGACCGAGGCTACAGGGACGTACTTGCGCCGTCCCCCGCAACCGGACCCACCCCGCCAACCCACGGATAGCCCGCTTTTGACGTTGCCGTTGCCGTTGCCCCAAGCGGGTGCAGGGCTGCAAGCCCTGCCAGTACCCCACCCCCCGGCCGGGCTGGCAGAATAGGCGTCTCTGCCGTTATCCCGAAGCCGACGATGCGCCTCTCCCAGTTCCACCTGCACACCACCAAGGAAACCCCCAGCGACGCCGAGCTGACCAGCCACCGGCTGATGCTGCGCGCCGGCATGATCCGCAAGCTCGCCTCGGGCCTGTACACCTGGTCGCCGCTGGGCCTGCGCGTACTGCGCAAGGTGGAACGCATCGTGCGTGAGGAAATGGACCGCGCCGGCGCCGTGGAATTCCAGATTCCCACCATCCAGCCCAAGGAACTGTGGGAACAGACCGGGCGCTGGGAAAAGTTCGGCCCGCAGCTGCTGAAGATCAAGGACCGCAAGGAACAGACCTTCTGCTACAGCCCCACCGCCGAAGAAGCGGCGTGCGATTTCGCCCGCAGCGAGCTGTCCAGCTACAAGCAGCTGCCGGTGAATTTCTACCAGATCCAGACCAAGTTCCGCGACGAGATCCGCCCGCGTTTCGGCGTGATGCGTGCGCGCGAATTCCTGATGAAGGATGCGTATTCGTTCCACCTGCACGATGAAGATCTGGTGCGCGAATACGAAAACATGAAGACGGCCTACAGCCGCATCTTCACCCGCCTGGGCCTGGATTTCCGCATGGTGCAGGCCGATTCCGGCGCCATCGGTGGCGACGCATCGCAGGAATTCCATGTGATCGCCGATTCCGGTGAAGACGCGCTGGTGTTTTCCACCGGCTCGGATTATGCCGCCAACATGGAAGCGGCCGTGGCCGCCGATCCGGCGCCGCGCGCGGCCGCCGCTGAAACCCTGCGCAAGGTGGACACGCCCACCCAGAAGACCTGCGAAGACGTGGCCGCCCTGCTCGGTATCGACCTGCAGCGCACGGTGAAGTCGGTGGCGCTGATGACCGAGGCCGGCTTCGTGCTGGCCCTGGTGCGCGGCGACCACGAAGTAAATGAGATCAAGCTGGCCAAGGTGGCGGGCCTGGAAGACCAGCGTTTTGCCAGCGAAGCGGAAATCGCCGAACACCTGGGCAGCGTACCCGGCTTCCTGGGCCCGGTCGGCCCGGCAAAGGCGATCCGCGTGCTGGCCGACCGCGAAGTGGCCGCCATGGCCGACTTCGTGGTCGGTGCCAACGAAGCCGGTTTCCACCTGGCCGGGGTGAACTGGGGCCGCGACCTGCCGGAACCGGAAGTGGTGGATATCCGCAACGTGCGTGCCGGTGACCGCGCCCGCGACGGCGGCGAACTGAAGATCGCCCGCGGCATCGAGGTCGGCCACGTGTTCCAGCTCGGCCGCAAGTACGCCGAAGCGCTGCAGGCCACCGTGCTGGACGAGAACGGCAAGGCCGCGGTGATGACCATGGGCTGCTACGGCATCGGTATTTCGCGCGTGGTGGCCGCCGCCATCGAACAGAACCACGACGACGCCGGCATCATCTGGCCCGAGGCGATGGCGCCCTGGCAGGTGGTGGTCTGCGTGATCAACCCGAAGGGCGATGCGGGCGTGGCCGAGGCCGCCGCTGCACTGCTGCAGGAACTGCGCGACGCCGGCCTGGATGCGGCGCTGGACGACCGCGGCCTGCGCCCGGGCGCCATGTTTGCCGACATGGAGCTGATCGGTGTGCCGCACCGCGTGGTGGTGAGCGAGCGCGGCCTGGCCGCCGGTACGTATGAATACCGCTCGCGCAAGGCCAGCGAGGCCGAGAGCCTGGACAAGGCCACCCTGCTGCAGCGACTGCAGGGCTGATGGAAAGACCGGGGTCCGCCCCGGTCTTTTTTTTTGCGTCCACCGGTGGCATCAGCGTCTGAATATGTCGGCAGTCGCAATTCGTAATATCAGTAACCAATAAATGTTTGTGCTGGCAGTAAATCGACATTACCCTGTCCAGCGACCGCCATGGACCGGCTCGTCCCTGTCCATCACCGTATTTCCCGGAGTATTTGCATGAGCATCGACCTGAGCGGCCTGTCGGCACGTGAGTTGGGCGCCCTGATCCGTACCGCCAAGAAGCAGCAGACCATCGTCGCCAAGCGCCGCCCGATCACCAAGGTGCGCGCCCAGCTGACCAAGCTGGCCAAGACCGAGGGTTACACCATCGACGAACTGTTCGGTGGCGCCGCTGCCCCGGCACCGCGTGCACGCAAGGCTGCCAAGGCTCCGGCCAAGACCGCCGGCCGCAAGCTGGGCAAGGTGGCACCGAAGTACCGCAACCCGGCCAACCCGAAGGAAACCTGGACCGGCCGCGGCAAGCAGCCGCGCTGGATGGCCGAGCTGACCGCCAAGGGCAACAAGAAGCCGGAAGATTTCCTGATCAAGAAGGCCTGAGTCCTGCACGGGTTTGAATGAGAAAACGCCGGCGAAAGCCGGCGTTTTTTTTGGGGTAGCGCCGGGCCATGCCCGGCGAGCGCAGCGGTGGTGTTCCGATCCGCCGGGCACGGCCCGGCGCTACCGATCACAGGGTTTTGCGCGCCGGCATCAGCAGGTTGCCGAACAGCAGGCCGGCCACCAGCGCCATCACCACGTTCAGCACGGTCAGGAACACGCTCTGGCCGGCGCCCACGTCCTGCTGCTGCACCAGGGTCAGCACGCCGCGCAGGCTGGTGCTGCCGGGCACCATCATGATGATGCCCGGCAGGCGGATGATCGCGCCCGGGCGACCGACCAGTCGGCCAAACAGATTGCCGCCGGCGGTCAGCAGCATGGCTGACAGGAAAATGCCCGCCGGTGCGCCCCAGGCGTGGCCGCCGAATTTGGAAATGGCATAGCCGGCCACCGAGGCGGCAATCACCCATGGGTAATCGCGCCGGTTGGCCTTGAACAACATGGCGAATGCAAAGGCCGCGGTCAGCAGCGAGCCCCATTCCACCCACGGCCCCTGCGGGCGCGAGGCACGGATCACCGGGTCCAGGCCCAGCACATCGGCCAGGGTGACCGCGATCATCGCGCCCACGCTCAGTTTCATGATGGTGGTGAGCGCACCGGCAAAACGCGCCGTGCCCGAAACCCAGTGCTGGCTGGCCAGTTCGTTCACCGCATTGGTCAACGACATGCCCGGCAGCAGCACCACCAGCGAGGCGATGATGACAGTGTTGAGATTCAGCGCGCCGACGAACGCCGCCACCAGGGTGGCGACCATGCCGGCCAGCAGCGCGGCCAGCGCTTCGCCGGCTTCGCGGGTGGCCGGACGGCGATCGGTGAGCATGCCCAGCAGGCCGATCATCAGGCCGATTACGCCAGCCGTGGCGATATCCAGCCACGGCAGCTTCCACATGCCGGCCACGCCGGCCGCGCCCAGGCTGAAGGACAGGATGGTGCGCAGCTTGCCGCGGCGGCCCGGATCCTTGTCCAGCTGGCGCAGCGCGGTGTGGCCCTGGGCAAGGCTCATGCGGCCGTTGGCCACTTCTTCGGCAATGCGGTCGGCCACGCTCAGCTTGTGCAGGTCGTTCTCGCCAGGCGCCAGGCGGATCACCCGGGTAATGTCACTGGAACCGATGGCGCGCGCGGGATCGCTGAAGCTGAGGATGATGCCGGTGGGGTTCGACCACGGCTCACAATCCAGGTCCAGTTGCCGCGCCAGCGCCACCACGGCGGCCTCCAGGCGCTGGGCCGTGGTGCCATAGCTGTGCAGGCGACCGGCGATCTCGGAAACAAAGGCCACGCGCTGCGCATAGGTGGCCTGGGGCGTGGGGATGGCGTGAGCATCGGCGGACATGCGCCGTAGTATTACCTACAGCGGGCCCGGCAGGAGAAATTCATCCCGGTTCGACGCGACGTGCAATTCAGAACGGTTATGCTGCGACCCGAATGGCCCCCATGACCCCGAACCACAGCCCCCGGCTGGAACAGGATGCCCACGATCCCGGGCTGATCCATCTGTCCGGCCACTGGACCTTGAAGACCGCACTGGCGGCGGCCGAGGTGCTGCGCGACGTTCCCGAGAAACTGACCGGCATCGACGCCACCGCCATCGAACAGCTGGATTCGGCTGGCGTGCTGCAGGTGCTGCGGGTCGCCCATCGTGCCGACCTGGGCGAACAGGCCCTGCACTTCCGGCCCGACCACCAGGCACTGGTGTGCACCATCGAAGAAGTGGCCGACGACCGGCCCAAGCCCAAGCGCGACTTCGGTGTGCTGGCGGCGCTGGAGCGGTTGGGCGTCAGCGTCCACACCACCGGCCACAACATCAAGGCGCTGTGCAGTTTCCTGGGCGAGAACCTGGTCAAGGCCGCGCGCCTGTTCAAGGAACCGCGCCGCTTCCGCCTGACCGCCACCGTGCACCAGATGGAACAGGTGGGCCTGGACGCGGTACCGCTGGTGGCATTGCTGTCTTACCTGGTGGGCGCGGTGATCGCCTTCCTCGGCTCGACCATCCTGCGCGACTTCGGCGCGGAGATCTACGTGGTGGAACTGGTGAACATCGCCTTCCTGCGCGAATTCGCCGTGCTGCTGACCGCCATCGTGCTGGCCGGCCGCACCGCCAGCGCGTTCACCGCGCAGATCGGCGCGATGAAGGCGCGGGAAGAGATCGATGCGATGCGCACCCTGGGCCTGGACCCGATCGATCTGCTGGTGCTGCCACGCCTGCTGGCACTGCTGGTCACCCTGCCGCTGCTGACCTTCATTGCGATGGCAGCCGGTCTGGCCGGCGGCATCACCGTGGGCGCGTTCGATCTGGATATTCCGCCGCAGATGTACATCGCGCGCATGCACGAAACCATGGAAGTGCGGCACATGCTGGTGGGGCTGTCCAAGGCGCCGGTGTTCGCCCTGGTGATCGGCCTGATCGGCTGCCTGGAAGGGCTGAAGGTGGAAGGCACGGCGCAGTCGGTGGGCGAACGCACCACCTCCAGCGTGGTGCAGACCATCTCGCTGGTGATCATCATCGACGCCTTCGCGGCGTTGTGGTTCATGCATATGGACTGGTGAGATGAGCACACACCCACACCCCGATGACACCCCCATGCACGATGACCAGGGCCACGACCTGGCCATCCGCGTGCGTGGGCTGACCAACCGCTTCGGCAGCCAGACCGTGCACGAAGGGCTGGACCTGGACGTGCGCCGCGGCGAGATCCTGGGCGTGGTCGGCGGGTCGGGCACCGGCAAATCGGTGCTGATGCGGTCAATCCTTGGCCTGCGCGTGCCCGACGCCGGGCAGATTGAAGTGCTGGGCCGCGACGCACGCGCCGACGATGCGGAAAGCCGCCTGCACATCGAGCGCAACACCGGCGTGCTGTTCCAGGATGGCGCCCTGTTCTCCTCGCTCAGCGTGGGCGAGAACGTGCAGGTGCCGCTGAAGGAACACCACCGCGAACTGCCCGAACGCTGGCATTACGAACTGGCCCTGCTGAAGGTGAAGCTGGCCGGCCTGCCCGCCGATGCCATCAACAAACTGCCGTCGCAGTTGTCCGGCGGCATGCGCAAGCGCGCTGGCCTGGCCCGTGCGCTGGCGCTGGACCCGCCGCTGCTGTTCCTGGACGAACCCACCGCCGGCCTGGACCCGATCGGCGCGGCCGCGTTCGACCGCCTGATCAAGACCCTGCAGGAAGCGCTGGGTCTGACCGTGTTCCTGATCACCCACGACCTGGACACGCTGTACGCCATCTGCGACCGGGTGGCGGTGATCGCCGACCACAAGGTGGTGGCCAACGCGCCGCTGCCGGACATCGAGAAACTGGATCATCCGTGGATCCAGGAATACTTCCACGGACCCCGCGCGCGCGCCGCGCGTGGCGAACAGATCGAGAGTGCCTGAGCCATGGAAACCAAAGCCAACTACGTGCTGATCGGCGCGTTCACCCTGATCACCGGCCTGGCCCTGCTGGCCTTCGGCCTGTGGGCGGCCAAGTACTCCTCCGACCGCACCTGGCAGGAATACCGCGTGGTGTTCCGCGAAGCGGTCACCGGCCTGTCGGTGGGCAGCCCGGTGCAGTACAACGGCATCGCGGTGGGGTCGATCACCGAACTGAACCTGGTGCCCGACGACCCGCGCCAGGTGGTCGCGCGCATCCGCTTGAATTCCAACACGCCGGTCAAGACCGATACCCGCGCCAAGCTGGCCATCACCAGCCTGACCGGCCCGTCGATCATCCAGCTCAGTGGCGGCACGCCGCAGGCGCCCACCCTGACCACGGTGAACAAGGACCCGGCGCCGATCATTCCGACCACGCCGTCGGCGCTGCAGAACATCACCGACGTGGCCAACCGCATCGTCGAACGCATGGACCAGATCCTGAGCGACCGCAACGTCGCCTCGATCAACGCCACCCTGGCCAATCTGGAAACGATCAGCGGCGGCCTGGCCGACCGTGACCAGGGCACCCAGGCGCTGCTGTTGAGTGCGCGCGACGCGGCACGCAGCCTGGATACCACGCTGAAGACCACCAACGGCACCATCGAGCGCCTGGACAAGAACCTGGTGCAGCAGCTGCCGGGCATCATCGACAAGCTCGATGCCACCCTGGGCAAGCTGGATTCGGCCGCTGGCAATGCCGATTCGATCCTGGGCGAGAACCGCGCGGCCATCAACAGCTTCGCCAACGATGGCCTGGGCCAGCTGGGCCCGACCCTGACCGAACTGCGCGGCCTGATCCGCGACCTGCGCCGGGTCAGCGACCGCTTGGAAAACAACCCCGCGCGCTACCTGCTGGGCCGCGATGCACCGAAGGAGTTCGAACCCAAATGAGCCCGATGACCCTTCCGCGCCTGCTGCTGGCCGCCTCGGCCGTTGCCCTGCTGGGTGGCTGCTCGATCCTCGGCAGCGGCGACAAGAATCCGGTCACCCTGTATTCGCCTGCGGTGCAGGTGAAGGTGGACCCGGCCTGGCCGCAGGGTGACTGGCAGCTGGTGCTGGCCAAGCCCAGCGCCGCGCGCATGGTCGACAGCCCGCGCATCAACGTGCGGCCCACGCCGTCGGAACTGGAGATCTACCGCGGCGCCAGCTGGGCACAGCCGGCCACCGACATGATCGAAGACACCCTGCTGCGCGGCTTCGAAGATTCCGGCCGCCTGCCCGGCGTGGCCCGCGTGGCCGCCGGCATCCGCGCCGACTACAAATTGACCACCGACGTGCGCCGCTTCGAGTCGGACTACCAGGGCCAGGCCACGCCGACGGTGGTGATTGAACTGAACGCCAAGCTCATCCACGTGGCCGACCAGCGCGTGGTGGCCGACCACACCTTCCGCCAGCAGCAGCCCGTCGGCAGCACCGATGTGCCGGCCGTGGCCGCCGCGTTCGAGCGCGGCCTGCAGCAGCTGGCGCAGGACGTAGTGGGCTGGACGCTGGTGAGCGGACAGCGCGACCGCCAGGCACTGCCGCGCTGAGATTGCAGGGGTCAGAGCCCTTTCCCTGCGGGAAAGGGATCCGACCCCATCTGCATGCCCCGGGGTCGGATCCCTTCCCGCAAGGAAGGGCTCTGACCCCGCCCTCACCCGCGCGGGGTGATCCACCGGAACGTCAGGTTGATGCGCTCGTCCTGCACCCGCGCCATCTTCGGCAGCGCGTGCTGGTAGAAGCCCTGGGTGCTGCCGCCCATCAGCAACAGATCGCCATGGCCCAGCAGGAATTCGGCCTTGCGCGCCGGTTCATCGCGGCGGCGCAGCAGGAAGCGCCGTGCCGCGCCCAGGCTCAACGAGGCGATCAGCGGTTCCGCCCCCAGCTCTGGTTCGTCGTCGCTATGCCAGCCCATGTAATCCCCGCCGCTGCGGTAGCGGTTCACCAGCACGCTGTTGAAGCGGCCGATGCCTTCGGCCAGCAGCCGTTCCCGCAATGATTCCAGCACCGGCGTCCACGGCTGCGGTTCGAACAGTGCGCCGGAATAGCGATAGCGCGCCTGCGGATCGCCGATCCAGCAGCTCAACCGCGGCGAATCCACCCAGTTGCCGAACATGCGGATGCGGTGGACCTCCCACGGCAGTTGCGCCTTCAGGGCCGGCAGCAGGGCATCGGCCGCAGCGGGGGGCAGCCAACCCGGCAGGTGGCGCACATCCGCATCGGGCAGGTCATGGGGAAACAGCATCGCCACACGCTAGCACGACCGCGTTTGCCGTCGTGGCCGCCAGCACCGAAAATGGCGGCATGATCGTTGCCACGCTTCCGCCGCCTGCCATCCACGCCCACTACCGGGGCGCCCAGCCATGAGCGGCAGCCGCCTGCGCCAGGCCCTGTTCCCTCTGCTGCGCGCGGTGTTCCGTGCATTGCCGATGTCGCAGGCACAGCGCGACCGCCTGCGCACCCGCCTGCTGGCCCGACATGGCGACTGGGTGCCCCCGCCGCCGAAGGGGCAGCAGGACACCGGTGGCCCACGGGCCAGCGCGCAGCTGCGCTGGCGCGCCGACGAGCCCGCCATCGGTCACCGCCCGCGGCAGGCGGCCGCGCTGCCGGAGCCGATGCCCGCCACCCTGGTCGCGTTCTACCTGCCGCAGTTCCACACCTTTGCCGAGAACGACGCGTGGTGGGGCAAGGGCTTCACCGAATGGCGCAACGTGACCCGCGCCCTGCCGCAGTTCGAAGGTCACATCCAACCGCGACTGCCGGCCGATCTGGGGTTCTATGACCTGCGCAATCCGCAGGTGATGCGCGACCAGGCGCAGCTTGCCGCCGAGCACGGCATCGGCGCGTTCTGCTTCTATTACTACTGGTTCAGCGGCCGCACGCTGATGGAAGACCCGCTGCGGCAGTGGCTGGACGATGACAGCATCACGCTGCCGTTCTGCCTGTGCTGGGCCAATGAAAACTGGGCACGGCGCTGGGACGGCCGCGACGACGACATCCTGATCGGCCAGCAGCACAGCGCCGATGATGACCTGGCATTCATCGCCCACGTGGCGCCCTACCTGCGCGACCGCCGTGCATTGAAGGTCGATGGCCGGCCGATGCTGCTGGTCTATCGACCGAACCTGCTGCCCGATGCGCGCGCCACCGCCGAGCGCTGGCGCCGCTGGTGCCGCGACAACGACGTGGGCGAAATCCACCTTGCCTATGTGCAGGGCTTCGAGCGCCCGGACCCGCGCGAGATCGGCTTCGATGCGGCGGTCGAGTTCCCGCCCAACATGAGCAACCCGCGCTCGCTGTCGGCGCAGCAGTGGCTGCTCAATCCCGACTTCAATGGCGACGTGCGCGACTGGCGCGAGCTGGCCAGCGAGATCGCCGCCCGCCCCCTGCCCGATTACCCGCTCTATCCCGGGGTCAACCCAGGCTGGGACAACGAGGCCCGGCGTTCCGGGCGCGGGCGCGTGTACCTGCATGCGTCGCCGCGCGGCTACCGCGACTGGCTGCGCAGCACCGTGCATGAGCGCCTGGCGCAGGCCCCGCAGCACCAGCGCATGGTGTTCATCAATGCCTGGAACGAGTGGGCCGAGGGCGCCGTACTGGAACCGGACGCACGGCTGGGGCATGCGTGGCTGCAGGCCACTCGTGAGGCGTTGTCGCCGGCAGCACTCCGGCGGAGGACAACAAGACCGTGCGTGTTGATTCATGCCTGGTATCCGGACGTGTTCGCCGAACTGCTGGACAAGGTAAAGGCCACCGGCCTGCAGTGGCGCGTGGTGGTCACCACCACCCACGAGCGGCATGCGCAGATCAAGCAGGTACTGACCGCCAGTGGCATCGATGCTGAGATCCACGCATTTGCCAACCATGGCCGGGACATTCTTCCCTTCCTGCACATGGCTGATTCGCTGCTTGAACAGGGCGAGGACGTGGTCCTGAAGCTGCACACCAAGCGCTCCACGCACCGCAACGATGGCGACCGCTGGCGCAACGAGCTGATTGATCGTCTGATGGCGCCAGACCGGGCATCCCGCATCGTGGAGGCCTTTGCCAAGGACCCCGCGCTGGGCCTGGTGCCGCCGGAAGGGCACGTACAACGCCTGGATTACTTCTGGGGCGCGAACGAACGCAACGTGCAGGCATTGCTGAGCCGTTTCGGCGTGGCGCAGGGCGACATCAACGCCGACACCTTCATCGCGGGCAGCATGTTCTGGGTGCGGCTTGAAGGCCTGCGGCCCATGCTGGACACGCACCTGCAGCCTTCGCTGTTCGACACCGAGGCCGGGCAGGTGGACGGCACCCTCGCCCATGCCGTCGAGCGAACGTTCACGCTGGTCGCGCGCCATGCGGGCTACCACCAGCAGGATGCAGCCACGCTACTCGGGCTGCCGTCGCCCCAGGACACGACGTACGCCTACGCCCGCCGCAGTTGAGCAGCGGGGGCCATCGGCCCCCATGCTTTCAATCAGGCGCGTGCGAACGCGACGCCGGTCTTTTCCTTCAGTTCGTCATCGCCCACGCCGGGCGCGGCCTCCACCAGCAGCAGGCCGTTGTCGGTCACGTCGAACACGGCCAGGTCGGTGATGATGCGATCGACCACGCCCACGCCGGTCAGCGGCAGCGAGCATTCGGCCAGGATCTTGTGCTCACCGTTCTTGGCGGTGTGTTCCATCAGCACCACCACGCGCTGCACACCGGCCACCAGGTCCATCGCGCCGCCCATGCCCTTGACCATCTTGCCCGGCACCATCCAGTTGGCCAGGTCACCCTTGTCGGTTACCTGCATGGCGCCCAGGATGGCCAGGTTCACGTGGCCACCGCGGATCATCGCGAAGCTGTCGTGGCTGCCGAAGTAGCTGGCACCGGCGCGCGCGGTCACGGTCTGCTTGCCGGCATTGATCAGGTCGGCGTCCACTTCACTGTCGGTGGGGAACGGGCCGATGCCGAGCAGGCCGTTTTCCGACTGCAGCCACACGTCCACGCCTTCGGGAATATGGTTGGCCACCAGGGTCGGCAGGCCGATACCCAGGTTCACGTAGGCGCCATCGGTCAATTCACGGGCGGCGCGGGCCGCCATCTCGTCACGGGTCCACGCCATCTCAGTTGCCCTCCGCGCGGATCGTGCGCTGTTCAATGCGTTTTTCGGGATGCGGGTTGTGCACGATGCGGTGCACATAGATGCCCGGCAGGTGCACCTGGTCCGGATCGATCGCGCCCACCGGCATCACCTCCTCCACTTCCACGATGCACACCTTGCCGGCCATCGCGCAGGCCGGGTTGAAGTTGCGCGCGGTCTTGCGGAACACCAGGTTGCCGGCCTCGTCGGCCTTCCATGCCTTCACCAGGGCCACGTCGGCACGCAGCGCGGTTTCCATCACGTAGTGCTTGCCGTCGAATTCACGGGTTTCCTTGCCCTCGGCCACCACGGTGCCGTAACCGGTGGCGGTGAAGAACGCCGGGATGCCCGCACCGCCGGCGCGCAGGCGCTCGGCCAGGGTGCCCTGCGGATTGAATTCCAGTTCCAGCTCGCCGGCCAGGAACTGGCGTTCGAATTCCTTGTTCTCGCCCACGTAGGACGAGATCATCTTCTTGATCTGCCGCGTTTCCAGCAGCTGGCCCAGGCCGAAGCCGTCCACGCCCGCATTGTTGGAAATGACCGTCAGGCCCTTGGCGCCACTGTCGCGCAGCGCCGCGATCAGTGCTTCGGGAATGCCACACAGGCCGAAGCCGCCCACGGCCAGGATCTGGCCATCGGCGACCACGCCCTGCAGCGCCTGTGCCGCCGAGGCGAAGCGCTTGCTGCGCTTGCTGCTGGAAGTCGATTGCTGCATTGCTGTACTGCCCTGCACGGTAAGAATGAGGGCATTCTAGCCGCAGGCCCGCCCGGGCCCTGGATGCGCCGCAGCATTGTCGGGGCGTTGCAGGGGCTTTGGGTAGAATGCCGCACCCTCCACGCAGCGTGGTTCGCCCCACGCCGCCTCCCCCGCAGGTAGCGATGGCCCTGACCTACACCGACGAAGACCTTCTGCGCTGGATCGACGAACGCACGCTGCAGAAGACCGCGCACTACCTGTCCAGCGTGCGCGCCCTGCAGCTGCAGGGCGACACGCTGAGTGCAGACGTCCAGGGCAGCGCGCGCCAGCCCTACCACGTGGAAATCGACCTGGCCGCCAGCACGCGCACCGCGCGCAGCCGCCTGCACAGCCACTGCACCTGCCCGGTGGGGCAGAACTGCAAGCACGTGGCCACGGTGCTGGTCATCCAGCTGCTGGAACCCGAGCTGGCGCAGGACCCGGCCCCCCTGAGCGCGCAGGACCTGGCCATGCCGCCGCGTGCCGAACTGCTGGACGAACTGTCGCGCTGGCAGGCCGCGCGAAGCACGCCGGCGCGCGCGCACCCCCGTGGCATTGCCTTCGACGTGGGCACCTTCCAGAACCGGCCCGCGATCCTGCCGCGCCGCACCCACCAGCCCGCCGGCGGGCCACTCACCTTCGAAAAGCTGCTGGACATCACCCCTGAACTGCTGCTGGAGCCGCCCGGCTACCTCAGCCAGGACGACGTGGCCGTGCTGGCGCAGCTATGGGCGCTGCGCCAGGGCCGCATGAAGGGTCGTCAGTTCGATATCAATGCGACCCTGCAGCTGATCGTGGCCAGCGGCCATGGCTGGATCCATGGCGACGGCCCGGGCCAGCGCGTGCCCGCCCGCAGCGGTGCACCGCGCCGTGGCACCCTGGGCTGGCGCGCCCTGCCGCAGCAGGGCACGACCCTGCCCACCCCCTGGCTGGAGGTGGAAGGCGGTGCGCAGGGCATGGTGCTGGGCCAGTCGGCCTGCTACCTGGACCCGGCCACCGGCGAGGTCGGGCCGCTGCTGCTGGACGTGGCCGTGGCCGACGCCGATGAGTTCCTGGAGCTGCCACCGCTGCTGCCCAACGAAGAACCCATCGTGGCCCAGCTGCTGATGCAGATCGACCCGGCCCTGCCGCGCCCCGGCGGCGACGCCGCGCTGGCCACGCTGCAGGTGCAGGCCATGACCCCGGTGCTGCGCCTGCATACGGTGGAATTCCGGCCCGCTTGGCTGGGCTACCGCGCGCCGTCGCAGTGGGCCGACGTGGCCACCGTGGCGTTCGAGTACGACGAACACGTGCGCTTCCTGGATGACCCCACCCTGTTCGCGCACGATGCCGAGGGCCGCCTGGCCCTGCTGCCGCGCGACCTGGCCGAAGAAGCCCGGCGCGAAAAAGAACTGCGCAGTGCGCAGTTGTACCGCGACCAGAACCCGCGCGCGGTGCTGGACGGCGCCGGACCGCAGTTCGACCTGCGCACCCACGACTGGACCCATTTCCTGCTGGACGAAGTGCCGCGGTTGGAAGCACTGGGCTGGAAGATCGAGCCGGCCGACGATTTCCGCCACCGCATCACCCGGGTGGACGATATCCAGCTGGACATCCAGACCGACCCGAAGGACGAAGGCTGGTTCACGCTGGCGCTGGACATCCAGGTCGACGACCGCAGCGTGGCCCTGGCGCCGCTGCTGCAGCAGGTGCTGCAGACCGATCCGCGCTGGCTGCGCGGGCAGATCGACAGCATTGGCGATGATGAGAACATCCTGCTGTCGGCCGGCGACAACACGCGCATCGCGCTGCGCGCCGGCCGGCTGAAGCCGGTCATCGCCCTGCTGGCCGACCTGTTCACCCAGCGCGGCGGCGCCCTGCGCCTGTCCGCGCGCGACCGTGGCCGCCTGCGTGCATTGCAGGACGATGCCCGCCTGCAGTTCAAGAGCCGCAAGGACACCCGGGCGCTGGTGCAGCGGCTGATGCAGGCGCCCGCGCTGGGCGAGGTGGAACCGCCCGCCGGCCTGGCCGCCACCCTGCGCCCGTACCAGCGCGAGGGCCTGGCCTGGCTGCAGTACCTGCGCCAGCAGGACCTGAGCGGCGTGCTGGCCGACGACATGGGCCTGGGCAAGACCCTGCAGACGCTGGCGCACATCCTGCTGGAAAAAGAGGCCGGGCGGCTGCAGCAACCGGCCCTGGTGGTGGTGCCCACCTCGCTGCTGCACAACTGGCAGAGCGAAGCCGCGCGCTTCACCCCCGACCTGCGCGTGCTGGTCCTGCACGGCAATGACCGCACCGATGACTTCGCCCGCATCGGCGAACACGACCTGGTGCTGACCACCTACCCGCTGCTGTGGCGCGATGAAGCCGCGCTGCAGGCCCACGATTACCACCTGCTGATCCTGGACGAGGCGCAGCAGGTGAAGAACCCGAAGTCGCGCGCCGCGGTCACCCTGCGCACGCTGCATGCACGGCACCGGCTGTGCCTGACCGGCACGCCGCTGGAAAACCATCTGGGCGAACTCTGGACCCAGTTCGATTTCCTGCTGCCCGGCCTGCTGGGCAGCGAAAAGCTGTTCAACCAGCATTGGCGGCACCCGATCGAGCGCGGCAGTGATCCGCAGCGCGCGCACCTGCTGGCGCAGCGCCTGCGCCCGTTCATGCTGCGCCGGCGCAAAGACCAGGTGGCCACCGAACTGCCGGCCAAGACGCTGATCACCCGCAGCGTGGCGCTGGAAGGTGCACAGCGCGATCTGTACGAAACCGTGCGCGCGTCGATGGAAGCCAAGGTGCGCGAAGCGGTGGCCAGCCAGGGGATGGGCCGCAGCCACATCGTGGTGCTCGATGCGCTGCTGAAGCTACGCCAGGTCTGCTGCGACCCGCGCCTGCTGCCCGGTGAAGCGCCGGCCCGGCAGGCGCCGTCGGCGAAACTGGAGCTGCTGCGCGACATGCTGCCGGAGATGGTGGAAGAAGGCCGCCGCATCCTGCTGTTCTCGCAGTTCACCAGCATGCTGGCGCTGATCGGCCAGGCCCTGGACGAGCTGGGCCTGGGCTATGTGCAGCTGACCGGCGACACCCAGGACCGGGCCACCCCGGTGCAGCGTTTCATGCAGGGCGAGGTGCCGATCTTCCTGATCAGCCTGAAGGCCGGCGGCGTCGGCCTGAACCTGACCGCGGCCGACACGGTCATCCATTTCGACCCCTGGTGGAACCCCGCAGCGGAAAACCAGGCCACCGACCGTGCGCACCGCATCGGCCAGCAGCAACCGGTGTTCGTGTACCGGCTGATTGCCGCTGGCAGCATCGAAGAACGCATTGCCGAGCTGCAGCAGCGCAAGGCCGCGCTGGCCGACACCCTGCTGGAAGGCGCCGATTCGGCCGCACCGCGCTTCAACGACGAGGATCTGGAGGCGCTGCTGGCCCCGCTGCCAGGGGTGACACCGAAGGCGCGGCGGCGGCGGAAGGCCTCCTGAAGCGGTGACCGCAGCGGGCGCCGCCGTGGCTGCAATCAGGCTGGATTCGACACGGCCTGTTTCCTCATGCGGCCCCGGGCAGGTTCCATGCCCCTGCAACAACGCCCATCCGGGTAGAGGCCGCGACGTCCTGATCGCAGCTCAAGCTTCGTCGCGTGCCGCCAGCTGCGCCATCACGCGACGGAGCCCGTCCTCCCAACGTGGCAGTTCAACGCCGAATGCACGCTGGATCGCATGATTGTCCAGCACCGACCAAGCCGGGCGACGAGCCGGCGTCGGATAATCTGCGCTGCTGATCGCCTCGACCTCAGGACGCTGCGTGAGCAGCCCCATCGCCACCGCTTCGTCGAAGATCGCTTCCGCGAATCCATGCCAGCTGGTCTGGCCGCTGGCCGTCAGATGCCAAGTGCCGGACAGTTGATCGGGATGCTGCAGCGCGCGCGCCGTGAATTCGGCAATCAGGATGGCGGGCGTGGGCGTGCCGATCTGATCGGCCACCACCCGCAAGCGCGGACGCTCGGCACCGAGACGCAGCATGGTGCGCAGGAAATTGGCACCGTGCGAGGCATATACCCAGGACGTGCGGAAAATCAAATGGCGACCGCCGGCAGCGCGGACGGCATCCTCCCCATCACGCTTGCTGGTGCCATAGACACCCAAAGGCGCAGTCAAATCGTCTTCGTGGTACGGCCTGTGCCCCTGCCCATCGAAAACATAATCGGTGGAGTAATGCACCAGCGGCACGCCGCGCGTGGCACACCAACGCGCGATCACGCCTGGAGCGATAGCGTTGGCCGTGAATGCTGCTTCCACGTCCTGCTCGGCACGATCAACCGCCGTATACGCAGCGGCGTTGACGACGACCGAAGGCTGCACGCTGTCCAGCAGGGCTGGCAGAAGCTCGGGGCGATTGAAATCTGCGATCTCACAGGCGCTGCCATCGGGCAACCTGCCGGTCCGGGTTGTCGCGACCACCGGTCCCGATGGCGCCAATGCCCGCAGCAGCTCCTGGCCAAGCTGGCCATTGCCGCCAAGAACCAACGTGGTCATGCAGCAAACACCGGCAGACGCTCGTCTGCAATATCAACCAGGAAAGGCGCACGCTCGTCCTTGGGCGACAGCGTCGGCGAGCCCAACGGCCAATCCACGGCAATCGCGCCATCATTCCAGCGAATGCCAGCATCGGCCTCGGGCACGTAGACATCAGTGCACAGGTAGTGGAAAAGTGCGGAGTCGGACAGCACGGCAAAACCATGCGCGAAGCCCTCTGGAATCCAGAACTGACGCTTGTTCTGCGCACTCAGCACAACCGCCTCCCACTGACCAAAGGTCGGCGAGCCGCGACGGATGTCCACGGCAACATCATAAACTTCGCCTTCCAGAACGCTCACCAGCTTGCCCTGCGGGCGCGGCCACTGATAGTGCAGGCCGCGTAGAACCCCCTTGCTGGAGGATGACACATTGCTCTGCACGAACTGCGTGGGCAACCCGAGCTCACCGAAACGCGCAGCGTTCCAGCCTTCGAAGAAAAATCCACGCTCGTCGCCGAACACTTTCGGTTCAATCACAACACAGCCCGGCAAGCGGGTTTCAATCACTTTCACGGAACCACTCCACGCAGTGCCAGCTTCTGCAGATATTGGCCGTAGCCATTCTTGATCAGCGGTGCAGCCAGTGCTTCCAGCTGCCCGGCGCTGATCCAGCCCTTGCCGAAGGCGATTTCCTCGGGGCAGCAGACCTGCAAGCCCTGGCGGGTCTGGATGGTTTCGATGAAGTTGGACGCTTCCAGCAGCGACTGGTGGGTACCAGTATCGAGCCAGGCATACCCGCGGCCCAGCGCTTCCAGATGCAGGTGACCCTCCGCCAGATAGCGCTTGTTGAGATCGGTGATTTCCAGCTCGCCACGCGCCGACGGCTTCAGTTCCGCAGCATAGTCACTGGCGCGGCCGTCGTAGAAGTACAGACCGGTCACCGCATAGTTGGAACGCGGGTGCTCCGGCTTCTCAACAAGATCGACCACCCTGCCGCTCTTGTCGAACTCGGCCACGCCGTAGCGCTCCGGGTCGTTCACCCAGTAGCCGAACACGGTAGCACCGTCCACGCGCTCGTCAGCGCGCGCAAGTACTTCGCGCAGGCCGTGACCGTGGAAGATGTTGTCGCCCAGAACCAGGCAGCTCGGCTGTCCGTCCAGAAACTCCCGGCCGATCAGGTAGGCTTGGGCCAAGCCATCGGGGCTGGGCTGCACGGCGTACTGGATATCCATGCCCCACTGCGAACCATCGCCCAGCAGCTGCTGGAACAGGGCCTGTTCGTGCGGGGTGTTGATGATCAGCACTTCACGGATGCCCGCCAGCATCAGCACGCTCAGCGGGTAGTAGATCATCGGCTTGTCGTACACCGGCAGCAGCTGCTTGCTGACGCCCTTGGTGATCGGATACAGCCGCGTGCCGGAACCTCCGGCCAGGATGATGCCTTTGCGTTGGGTCATGTCGTCTCCCGGGTTCAGGCTGAAGTGCCGATGCGCTGCAGGCGGTAGCTGCCATCCAGCACGCCGTTCACCCACTCCTGGTTGTCCAGGTACCAGTCAACGGTGAAGGCGATGCCCTGTTCGAAGGTGTACGCCGGTTCCCAGCCCAGGTCGTTCTTCAGCTTGGAGGCATCGATCGCGTAGCGGCGGTCATGGCCGGGGCGGTCGGTGACATAGGTGATCTGGCTGCTGCGCGGCTGGCCATCGTCGCGCGGGCGGCGTGCATCGAGCAGCGCGCAGATCGCGTGCACCACTTCAATGTTCTGCTTTTCCGAATTGCCGCCCACGTTGTAGGTCTCGCCCACCTGGCCCTTGGCCAGCACGGTACGGATCGCTTCGCAGTGGTCGGTCACGAACAGCCAGTCGCGCACCTGCTTGCCGTCGCCGTACACCGGCAGCGGCTCACCGGCCAGCGCCTTGGCGATCACCAGCGGAATGAGCTTTTCCGGGAAATGGTACGGGCCGTAGTTGTTCGAGCAGTTAGTGGTCAGCACCGGCAGCCCGTAGGTGTGATGGAACGCGCGCACCAGGTGGTCCGACGCCGCCTTGGACGCCGAGTACGGCGAATTGGGCGCATACGGAGTGGTTTCGCTGAACTTGCCGGTCTCGCCCAGGGTGCCGTACACCTCGTCGGTGGACACGTGCAGGAAGCGGAACGCCGCGCCCTGCTCGGCCGGCAGGCCCTTCCAGTGGTCACGCACCGCTTCCAGCAGGCCCAGGGTACCCACCACGTTGGTCTGGATAAAGGCGCCCGGGCCGTCGATGGAACGGTCCACATGGCTTTCGGCAGCGAAATTCAGCACGGCATCGGGCTGGTGTTCGGCCAGCAGGCGCGCCACCAGGGCGCGGTCGCCGATGTCGCCCTGCACGAACACGTGGTTCGGGTTGCCGTCCAGGCTGGACAGGGTCTTCAGGTTGCCGGCGTAGGTAAGCGCATCCAGGTTCACGACCTTGATGCCGCGGGCAACGGCTTCGAGAACGAAGTTACCGCCTATGAATCCGGCGCCGCCGGTGACAAGCCATGTGGACACTACCAGTTCTCCAATTCGGTGCAAGCCGGGCGCAGCCCTGACAGCACTACAGAATACATCGACCGATGTTGAGGACCGCATGCGGCGCCTGAACATCGGCGCTGCAAACCTTTCGATGCGGCATCGCAGCACAACCATACGCATTCGCATGGTCACGCAAGGCCAGTTAGAATCCAGATCCCACCCCCGAACCGGTTGCTGTGCGAGGACCGGACGTTTCCCGTTACTGTGAGCCGGCCAACGGCCGGCACTACAAGGATCGAGTACCAGATGAAAATCCTCGTCGCGTACAAGCGCGTGGTGGACTACAACGTCCGCATTCAGGTCAAGCCGGACGGTTCCGGCGTGGTCACCGACGGCGTCAAGCTGTCCCCCAACCCCTTCGATGAAATCGCACTGGAAGAAGCCCTGCGCCTGCGCGACAAGGGCATCGCCACGGAAGTGGTCGTCGCCACCATCGCCCCGGCCGACGCCCAGGCGCATCTGCGCAACGGCCTGGCCATGGGCGCCAACCGCGCCATCCACGTGGTGACCGACCAGGCCATCCAGCCGCTGACCGCCTCGCGCACCCTGCTCAAGCTGATCGAGAAGGAACAGCCGGACCTGGTGATCCTGGGCAAGCAGGCCATCGACGACGATGCCAACCAGACCGGCCAGATGCTGGCCACGCTGTGGGGCCGCCCGCAGGCGACCTTCGCCAGCAAGCTGGACATTGCCGACGGCAAGGCCACGGTCACCCGCGAAGTCGACGCCGGCCTGGAAACGCTGGAAGTAGACCTGCCGGCGGTGGTCACCACCGACCTGCGCCTGAACGAGCCGCGCTTCATCAAGCTGCCGGACATCATGAAGGCCAAGGCCAAGCCGCTGGAAACCCTGCAGCTGGCCGATCTGGGCGTTGAAGCCGCCGACACCTTCAAGACCACCCAGTACGCCGCGCCGTCCAAGCGCAGCAAGGGTGTGATGGTCAAGGACGCGGCCGAACTGGTTGCCGCACTCAAGCAGAAGGGGCTGCTGTAATGAGCAAGATTCTCGTCATCGCCGAGCACCACGACGGCAAGCTCAACGCCGCCACCGCCAAGACCGTCAGCGCCGCCGCCGCCATCAGCGGTGCCAGGATCGACGTGCTGGTGCTGGCCGCCGACCCGGCCGCCGTTGCTGCTGAAGCAGCGAAGATCGCCGGCGTGGCCAAGGTCCTGACCGTGGCCAACGCCGCCAATGCGCAGGCCATTGCCCAGGTGCTGGCCCCGCAGATCGCGCAGCTGGCCAAGGGCTACAGCCACGTGTTCGGCCCGTCCACCACCTTCGGCAAGGACCTGATGCCCTGCGTGGCCGCCCTGCTGGGCGTCAACCAGGTGTCCGACCTGATGAGCGTGGAAGGCAGCCACACCTTCAAGCGCCCGATCTATGCCGGCAACGCGATCATCACCGTGGAAGCCCCGGCCGACCAGATCGTGGTCGCCACAGTGCGCGCCGCCTCCTGGCCGGAAGCCGCCCAGGGTGGCAATGCCACCGTTGAAGCGGCCAGCGTGGATGCGGCCCTGCCGACCCATACCCGATTTGTGGGCCTGGCCGCCGGTGCCAGCGACCGCCCGGACCTGCAGGCCGCCAAGCGCGTGGTCTCCGGTGGCCGCGGCGTCGGCTCGGAAGAGAACTTCAAGGTCATCTTCCAACTGGCCGACAAGCTCGGTGCCGCCGTCGGTGCCTCGCGTGCCGCGGTTGACGCCGGCTACGTGCCCAGCGATCTGCAGGTCGGCCAGACCGGCAAGATCATCGCGCCGGAGCTGTACGTGGCCGTGGGCATCAGCGGTGCCATCCAGCACCTGACCGGCATCAAGGATGCTGGCACGATCGTGGCGATCAACAAGGACGGCGATGCGCCGATCTTCGAGATTGCCGACATCGGCCTGGTCGGGGATCTGTTCACGATCCTGCCCGAGCTCGAAAAGGCGCTGGGCTGAGAATTCACCCAAAGTGCCGCGTAATCAACATGTTACGCGGCACGTCCTGTTTGAATGATGGCTTGCAGGGACGCCGGTCTGGATCACTCGTCCTTGCAGTGCCTGTCGTTATAATCCGGGGTCAACCCGTGTAAGGACTGCATTGATGACGCTCCCGTGTTTCAAGGCCTATGACATCCGTGGCCGCGTTCCGGATGAACTGGATGAACGCCTTGCCCGCCGTATCGGCGCTGGCACCGCTGCGTTGCTGGGCCCGGGACCGGTAGTGGTTGGACACGACATCCGCCTCAGCAGCCCCGCCCTGATGCAGGCTGCCGTGGAGGGTCTGACGGCGAGTGGACGCGACGTTATCGACATCGGCATATGTGGCACCGAGGAGGTCTACTTCCAGACGTTCCACCGCAAGGCGGCCGGCGGCATCATGGTGACCGCCAGCCACAATCCGATGGACTACAACGGGATGAAGCTGGTCCGCGAGGAATCCAAGCCGATCAGTGGCGATACGGGCCTGTTCGACATCCGCGACTTCGCTGCCTCGGACGCCCCCCTCGGCAATGGCCAGGGCACGATCCGCCGGGATGCGGACAAGTCCGCCTACATCCAGCATCTGCTGGGTTATGTCAACGTGGCCAATCTGAAGCCGCTGAAGATCGTCACCAACCCCGGAAACGGCGGCGCAGGCCTGGTGATCGACGAACTGGCCGCACACCTGCCGTTCGAATTCATCCGCATCCAACACGAAGCGGATGGCAGTTTCCCCCACGGCATCCCCAATCCCTTGCTGCCGGAAAACCGTGCGGCAACCCGTGATGCCGTGCGCAAGCATGGCGCTGACTTCGGTATTGCCTGGGATGGCGACTTCGATCGCTGCTTCTTCTTCGACGCCGAAGGCAACTTCATCGAGGGTTACTACCTGGTTGGGCTGCTGGCCACGGCGCTGCTCGCACGCCAGCCCGGCGGCAAGATCATCCACGACCCGCGCCTGACCTGGAACACCGTGGAGATGGTCAAGCTGGCCGGTGGCGTGCCGATCATGAGCAAGACCGGGCATGCCTTCATCAAGGAGCGCATGCGTGCTGAGGACGCCATCTACGGTGGCGAAATGAGCGCACACCACTACTTCCGCGAGTTCGCCTACTGCGACTCGGGCATGATCCCCTGGCTGCTGATCGCACAGCTCGTTTCCAGCAGCGGCAAGTCGCTGGGCGAACTGGTGGCGGACCGCATGAAGGCTTACCCGTGCAGTGGCGAGATCAACTTCCGCGTGGACGATGCCAAGGCGACCGTCGCACGCGTGTTGGCGCATTTCGAACCGCAACAGCCGTCCCTGGATCGTACCGACGGCGTCAGCGCCGATTTCGCCGACTGGCGTTTCAATCTGCGCAGTTCCAACACCGAACCGCTGCTGCGGCTGAACATCGAGACCCGCGGTGATGAAGCATTGCTGCAGGACCGCATCCGCGAGCTGACCGCCCTGATTGGCGGCACGCCAGCCAATCACTGAGAAGGACCACTTCGTATGACCCCTATTGTTCCCGTCATTCTTTCCGGCGGCTCGGGCACACGGCTGTGGCCGCTGTCGCGCGAAGCCTATCCGAAGCAGTTCCTGCCTCTGGTCGGCGATGACACCATGCTGCAGGCCACCTGGAAGCGCGTCGCTTCCATTGCAGGTGCTGCGCCGATCGTGGTTGCCAACCAGGAACACCGCTTCATGGCGGCCGAGCAGTTGCGTGAGTGCAAGGTGCTGCCGCAAGCCCTGATTCTTGAGCCGGTTGGCCGCAACACCGCGCCGGCCATTGCCATCGCCGCGCTGCAGGCCTTGGCCGGCGGAAACGACGCCCTGTTGCTGGTCCTGCCTTCCGACCATGTGGTCCGCAACGAAGCAGCCTTCCACGCGGCGGTCAAGGAAGCTGCCATCGCAGCCGAGGCCGGCAAGCTGGTCACCTTCGGCATCGTGCCGACTGCGCCGGAAACCGGCTATGGCTACATCAAGGCCGCCGCCGGCGAAGGCGTGCGTGCCGTCGACCGTTTCGTCGAGAAGCCCGACCTGGCCACCGCTGAACAGTACGTCGCTTCGGGCGAGTACTTCTGGAACAGTGGCATGTTCCTCTTCAAGGCCTCGCGGTACCTGAAGGAACTGGAAGCGCTGCAGCCGGCGATCCTGGCTGCGTGCCGCCAGGCACTCGACAAGGCGGCCCGCGACAATGACTTCATCCGACTGGACGCCGATGCCTTCGCTGCCAGCCCGAACGACTCGATCGACTACGCAGTGATGGAAAAAACCGCCGATGCTGCGGTCGTCCCGCTGGATGCAGAATGGAACGACGTGGGTTCGTGGTCGGCGCTGTGGGAAGTGTCGGACAAGGACGCCGACGGCAATGCCTGCCACGGTGACGTGATCGCCTTGGACTGCAAGGACAGCTACGCCTATGGCAACCGCTTGATTGCCATGGTCGGACTGCAGGACGTGGTGGTCGTGGAAACCGACGACGCCGTGTTCGTGGGCCACAAGGACCGCGTGCAGGACGTCAAGGAAATCGTCGGCCAGATCAAGCGCGACGGCCGCAGCGAAGCCGCCGCCCATCGCAAGGTCTACCGCCCGTGGGGCGCTTACGATTCCATCGACAACGGTGCCCGCTTCCAGGTCAAGCGCATTACCGTGAAGCCGGGTGCGACGCTGAGTCTGCAGATGCACCACCACCGTGCCGAACACTGGATCGTGGTCAGCGGCACGGCCGAAGTGACCCGCGGTGACGAGGTGATCCTGCTGTCGGAAAACCAGAGCACCTACATCCCGCTCGGCATCACCCATCGCCTGAAGAATCCGGGCAAGCTGCCGCTGGAACTTATCGAAGTACAGTCCGGCAGCTATCTGGGCGAAGACGATATCGTCCGCTTCGAAGACAGCTATGGCCGGGCCTGATCGAGAATCTTAACTTTAGAATATCTCGACATGAGCGCCCGCTGCCCTGCAGCGGGCGCTTTTTTCTAGCCCAAGGCGATAAGCTGCACCTATGTCGGGAAGAACCAGACAGTGGGCAGGGGGAAGGGTACGTATGAAGATGGGCCCGAGATTTTCATTGGACAACCCTATAGGGTTTTGACCGATGCGCTGTACATGAGTTATATGAAAGGAAGATTTGAGCGACACACCATCAGGAGTCTGTCGGACATGGCTCACGAAATCCTTCTGAACGAGGGCGCCAGCGTTGGCCTCACTACGCTCTTGCATTCCCGCATCCCCGAGCATGTTCACGCTTTCGAGCCATCACCAAGGACATTTCAACTCCTCAGGGATAATGTGAAGCGCGCTGGCGGTTTAAAAACGTCACCTTGCATTTGCCTGTTTGGGTGAGCATGCGGGAAAATTTGAACTAGTCTTTTCCTTACAAAATCTTCCCGGGGCTTTTGAAGCTAGCCAGAACCAGGCAGACGCCGTACATGCAATTGGGCCCATTCGAATCGAGACCTTTGGTGACGTCATACGTAGCGGCCAGCCCCACAGGAGCGACATAATCAAGATCGATGTCGAGTGGTTCGAGTTACGAGTACTTCGAGGAAGCAGTGGTCGTTGTAGCGGAACAATCCCGCCACGGCACTCGAAATGAACTACTGGTGCCTCCATGCATTCCGGCGCCCAAGCATTCCTGACTTCATGGATGTATTACTGCTCCCCCCTTTGCAGGTACAGCAAGACCACCAGCGCATTCTGCGCGACCCATCCGGACGCCATACGGTGATGCACCCACCGACGCACCAGCATCTTCCGGCGTCAAACTCTGCTCTGCGGCCGTGAGACCGAGCCGGCTTCAGGCCTGATCGAAGCCTTTCCGTTTCATGTGGGCGACTGATCCGTCGTTTGGACTCACTTGAGTTAAAGCAATAAGGCCGGGCTCTCGCCCGGCCTTGACATGAACTCCGTAGATATGGTCAGTTATCGCCAAACAGGTCCCTGGTGTAGACCTTCTCTGATACGTCGGCGATATTTTCGGACATTCGGTTACTGATGATGACGTCAGCCTCGCGCTTGAATGCCTCAAGGTCATTGACCACGCGCGAGTTGAAGAAATCTGCATCTCCCAATACGGGCTCATACACGATGACCTCGACGCCCTTCGCTTTGATCCGCTTCATGATTCCTTGAATGCTGGAAGAACGGAAGTTGTCCGACCCACTCTTCATGATCAAGCGATAGATGCCCACTACCTTGGGTTTCAGACGCAGGATATCCCCTGCAATGAAGTCCTTCCGGGTTGTATTGGAGTCAACAATTGCCCGGATGATGTTCTGGGGAACACTCTGGTAGTTTGCCAACAACTGCTTGGTGTCTTTCGGCAAGCAGTAGCCCCCATAGCCGAAAGAAGGATTGTTGTACCCTCCCCCGATACGCGGGTCGAGACAGATCCCCTCAATGATCTGACGGCTGTCCAAGCCATGCGTCATTGCATAGGTGTCGAGCTCATTGAAGTAGGACACGCGCATCGCCAGATACGTATTGGCGAACAGCTTGATTGCCTCAGCCTCTGTCGAATCCGTAAGCAGGACGGGCACATCCTGCTTTTCCGCACCCTGCTCAAGCATCTGGGCGAACTGTTTGGCTTCAGCCGAACTACCGCCCACGATGATACGGGACGGGTACAGATTGTCGTAAAGTGCGCGACCCTCGCGCAGGAACTCGGGCGAAAACAAGATGTTATCGACACCAAACTTCGCACGAACACTCTGGGTGTATCCCACGGGAATGGTGGATTTGATCACCATCGTAGCGGACGGATTGATTTCAAGCACCTGCTTGATTACGGCCTCAATCGAACGGGTGTTGAAATAGTTCGTTTCGGGATCGTAATCGGTTGGCGTGGCAATGATCACGTATGCCGCGTCAGCATAGGCGTCAACGGGGTCGAGCGTGGCGCGGAAGTTCAGCGTACCGCTCTGCAGCGCCTGCTGGATCTCAGCGTCAACAATCGGGGACTCGCCCCGGTTGAGCTTCTCCACCTTATCTGCAATCAGGTCAAGCGCGACCACTTCGTGATGGCGCGCCAACAGCACACCGTTGGAAAGGCCCACATAGCCGGTGCCCGCAATGGCGATCTTCATTGGTTATCTCTCTATACGACGTTGCTAGGGTGCGGGTACGTGGAGCATGCGCTCCCGCGCGCACTGGTAGTAGATGTTGCCTTTCCAGAATGCAAGGCCTTGGTCAGCGGCCTCGGTCGCCAACGCGTCGCGCATTGTCACACAGGCCGGGCCGGGCCAGAGCGAACGGGTCATGGCCTCCCCTTTCGGACTCAGATACGGGACAGCCATGTAATAGCTGGAGCAGACCAGCAAGGGAATGCTCGCCAGCGCCGCACCGACCCAGGAACGGTTGCTTGCCTGCTCCGGCTCCAGGATGCGGAGGCAGCACATGGCACTGATGAGCAACGCCAAGGCAGCAGGCAACAAGAGTCGATCACCCCAGGCATCCCAGCCGAATGGTGCCCACCAGCGCGCAAAGGCCACGGCCGACAAGATTAATACGGTCAGCGCTGCCAGCAACGCCTGGCGGCGCGGAACGAGGCCCACGATCCGCCAACCGACCAAGCCCATGAGCAGCGCCCCGCCCCAGAAGACAAGAATGCCGCCATTTGGGGAGAATATGGATCCAAAGAAGAATTCAGCACTCTTTGCCAGCGCTGGAGTGGTCAGTTCAGCCTCGGCCATGTAGGCCTTGGGCAGCGGCACCCCGTACTTGAACCAACTGTATGCAGCCGCCAGAACCTGCGACAGCAGGACAGGTCCCACGGCAACGGCAAACGCGCACCTGAGACGCGATCTGCCTGCCGGGTGTTGATACAGGGCGTGGAGAGGTCGAATGGCAACGAGGAGCAGTAACGCCATCGCCGCTCCCATAAACAAAGCTAGTGTGTCTTTGTAAAGTGGAAACAGGAACCCTGCTAGGCCCAACATCCACCACGAAGACCTGGCCGGCTGAAGGTTTGGTGCCGTGAGCACCTGAACGAACGCCGCGATGTATAGGCCACAGAAGACACCAGCCTGAACCTCCAATGCGCCGCTAAGGACGTAGAACATCGGCAGAGGACTCAGGGCCAGCGCGAGCACATACGCCCAGCCAGCACGGAGCAGCAGTACCCCGCCCCTTGTAAACCACAATGCCGCAAGCGGCAGCAACAAACAGAACAAATTGAGTGTAGCCAAGCGGACAGCGGTGAGGCCGCTGGAGGTCTCCGTTATGCCCGCATTGACCAGATAGGCAAGGGGAAACTTGCTCATCCCTTCGCATGGCAAACGGACTGTCTGTTCAAGACAGTGTTTTGCAGTCTGCCAATCACCCTTCCAGGCAACGTGATCGGTCGGGTTGAACTGGACAAGGCCGGTGCTGGTCCAAGTCACCACAGCAAGGCAGACCACCGCAATCAACCAGCCCACGCCAGCGCGGCGTGCGTACCGGTCAGCGTTCAGCGCGAAGGCTTGGGCAGGCATTTCCATGCACCGTCGCTGTTGGCCATTGGCGTGCACTCGTGCGCCGCCGTCAATGTCGAACGATGCTGCTCGAGCAGCGCGCCCGAAACAAGATAGACAGCACCTGGATCAATCGTTTTGAGACGTGCTGCGTAGTCGCAGTGATATGCAGTCTGCTTATCGGGTGTACGAGCAGCATAGAAATTATTGGTGGGAATTCCCATCGAGGCGGCAAGGTGTCCCACCGACTCATAGTTGCGCACACCACCTGGGGTAGCCTGGTGGTCGCACTGCCATGCCGGGTACACGAAGATCGCGGTGTAATTGCCACGTGGGACGTCCGTCAGGCGCAACGATTGATACGAGTCAATGTTCAGCCGTACTTGATGGCCGATCGTACGGATATCGAGCAGCTGGACGGCCACCACCGCGGTCAGGAGAAGTGCCAGTCTGCGTAGTCCCAAGCGAAGAGAGCTGGCAGCAAGGAAGATCAACAGCAACCAGAATCCTGCCATCCAGAACAGGCGACCGCTGCCGCGGAAGCGCGACAACAGGTAGTTGATGCTCCCGGGAACGGGAACTTCCAACGCGTGTCCGGCAAGCGTAATGGTGGTCGACACGGCGACGATCGTGCACAGAAGTACGACCAGGAGCGCCGACATGAAGGGGAATCGACTGGATTGCAACCGGTGATTCAGACACAACAGGAGCGTGATTGCGCCCAGCGCGAGCACCCCCAGGCCTACGTAGGTATAGCCCTCGAAACTTTGGCCGCCAGTGGGATCAGGGACATCCAACGGAAGTAGCGCGGCGCTTCCATTGGAATCGAACGGACCCAGCAAATTCATCGAGTAGACGCCATAGCCGCTCGTGCTCGCAGTAGTCCCGCCCATGAACCCAAACACCCAGAGCCCAAACGCCGCAAGCGCCGCCATGCTGCCGAGACGAATTGCAACCTGCCGCCAACCCAGCGTTGAACAGGACATGATGACAAGGCTTCCGTTGCTGATCAGCACCAGGAGCGCCAGATACGGATTCAGGCCGGTGGCCAGTACCACGACTGCTCCATTGGCGAGCACCCATGCACGCCCCTTCCAGTCCAGGGTGGACAGGGCGACCCAGATAGAGATGACCAGAACCCATTGCGAGGAAAGTGCGGTGTGGCCTTGGAAGCGATAGAAGGTGTACGGAATGCTGGCAAACAGGATGCCGATGAGGACGGCGGCGTATCGCGAAAGAAGCTCGTCACCCTGCCCGGTAAGACGCAAGGTGCGCAGCGCCGCAAGGTAGCCGAACACGCCTTGCAGCACCAGACATGCCATGAAGTAGTAGCCGAAGTACTGAGTACCCGGCGTAACCAGACTCGCGAATGGCTTGGCCACCAGCAGGAGCAGCGGCATGGGATCGAACAGAGAGATGCTGATCGGCTCTGGATAGCTGACGCGCAACGTTGTCAGCCAGCTGGCCGACGTGTCAGACAGATACTGGCTCCAAGCGACGTGCACCTGGGCAAGATCACCCCAAACCCAACGCAAATTGTGAACATCCAACGGCCCACTACCCAGCACCTTGCTCGCCCACCAAGCAGCGAACAGCGCCACAAGAAGCGCGCCGATGATCGTTGCGAGCCGCATCCAAAGCGCTCGGATTCCAGGAGAAGCGACCATAGTCATCGACACTGGTAATCCACGCCTTTTGCACTATGCCTGAAGGGATCGGTGAGATCATCGGTGTATTGCCCCATGATCAATCGCTCCTTGGGCAGGAAGTGCGTCCTGTAGAAGCGCCCCAGGCTGGCAACGCGCTCACCCTTGTCGGTCAGCCGAACGCAGCCATTGTCTATGGTAATGGTCCCGGACTGCAGCTGCTCCGTCAGACGGATGTCAACAAGCCGATGCTCGACCATGTACTCATTGACGAATACATCGCCCATGCGCGCCTGCTGGATCCCGCCACCACGCTGCTGCAACTTTTCCAGAATGTAGAATGACAGCGAACGATCTACGACCGTCGGCACGCTGATGGCGAACGCATAGCCAGCCAGCGCCCACACAGACAACAGCAGGACGCGTTCCAGACCACTGAACGCGGCCAAACCTCGCACAGCCCAGAGCACCCCTCCGGTCACCGCCACGGCAATCAGCGCGTCAATCAATGCGGCATACAGCACCACGTTGACACGGAAATAGTGCACATGCAGGAAATGTATGACAAACAACGTCAGCACAAACGCGACCGTAGCCAGGCAAGCCTGCAGGTAACGATTCATCGAAACACCATGAATTTGTTGGCGAGGAAGCTACAGGCCATCTGCATCACGGTGGCCACCAGAAAACCAACGGTGTAGTCGAATCCCAGCCGGTCGGTCCACACGTAGAGAATAAGCCCGTGAAATACGGCAATAACGGCGTAAACCGCCAGAAACATCGAACCCTGACGGACGATGCTCCGATCGGTTGCGCGAAATACGAAGTAGCGACTACCCAGGAACGACGTGAGAATTCCGAACACAGCAGCGATCCCATTGGCCACGCCTGCCGATGGGATCTCAAGCACCTCAATGTTGAAGCGAAGAACACCGTAGTGCACGGCGGTCGCTGCAAGCCCGTTGATCAGATAGCGGAAGAACTGTCCGCCGAGAGCCGTCCTAGCGCTCGCGAGCATGGGAGACATGGTCAACGAACTCTCGATAACTACCAATGCCAAGCACGCCACCACTGCGGATCATGCCCGACAGCATGAGGATGATGAGCGTCAGCGCGGCCGTCTGCAGGAACACCAGCAGCAGGATACCGAATGCCAAGGAGAACCAACCTGGCGTTGCGAATCCCATAGCCTTGAGCAGGAGTGCGACCACTCCTCCCACGACCGACAGGCCTGCAACCAACGTACATGCGATGCCTACACGGACGAGCACATCTTCCGCGAAAACCATCAGCGCCCTGAAGCCATGCAACGCGAGGCCCACAAAGTTCATCTTGCTCTTCCCGGCATATCGTGGGCCGCGGTCCAGCGGACAGCTCTGTACACGCAACTTGGAGCTCAGAACGCTGGCTGCCACATGTGTCCACAATTCCTGCATTGCCGCCAAACGGCGAACCGCCGGCATCTTGGCTGCCATGAAGTTGCCAAAGCTGATCCTGCGACCGCTTAGCATGGAGAACAGGAATTTGTAGACCAAGTAGAAGGCTTTGAACTTGATCGATTCCACCCTGCTTTTCCGGGTTGCCACGACCACATCGACATCGGCGGAGGACAAGCCCGCGACGAGTTCAGTCATGCTCTCAGGCGTGTCCTCACCGTCTGAATCCATCACCACAACGATTGCCTCGTCGCCGAAGTGCTCGGCGGCATAGCTCAGTCCAATGGCGATGGCACGCTGGTGACCAACATTTCGACGCAGCTTGATGACCACACCGTCGAGACCTGCATCCGCAATGGCCTGGACCTGCAGCGGCTGGCGCACTGATCCGTCGTCGACAGCCACCACGTAGATATCAGGACCTTGGGTACGGGCGAGTTCCTGGAACAGCCGGGTGGACGCCTCCACGTCCTCATACACCGGCATCACCACGATCCTTGACGGCGTGACCATGTTCAACCCTGCAGACGCTGGCGGAAGTATGCGATGGTTTCCTTCAGCCCATCTTCCAGACAGACCTTGGGTTCCCAATCGAAGGTGGCCTTGGCCAAGCTGATGTCGGGCTGGCGCTGCTTCGGATCATCAGAAGGAAGCGGACGGTGAACGATCTTGGAAGAGCCACCCACGAGGCGCAGCACGGTTTCAGCGAGCTCCAGCATGGTGAACTCACCCGGATTACCAATATTCACCGGACCGGTGAAATCAGCCGGCGAGTTCATCAGGCGCAGCATGCCCTCGATCAGGTCATCGACATAGCAGAAGCTGCGTGTCTGCTGACCATCGCCATAGATGGTGATGGGGTCGCCCTTCAACGCCTGCACGATGAAATTGCTGACCACGCGACCATCGTTGGGGTGCATGCGCGGACCATACGTATTGAAGATACGCATCACCTTGATCTCGAGCTGATGCTGGCGCCAGTAATCAAAGAACAGGGTTTCCGCGCAGCGCTTGCCTTCGTCATAGCAACTGCGGATACCAATTGGGTTCACGCGCCCCCAGTAGCCTTCGACCTGCGGGTGAATCTCCGGATCGCCGTAGACTTCGCTGGTGCTGGCCTGGAGGATGCGTGCGCCCACTCGCTTGGCCAGGCCAAGCATGTTGATTGCACCATGAACGCTGGTTTTGGTCGTCTGCACCGGATCGTGCTGGTAGTGCACTGGGGAGGCAGGACAGGCAAGGTTGAAGATCCTGTCGACCTCAACGTACAGCGGGAAGGTTACGTCATGGCGCATCAGCTCGAAACGCGGATGCTTGAGCAATCCGTCGACGTTGGCCTTGCTGCCGGTGTAGAAGTTGTCGACGCAGAGCACGTCATGACCTGCCTCGATCAGGCGGTCGCAGAGGTGGGACCCGAGAAAGCCGGCACCGCCAGTCACTAGAACGCGTTTTTGTTCGTCAGCCATGTTCGATGCAGTCCTTAATATCGGGGCGGGTAGGAGGCGAACTATGGCCGCCCACCCAACAGTCATTCATACAATTGTAAGCGAATTCCGGGCAGATCAGTCGCTGGCCCCGGGTGCCACCATGGTGGTTTCCGCTTCCAGCATCCATGCAAGAGTCTGCCGCATATCCGGCGGATTCCAGTCCTGGATCAGGGACTTGAGCCGGCGGTTGTCACCCAGCAAGATCTTGACTTCGTTTGGTCGCACAAAGTCGGGGTTGACCCGGACCTCAAGCTCGTGACCCGTGAGTTCCGCACAGATGCGGACGATCTCAGTCAGCGTGCGACCGACACCGGTGCACACATTCACTACCCGGCCGACAGCCTCTGTCTGCTGCAGCAACTGGCGGTAGGCAGACACCACTGCTCGGACATCGCCGAAGTCGCGGGAGACCTCCAGGTTACCCAGTTCCATCACGCGCGCTCTTCTGGCGAAATGGGACACGATTTTGGGTACAAGGAACTGAGCGGCCTGCCCCACGCCTGTGTAGTTGAAGGGCCGGGTAATCACGATTGGCAGACGGTCCCGCCACAAGCCGGCGACATGTTCCATTGCCAGCTTGCTCACCGCGTAGTCATTTGCCGGCGCAGGCACTGTGTCTTCGTCCAGCATTCCCGCAGAGCTGTTGCCGTACACATTGGCGCTGCTCGCAAGCAGGACGCAAGCCGGGGCGTGCGACGCCTTCTCAAGCGCATCCAGAAGGTTTCTCGTACCCAGCAGGTTGACTGCGTAGAACTCTTCTACACGGCCATGACCGACAAATGCTAGCGCAGCGAGATGCACGACAAAGTCGACGCGAGCAGCTTCTACTGCCGTGAACACGGCCTCGCGATCGGTGAGGTCCGCGAACACGTGCTCCTGCGCCTCGGTGGCGGCACCCGCGGCACCGAGAGCGATGACATGGCAGCCCTGCTGCTGAAGTTCCTTCAGCATGTAGCGTCCAGTGAAACCGGACGCTCCCGTGACAAGGACGCGCTTGCCGACCAGGTCAGAAGGAGAAACCACGCTCGTTCCTCTGCAGGTCTGCTTCAACCATCATCTGGCACAACTGCTCCAGCGTGGTTTCCGGTTTCCAACCAAGGATCCGCCCTGCCTTTTCCGGATTGCCAATCAACAGGTCGACCTCGGCCGGGCGGTGGAACTTGGGATTGATCCGCATGACCGTCTTGCCGCTGGCGGCGTCCACGGCAACTTCGTCGAGATCTTTGCCACGGAATTCAACATCGATTCCCGCACCCTTGAAGGCCATACCGACGAAGTCTCGCACGGTCTCCGTTCGATTCGTTGCCAAAACAAAGGTGTCGGGCTGATCGGCCTGCAGCATCCGCCACATGCCTTCAACGTACTCTTTGGCAAAGCCCCAATCACGCTTTGCATCGAGGTTACCCAGCTCCAGGCACTCAAGCTGGCCGAGCTTGATCTTGGCGACCGAGTCGGTGATCTTGCGGGTCACAAACTCGCGGCCACGCAGCGGGCTCTCGTGATTGAACAGGATGCCGCTGGAACCGAAGATATCGTAGCTTTCACGGTAGTTCACCGTGATCCAGTGGGCGTAAAGCTTGGCCACACCATACGGACTGCGCGGATAGAACGGCGTATCTTCGACCTGCGGGACAGCCTGCACCTTGCCGAACATTTCCGAGGTAGACGCCTGGTAGAAACGGATCTTCGGATTGACCAGACGAATTGCCTCAAGCAGATTCAGCGCGCCAACACCGGTGATCTGGGCCGTTGTAGTAGGCTGGTCAAAACTGACACCGACGAAGCTCTGAGCGGCGAGATTGTAGATCTCGTCGGGCTGGATCTTCTGCACCATTGCCAGAGAGGTCCCGAGGTCCGTCAGATCGTATTCCACCAGGCTCAGGTTCGGGTGATTGGTAACACCGAGCTCATCAAGGCGCCAGAAGTTCACCGAGCTGGTACGGCGATACGTGCCGAATACCTGATATCCCTTCTCAAGCAGAAGTTGGGTGAGATATGCCCCATCCTGCCCGGTAACGCCCGTGATGATTGCCTTCTTAGTACTCATCGATTCTCTCGTAGATATTCAAACCAGAATGTGCAGCAGTACGTCGCAGCTGCGCCCGGCGCTCCGGGTCACAGGGGCGGCCAAACTGCCATATTAGCCTACCGCCGGGCCCTTCCGGCCCAACAATGGCTCGCCCTTTGTCTCTCGGCCTTCAGCGCCGCCGGGATCGAGCACCGCTGCCTTCAGGCGCTCCGCACTCTGTGCCCAGGTCAACCACTCCAAGCCACCCGGGCGCGGATGCTGCCCGCGCTCGAACAGGTTCAGCCAATCGTCAATCTCGCGGGACAGATCCTTGGCCGCCGAGGAAGCAAAGAAGTGAGCGTGTTGTCCCGCCACTTCCCTGAATACGGGAATATCCCGCGCGATAACGGGCAGCCCGCGCTGAGCGGCTTCGATGATCGGGAGCCCAAATCCCTCGCCTTCCGAACCTGCAATCAGGGCCGTGGAGCCGGCGTACAGCGCCTCCAGCAGGGCGTCGTCCGCCTTCGGCAGCCAGAACAGGTTGCGTCCCTGCTCCGGATGGGCCTCCAGGCGCGTGCAGAGTTCATCCACCATCCAGCCCTTCTTTCCAACGATCACCAGCGCGACAGACTGGCCGGACGCCCAAAGTTGCTCGAATGCGTTGAGTACGTGCAGATGACCCTTTCTCGGCTCCAGCGTACCGACCATCAAGAAGGACGGCGTTCGCCGCAACCGCTCCATGAGCGCCGACGCACTCTCCGGCACATCCGCCCGTGGAGCCGTCCCGTCCAGGTCGGCACCAAGGTGGAACCAGTCGACCTGTGGCGGATTCGGGTGGGACTGCTCCAACACCCAGGACTCGACGTCGTCGGCCACGGCGCGTGAGATGCACACGACTTGATCAGAAACCGTGATGACGTCCCGCAGCCAGCGCTCGTGGTGCCAGCCCCCTCCCTCCGGCCACCACTCGGGATGGCGAATCGGGAGGATGTCATAGATGACGAAGGCAATCTTGACCCCGGTTCTGCGCATATGCGCGAACCACTCTGGAATATAGGAGACTGCATCACCGACCAGATCGAGACCCAGGAACACATCTCCTGCGTGGCAAACCAGCGGCGTGTCTTCCTCCTCAGCCGTGCCGAAGAATGCGGATGCATAACGGTTGGCGCATACGTACTCCTTCTTCTCGCGATCAATGCGAACGAGCTGAATGCGATAGTTTGCTGGTGGATTTCGACCCCATTCAGCAATCACCTCGCGGGTCACGCGTTGGATGCCAGTCCGCAGGTCGTGGTTGGCCATCTCGGTTACATCCACAAGCAGGGTTCGATGCGGAGGCGGCAGGCTTCTGTCCAACGAATCAGCCAGTTGCAGCGCATCAAGTCCAGCCAACGGCCCGGAAGCCGTCAGGGCGTCCACTGCTTTGACCAGGATCGGGGCCTGGGCCAACTCTCCCCGATCCCGAGCGCCAACGGATTCGCAGGCGTCCAGGAACCGGTCGGCGACCACATCCCACGAAAAGACCTTGGCGCGTTCAAGGGAGTAAGCGCGCAGGGCGGGCAGGGTGTCGCGGCGACCCAGATGTCGCTCCAGCACCGAGCGTATTGATGCTACATCCATCGGATCGAACAAAGCACTGCGCTCGGTGGCGATCTCACGGATACTCGATGCGTCTGACGCCAGCACCGCCGCGCCGCAGGCCATGGCCTCCAGAACCGGTAGCCCGAACCCCTCATGCCAGGAGGGGAAGACGAACATCAGACACTCGTTGTACAACGCCACCAGCTCTTCGTCGCTCACGTACCCAATGAACTGAAGCGCATCCTGATCCAGGCCCAACTCATCTCCGAGAGCGCGCAATTGCGCGACATGGGGTGCATGCGTACGACCTGCAAATACCAGCTTCAAGCCAGACCGCAGGGCAGGATCGACGGACGCGTAAGCTTGCACCAAGCGCACCAGGTTCTTCCGGTCGTCCGAGCCACCTGTGTAGAGCAGGAACTCGCCGTTTACGCCGAACTTCGCACGAACGAGCTGTCTGGAGGCGTCGTCCGCAGCCAGCGGTCGAAATACCGCATCGCACCCTGTAGATATCTCGAAGACATCCTGCTCTGGAACGCCCGCGTGTGTCCGCGCCTCCTCTCCCGAGCTTGCGGAGATTGCGAACACGGCGTCCGCCTGCTTCACATGCTCCAATTTTTCCATGTAGAAGTCGCGATAACCGGGCTCGGAATCCAAGTAGACCTGTGGATTCATCAGCGGGATCATGTCGTACAGCGTCACGACAGTCGGCACATCGCCGCGCACCGGCACGCTGGTGACCGAATTGTCGACATAGCCCTCGAACAGACTTGAGACATGGATGATGTCGGGACTCAGCGCTGCGAGCGCGGCCTCGCGCACTACTTGGGCAGCGGCTCGGCGTCCGTTATTGACCCGGTCTTTGGCGATCACAGGCAACGGAACATGCCATACATGAACATTCTCGCGCGGCACATGAGCGGCGAGCTGCTCGCGAATAGGCTGAATGGTGTCAACAAATGCACCATTCAACGCAATATGCACCTCGTGGCCGCGACTACGACGCACAACGGCTTCTGCCAGCGAAAGGGAGTAGCGCCCAATGCCGCGATAGCGGCTCTCCGACTGCGCGCCCTGCAGGTCCATCAATATCTTCATTGCCGCCCCTCCTGGCGTTCCTCCTCAACCAACATCTGGTGAATAGCCCTGCCACGAATGGAGAGCTTGCTCGCTTCATCTTCTGTACCTGCGAAGCTCTGCACCTGGCCGGCAACCTCGACGTGCGGCACGGCCGCATCGACCACCGCGTGATTGACTGCAACTGAACGCAGCTTGGCGTGCAGCCCCGGGAAAACCATGATTACTTTATTGAGTGCACGTGCCAACGCTGGACGCGCCATCACACGACGCATCAGTGCCAAAAGAACGCGTCGGGTCGCATAGCGCGGCCGCTGTACCAGATGACTGAAGAACCGCAACGGCCGAGTCCATCGCCAGGAACGGCTTCGGTGCAAAGCATGCATCTCGCCTTCGAGTTGGGTCGCGCGGAGGAACCAATGATGAGCACTCTGATGGGCACCGGACAACTCCCCGCGCACCGAATCGAGCTCCTCACGCATATGCGAGTAGCTCGAACCTAGCCGCTCCAGCCGCCCGGCAAGACGCTGGGTACCGTGTGTCTGCGCCTGATTCTGGTCGCTGAGCTGCGCCACCTGCTGCTCCCGCTCGGTCGCCTTCAGGAACCAACGGTGCGCGTTGTCCAAGGACTCCTGAAGCTCGCGCTCAACCTGTGTCAGACGACCTTGCTTAGCTTCAAGCGCATCCTCGTACTTGAGCAGGGCGCGCTCATTCAAAGCAGCTACCACTGCCCAAGAATGCGAGGCGGCGGCGGCCGGCTGGTCCACGGCCGCTTTCAGGGCAGCGAACGTCCACTCGTCCGCCGGCTTGGAAAGCACAGTCAGGAATGCGCTTCGATAGCGCATTGGCAGCATGTTGACATCCAGTAGTGGCCGCCGGGTGGGATAAGGCTCCCTTACCTGCCCCATGGCGATTTCACGCACGGTGATCAGAAAGGCCAGCAACAGATGCTCAGGCCACACGCAGTCTTCGGATTGATCGGAAATCGCACCGTAGTCGATAAACGAAGCATCTCCAGCATCATCGACAATGACGTTCCATGGTCGAATATCGTTGTGATACCGTCCGCTGCGCTCCAACGCGACCAATTGATCCAAGAGGGAGTCGACCACCCTCTCGCTGGAGTATGGAGTCTGCCGCGCCATCATTACTGAAAGGAGCTGACCGGGCAGTAATTCCCGCAGCAACCAGACCGCCTCCTGATCACGACTGTGCTGAAGAAGACGCGGCGACCCCGGAAGCACTTCGCTGCCGCCCAAGTACGCCACCTCACGTTCGTACTCCTGGACGTTCGGAAGCAGCAGGTCCGGGTGTTCCAGCGACATCCGCTTCAGCATCACGCCTTTTGCAAAGAAGTAGCGGCGCGTTCCATGGTGACTGCCCATAGCGTGCGCGTGGGAAACTTCCTTGTACTCGTCAAAGAGCCTGAAGTCGCCACCCAGATGCCAGAATCGAGAGCTTGCGTAATAAAGCGGGCGATCAATGCCGGAAAGATGGGTCGGCTGGCTGCCCATGAAGCGGACGAAGGCGTACGAGCCGAGCAGATCGCTGGCGCGCTCAGGCTGAGACGGCCCCCAGTAAACAGGCTCTTCGCGCAACGCCAGCTCGTAGATGCCCACGGGTATGACAGCTGCAAGGTGGGCAATGATGTCAGTGACCGCCGAGAACCCATGCATGTGCACGAGGTGGTGAAACACGCTCAAGCCCAAAACCACGTCGTACTGCCCAGCCTTCAACTCACAGACCAGATCTTCAATACTTCCGTGAACAAAAGTGGCACCAACGCCGCTCTCAGCCGCCAGCGCCCTGCAGACCTCAACGTTTTGCTGCAGATAGTCTGCACCAACGACAGTGCAGCCGTCCGCCGCCAAACTGAGCGAGAAGAATCCTTGGGCACACCCCAGATCGAGGACGCGCACCGGACGCCCAAGCTGGGACTGCAGCCGGTGGACGACATCAGTAATGATCCGCAATCTGTCCACGCAGCTGCGCGAACTTCCGTCAGACAACTCCGGGTGCCCAAAGATGGGCTGGTATTTCTCAGGCAATGCGCTCACCAGAGTAGTGATCGCGCCTTCACCGCGTGCCGCGTTGTTATTCATGTTTGAGCTCATTGTATGCCGTCGCTGTCAGCCCGCACCGGAGGTCAGCCTTGAGCCGAGAATTCCGCATTCATGTCCACGATGCCCCAGAACTGCATGGGGCGGCTCACATCCACAAGTATCGAGTCGTAACGGCGATCCAGGGGTACCAACTCACCCAACGGGTCGCCACTGGAGACCCCCAGCGAAACCATGTAGTGGCCTTCGTTGACTGCGAAGGGAACCTTGAAGGTGGCAATCACTACGTCGCCGGCCTTGGGCGACAGCACCTTTTGGCCATTGCTTGCCAGGAACGCGTTTGTTCCGTAGAGAAAAACGCCATCGAGGGTCTTGATCAGCAAGCCGGGAACCGCGCTTTCCACATCCTGCTCGAAGTGGATCTTCATCTGGAACTGAACTGAATCGCCGCTACTCAGACGGGCAGGATAAGCCTCACCGTCAACGACCACTGCGAAGTCGATGATGCGTGCGCCGCCGTGCCCCCAACGGTGCTCATCCTTGTTGTAGCCGCGCCGGGTATGAAAGAGGTCTTCAATCCCGCTTGAAGAGAGCACCGCCTCGCCACCCTCTTTTGCGGATTTAGCGTCACTCTTGCCGGACTTCCCGAACAGCTCGTCCAAGTACAGGTTGGATATCTCACGCGCCGGGCCGTCTGCATGCAGACCGCCGTCCTTGATGAACAACACTCGATCGCAATGCTTGACGATATCACCCACAGCGTGACTGACAAGGATGAGGGTCGTTCCCTGCTCCTTGTACTCTTTGACCCGCCTGAAGCATTTGGCCTGGAAGTAGGCATCACCGACGGACAACGCCTCGTCCACAATCAGAACGTCAGGTCGTTCCGCTGTTGACACCGCGAACGCCACGCGCACCTGCATGCCACTTGAGTACGTCCGCACTGGGGTGTCGAAGTACTCTCCCACCTCAGCGAACGCTTCAATGTGAGGCATCATTGCGTCGATCTGCGCTTGGGAGAATCCCATCAGGCCAGCCGCGTGCCGCGCGTTCTGGCGTCCCGTGAGCTCAGGGTTGAACCCCATGCCAAGCTCGAGAATCGCCGCGATCCGGCCTCCGCGAACCACCTGCCCTTCCGTAGGCTGCAGGGTGCCGGTGATCATTTTGAGCAAAGTGCTCTTGCCAGCACCATTCTTACCAACAATACCGACGGATTCACCCGGCCGGATGTCAAACGACACCCCCCGAAGCACCCAGTGCTCCTCCTTCGGTCGCACTGGAAAACCGAACCAACTGGCAATGCGCAGCCATTCGCTGTCCCACACGCGATAGGACTTACCCACATTTCTGACGTGCATGGCGGTACTCATAGGACATCCACCATTTCCTGGCTGGCGCGTCGGAACACAACCAGCGAAGCCACGCCCAGTACGACGGCAACTATCGTAAGCGGAAGCAGAGACATCCAGTCAGGATCCTTCCCATACAGCAATACCTGCTGGTAAGCCGTCACCAGCGGATACAGTGGATTGAGCTTGAAGATTTGGCGGACGGACTCGGGCAGGATACTGATGTTGTAGACGATCGGCGTCAGCCAGAACAATGCTTGCAGGAGGACAGGCACAACCTGTCCGATGTCACGCATGAATACGTTGAGGACACCCAGAAGCAATCCGACCGACATGGAGGTCAACAGGGTCAGCAGGATGAGCACAGGGAGCCAGACCACACTCGCACCCGGCATATGCCCCAGCACAGCAAACACCGCGAAGATGGCAAGCACCAGCAACGCATTGTTAACCAGCATGCTGCCAGCACAAATGAATGGAAGGCATACGCGAGGAAATGCGACCTTCTTCATGAGATTGCCGTTGTCGACGAAGAGAGTGACGCAGCGACTGATCGACTCGGCGAAGAGCCCCCAGCAGAGGGTGCCCGCCATCAGGTACAGCGCATAGGCGTACTTGTTGTCGATTCCCGGCAGCTTGGCCGAAAGCACCTCAGAGAGAATCGTGGCGAAGATCAGCACCTGCATCAGCGGATGAATCACCATCCACAGCACACCAAGCTTGCTCTGGGCGAAACGGACTTTGAAGTCGTTGCGGATCGAGGTCAGGATGAAGCTCCTGTAGATCCACAACGACCTGAGAAGGTCTTTCATTGATTGCCCCTCTGGGCGTTTCCATGTGTCTGGTTAGATGCGGCAAGCGCGTTCGCGTCTGACATGATGACGCTCACACGCTCCATGATCTGGCGAGCCACTCGCTCGGGGGATAGGACGCGCTGCACATGCAGCCGTCCACGCTCACCCAGTTGCGTGGCTGCCTCCGGGTCGCCCGCTAATTTCGCCATCAGACTTGCAGCATGAGTCGCGTCCGGCTCAGCCCAACGCTGGCCTTCACCGAAGGGGTACTGGCCTGGCTTTACAGGAACCAAAGTAAATCTCACCAGGGCGGCACTGTCGGCATCCATGAATTCCATGTTGCCTGACCAAGAGGTAGCGATGACGGGCTTACCCAACTGCATGCACTCTGCCATGCCCATGCCAAAGCCTTCTGCACGATGCAACGAAACGTAGGCATCGCAACTGGCCTGCAGCGCGGTCAACTGTTCGCGGGTAATGACGTCGTTCCTGACGATGACCCGAGGATCCGAGCTCACCTTATCTGCCAGAGCGCGCAGCGCGTCAGAGTGATGATGGCCGTTGCTGGTCTTGATGATCAGCTGTACCGGCTCGGTGCCCAGCGGGAATGCCTGCCTGAAAGCATCCAGCACGGCCTGAGGATTTTTCCGCTCTACCCACGAATTGAAGTCGAAGGTAAACAGGAAAACGAATGCACCAGATGTCATTCCAAATGCGTCGCGACCAATATCCGCACGCGGCATGACAGGGAGCGGCACAGGTGCCTTCAGCACGGGCAATGACGAAGCTCCAGCTATCGCATCGGCAATAAATTCACTCGCAGCAAGAATCTCATCAACGCGCGACAACACTGGAAGCCATGATTCCGGCAGGCGCTCAAGCTCCCAGAACCAGCAGGCAATCACGTACTTGCCCTGGAGCTTGGCGTGGCCAATTTCGCGCACCGCTGCGTCGAAATAGTCCGGGTTGATGAAGATGATGACCACGTGCTCAGGAAGGTCAGCGCAGAACTTCCCGTCAAAGGTGGTGTCGGCCATGCTGTGTGGCACGCCCAGATCCAAGGTGTGCAGCGCTACCGGCGCACCAGAATCAATCAAAGCGCGCGCATACATGCGCGCGCTTTCCGCGAGCCCGAATTCGCCTCGCAGATATCCCACAATGTTCACGCCAAAGGGGAAACCATGTGAGACGGCGGCACCCGCCTCTACCGCGGGGACGGTACGAGACCACGCCTCCGTGCGCTCGAAGGCGTGGCGGGCGAGCAAGGCTTGCAACTGCCGCGCGCGAATCCTGCAGCGCAGCCCCCGCAGCGAGAGCAGCGCGTACAAACGTTTCAGCATCCTCTGCTTACGACACCAAGCCGCCAGCCACACATGAGGTGCGGCTCGGGGTGGCCTTGACATGCTCTCCATCACAAAAAGCCCAACTCAACCCAACGCCTGCTCAAGATCCACCTGCAGATCCCCCAGCTCTTCCACGCCCACGCTCAGCCGCACCAGCGCATCGCTGATCCCCAGCTGCTCGCGGCGTGCCACCGGAATCGAGGCATGGGTCATCACCGCCGGGTGGTTCACCAGGCTTTCCACGCCACCCAGCGATTCGGCCAGGGTGAACAGCTCGGTCTTTTCGCAGAAGCGCTTGGCCGCCTCGAAACCGCCCTTCAGCACGATCGAGACAATGCCGCCGAAGCCGGCCATCTGCTTGCCCGCCAGTTCGTGCTGCGGGTGCGAAGGCAGGCCCGGGTAGATCACTTTTTCCACCGCCGGGTGCTTTTCCAGCCACTGCGCCAGCGCCATCGCATTGGCGCAGTGCGCCTTCATGCGCAGCGGCAGCGTCTTCAGGCCGCGCAGAGCCAGGAAGCTGTCGAACGGGCCCTGCACACCACCAATCGAGTTCTGCAGGAACGCCATCTGCTCGGCCAGCTCGGCGTCGTCACCGACCACCACCATGCCGCCGACCATGTCCGAATGGCCGTTGAGGTACTTGGTGGCCGAATGCAGCACCAGGTCGGCGCCCAGTTCCAGTGGCCGCTGCAGCATCGGCGAGGCGAAGGTGTTGTCCACCACCACGATCAGGCCATGGCGCTTGGCGATGGCAGCCACTGCGGCGATGTCCACGATCTTCAGCATCGGGTTGGTCGGGGTTTCAATCCAGACCATCTTCGTCTGCGCGGTGATCGCCGCTTCGAAGGCGGCCAGATCGGTCAGGTCGACGAAGCTGAAATCCAGACCGGCGGTGCGGCGGCGCACGCGCTCGAACAGGCGGAAGGTGCCGCCGTAGATGTCATCCATCGCCACCACGTGGCTGCCGGCGTCCAGCAGTTCCATCACGGTGCTGCTGGCGGCCATGCCCGAAGCGAAGGCGAAACCGCGGGTGCCGCCTTCCAGCGAGGCCACGCAGCGCTCGTAGGCGAAGCGGGTCGGGTTGTGCGTGCGCGAGTACTCGAACCCCTGGTGCTCGCCCGGGCTGGACTGTGCGTAGGTGGAGGTGGCGTAGATGGGCGGCATCACCGCGCCGGTGCTCGGATCGGGCGACTGGCCACCGTGGATGGCCAGCGTGGCCAGGGCCAGCGCGCGATCGGGCTTGGAAGCGTTGGACATTTCGTTTCCTGAATGGCGCCGGTGTTCGGCGCCGTCGAAGGAGCGGGAGTCTATCAGCGCGCCCTTAACGGGCTTTGACGCGGATAAACCAGGATTCAGCAGCGAATGCGCGCGATCGTGCGCTTACTGCACGCGGCGGCGAAGGAAGTTCAGCAGGTCGATGCGGGTGATCAGGCCCAGGAAGGCGTTGCCGTCCATGACGATGGCCACCTGGCCGCGGTCGAACACCGGTAGCAGGGCCTCGATGGGCGACTTCACGTCCAGCCGGTCCAGCTTGCTGACCATGGCCGTGGCCACCGGGTCGCGGAAGCGCGCTTCGTCGCCATAGACGTGCAGCAGCACGTCGCTTTCATCGACGATGCCGACCAGCTGGTCGCCGTCCATCACTGGCAGCTGCGACACGTCGTACAGCTTCATGCGCTGGTAGGCGGTGGTCAGCAGGTCGTTCGGGCCGATTACCACGGTGTCGCGCTGGCCGTACGGGCGCAGGATCAGGTCGCGCAGATCGCCGTGCTGCGGGCGCTGCAGGAAGCCGTTGTCCAGCATCCAATAGTCGTTGTACATCTTCGACAGGTACTTGTTGCCGGTGTCGGGCACCAGCACCAGTACCTTCTTCGGCGTGGTCTGTTCCTGGCAGTACTTCAGGCCGGCGGCCAGCAGGGTGCCGGTGGACGAACCGCCCAGGATGCCTTCCTTGCCCAGCAGCTCGCGCGCGGTGTGGAAGCTTTCCGCGTCGGTGATCGGGTACGCCTTGGTGACGCGGCTGAAATCGGAGATCGAGGGCAGGAAGTCCTCGCCGATGCCTTCCACCAGCCAGCTGCCGGACTTGTCGTTCAGGTTGCCGTCGTTGATGTACTCGGCAAGGATGGAACCGACCGGATCAGCCAGCACCAGCTCGGTCTTCGGCGACAGCTTGGCGAAGGCGCGCGACAGGCCGGTCATGGTGCCCGAGCTGCCGCAGCCGAACACGATCGCGTCCAAGTCGCCGCCCATCTGTTCCAGGATTTCCGGGCCGGTGCCGAATTCGTGCGCGGCCGGGTTGTCCGGGTTGCCGAACTGGTTGATGAAGTACGCGCCGGGGGTCTGCTCGGCGATGGTCTGGGCCAGGTCCTGGTAGTACTCAGGGTGGCCCTTGGCCACGTCCGAACGGGTCAGGCGCACTTCGGCGCCCATGGCCTTCAGGTTGAAGATCTTTTCCCGGCTCATCTTGTCGGGAACAACCAGGATGAGCTTGTAACCCTTCTGCTGCGCGACCAGGGCCAGGCCCAGGCCGGTGTTGCCGGCGGTGCCTTCCACCAGGGTGGCGCCCGGCTTCAGATCGCCGCGCTTCTCGGCGGCCTCGATCATCGACAGGCCGATGCGGTCCTTGATCGATCCGCCCGGGTTGGCGCTTTCGAGCTTCAGGTAGAGCTCGCAGACACCGGTATCCAGGCGCTGGGCCTTGACGATCGGGGTCTTGCCGATGAGTTCGAGGACGGAAGAATGGATGGGCATTCGGGGACTTTCGTTTCGCGCCGCGCAGGGCCGGACCATGGATTATCCGACGGATGGCGCCGAAAGTCAGGCACCGCGACGTGGGCGCTTATGTAGAGCCGAGCCATGCTCGGCTGGGTAGCGGCCACGGCGGGCCAACCAAGGTTGGCCCCTACCAAAGCGGCCGGCCACAGCAGGCCAACCAAGGTTGGCCCCTACCAAAGCAGGGTAATGCGGGCCATGAAAGGAGGATGCGGACGGCCCCGGATCGACGAGGAGACCGGTACCGCCCGCATCGGTGGACTCAGGCTGATGGGGTTGTCCGCAGGCCGGGGCCTGCGGGCCAAGGCACCACCGCCTGTGGTGCCTTGGCGCGGCCGCCGCTTCCGGCGATACCGCGGGCCAGGTCATGTGCCTGGCCGGGCCTTCGATGGCCGGATCACGCCGTTCCGGGCGTGAGCGCGTGCGTCAGTGCGTGGGGGACGTCGTGGGAAGCGGGGTTTCGTACATACGCAGAAGGCGTTGCTTGGCCAGCAGCTTCTCGCGCTTCATTCGACCCAGGGTGACATCATCGATCGGGAGGACACCCAACTCCGCGTCCATGCACTTCTTGTTCAATTTACGGTGCTGGTCATGGAGTGCCCGGAACTCCGGATCACACGCGCGACGGGCGTCGATCTCGCTCTGGGGCTGATCTTCAAACATGATGGACCTCCTTCGACAGATACACGAACGCCCCGGCCGCAAGGCACGGGGCGTTGTTCATGGAGGAGCGCCGGGAGATGACCACATGGGTGCGCACCACGACCCGCGGCACTGGCCTGCGCACGTCGGTCTGCTGCGGTTCGCGCCCTGCTTGCATCGGCCCGGCCCTCCCATCGTCCGGTCCGCGGCATTGCGTCCCGGACGATTGACCCTACGCTTGCTGCAGGCCGGGTTCAAGCCCCTGCGACAAAAAGACCGAACCCCGCCGTGGCGGGGTTCAGGCTGAATACTCAAAGCAACGAAAAACAAACAAATTCAATCAATTACGGGGCCACGATGACCTCGGCCGAGCGGGCCTTGGTGGACGCGGCCTTCTTGCCGGCCACCTGGATGCGGTTGCCTGCGACACCGGCCGCCACCAGCGCGTCACGCAGGGCTTCGGCACGCTTCTGGCCCACGCCAGTGGCGCTGTCGTAGGCTTCGATACGCACCCGGCCCTTCTTGCCGATGTTCAGGTACTCGGCCAGGGCCTTGGCCTGGTTCTTCGCCCCGCCGGACAGGCCGGCCGCACCGGCGGCAAAGGCGTCGCCGCCCAGGGTGAAGACTTCGCCACGACCGTCGAACTTCGAGCCCGGCAGCTTCTGCCCGGACACCAGCTCGGCCTCTTCACGGGCCAGCTTGGCCGCGTTCTGCTGGGCCGCACTCAGGCGCTGCTGCTGCTTGCCGGCCACGCTGGTCAGGGCGTTTTCGGCGTCCTGGCGGGCCAGGGTCTCGGCCTCGGCGGCCAGGCGCAGGCGCTCGGACTCCTCGGCCTGCATCTGCGCCTGCATGCGCAGCTGTTCGGCTTCCTGGCGGGCACGGGCCGCGTCGCGGCGGCTGGCTTCGATCAGCAGATCGCTGCGGGTGCGCTCCAGGCGGTCCACCTCGCGGGCGGCCAAGGCGGCGCGCACGCTGGTTTCGGCGATATCCACACGGCGCTCGGCCAGGTAGGTGGCCAGCTCCTGGTCGCGGCGCTTGGCCTTTTCCAGGGTGGCGATGGCCTGCTGGGCCTGCATGCGCTCGAACGCGCCCAGCTCGGCGGTGTCCGGGTTGGCCTGGATCGCCATCAGGCGCTGGGTCAGCTGCCCCACCATGGGGTTGTCGGCGGCCAGGGCCAGGCCCGGCAGGGCCAACGCGGTGGCCAGTGCAAGGGTGGAAAGCGTCTTCATCGGCGGTCCTCCCCGGTCGACAGCTGGCGCTGCAGCTGGTTCACCTCGTTGCGGCGCAGCTGCAGCTGGGCGGTGGCGGTGGCCTCCTCGCTGCGGGCGCGGGCCAGGTCGGCGTCGGCGGCCGCGCGCAGGGCCAGGGCCGGGGCGTTCTTGCGCTCGCGGCGGTCGCCGGCGGCGCGCTGGGCCTGTTCCAGCCCCTGTCGGGCCAGGCCGATCAGGTCTGGCGCATATTGGTCGGCATCGGCCTGGGTGGCCTTTTCCACGGCCTGCTGGGCCTGGGCCAATTCCAGCGCGGCTTCCTGCGCCCCAACGGGGGCAGACACCGCGAATGCCAACGCCATCACATACAGGCCCTGGCGCATTTGTGCGAAGCTAAGTCGTTTCATTGGGGAGGCCCGTGCCCGGTTGTCGGTACGTGGCCATTGTCGTCAAGCCGACGCCGTGCTTGCAACGGTCGCTGGCGGTTTCGTTGGGGAAAATTCGCGATGGATATCGGCTACTTCCTGAAGCTGATGACCGAAAAGAACGCCTCGGACATGTTCTTGACCACCGGTGCGCCGGTGTACATCAAGATCGAAGGCAAGCTGTACCCGCTGGGAAATACCGGCCTGCCGCCGGGCATGGTGAAGAAGATCGCCTACTCGCTGATGGACGAAGGCCAAGTGCCGCAGTTCGAGCGCGAGCTGGAGCTCAACATGGCCATTGCCCTGCCCGACGCCGGTCGCTTCCGCGTCAACGTGTTCAAGCAGCGCGGCGAGGTGGGCATGGTCATCCGTGCCATCCGCAGCCGCATTCCCAGCATCGAGGAACTGAATCTTCCGCAGGTGCTGAAGGATGTGATCATGACCCCGCGTGGGCTGGTGCTGGTGGTGGGGTCCACCGGCTCGGGCAAGTCCACCTCGCTGGCGTCGATGATCGACCACCGCAACAGCACCACCACCGGGCACATCCTCACCATCGAGGACCCGATCGAATACCTGCACAAGCACAAGATGTCGATCGTGAACCAGCGCGAGGTCGGGCTGGACACCCATGCCTTCCACAACGCGCTAAAGAACGCGATGCGTGAAGCGCCGGACGTGATCCTGATCGGCGAAATCCTGGATGCGGAGACGATGGAGGCGGCGATCGCCTTCGCCGAAACCGGCCACCTGTGCCTGGCCACCCTGCATTCCAACAACGCCGACCAGACCATCGAGCGCATCCTGAACTTCTTCCCGGAAAGCGCGCACAAGAACGTGCTGATGAACCTGGCGCTGAACCTGCGGGCGGTGATCAGCCAGCGCCTGGTGAAGAACAAGGCCGGGCGCCGCCTGCCGGCCACCGAGGTACTGATCAACACGCCGATGATCCGCGACCTGCTGCGCCGCGGACAGGTACACGAGATCAAGGCGGCAATGGAATCGTCGCTGGAAGAAGGCATGGAAAGCTTCGACCAGTGCCTGTTCCGGCTGGCCAAGAGCGGCGTGATCGAGCAGGAAGAGGCGCTGCGTGCGGCCGATTCGCGCGATGGTCTGGCGCTGAAGTTCCGCCTGTCCGAAGGCGGCAGTGGCGAACACGATCCCTACGCCGATTTCTCGTCGGCCACCCAGCCCAGCATCACCCACGGGTTCTGAGCCGGCGGCAATCCTGAAGAGTTAAGGGGCGGTCTCATCCAATGAGACCGCCTGTCCGTAGGTTTCTGTCATGGAAACCCTTCGCAAGCTGGCCATCCTGGCCGATGCCGCCAAATACGATGCCTCCTGCGCTTCCAGTGGCGCCGGCAAACGCGATTCGCGCGCGTCCGGGGGCATTGGCAGCACCGAGGGCATGGGCATCTGCCACAGCTACACGCCCGATGGCCGCTGCGTTTCCCTGCTGAAGATCCTGCTGACCAACTTCTGCGTGTACGACTGCGCGTACTGCGTGAACCGTGTCTCCAGCAACGTACCGCGCGCGCGCTTCAGCGTGGAAGAAGTGGTCTCGCTGACCCTGGATTTCCACAAGCGCAACTACATCGAAGGGCTGTTCCTTTCCAGCGGCATCATCCGCAACGCCGACTACACCATGGAGCGCATGGTGGAAGTGGCCCGGCAGCTGCGCGAGGTTCATCGCTTCGCCGGCTACATCCACCTGAAGACCATTCCCGAGGCGTCGCCGGAACTGCTGGCCAGTGCAGGCCGCCATGCCGATCGTCTGTCCATCAACGTGGAACTGCCGACCGATGCCGGGCTGGCCGCGCTGGCCCCGGAAAAGACCAGCCATACCATCCGCGGCGCGATGGGCGAGCTGCGCTGGCGCATCGACGAGGCCAAGGAGGCCCGCCGCGCGCCGCCTGCCGTGCCGGCCACGGCCACGCCCACCCGCAGCGCGCGCCCGCGCCCGCCTCGCTTCGCCCCGGCCGGGCAGAGCACGCAGATGATCGTCGGTGCCGACGGGGCCAGCGACCAGCAGATCCTGCTCAGCGCCGATCGGCTGTACGGCAACTACCACATGCGCCGGGTCTACTACTCGGCCTTCAGCCCCATTCCCGACGCCAGCCGCCAGTTGCCGGTGCAACCGCCGCCGCTGCAGCGCGAACACCGCCTGTACCAAGCTGATTGGCTGCTGCGCTTCTATGGCTACGGCGTGGATGAGATCACCGACAGCGGCGGCGACGGCATGCTGGATCTGGATATCGACCCGAAGATGGCCTGGGCGATCCGCCACCCGGAGCGCTTCCCGGTGGACCTGAACCGTGCCCCGAAGGAGCTTCTGCTGCGGGTTCCCGGCCTGGGCGTGCGCAACGTGAAGCGCGTGCTGATGGCACGCCGGCACGGTCGGCTGCGGGTGGCCGATGTGGCCCGCCTGAAGGCGCCCATGAGCAAGCTGCTGCCGTTCGTGCAACTGGCCGACCACCACCCGCGCAGTGCGCTGGACGACCCGGCCGCGCTGCGTGCGCGGCTGGCGCCGCCGCCGCGCCAGGGGTCGCTGTTCGACGCGCCACCGGCGGCCTGACATGCAACGCTGGTCGCTACGGGTGGACCCACCGTGGTCACTGCAGGCCTGGCGCGATGGCGCGCGCGGGGCGCTGCTGGCTGCGGTGCCGCCATCGCAGCTGGACTGGTTGCCGGGCCACGAGGCCTCGCTGCTGGACGCCCCTGCCCTGCCCGACGCGACGGCCCACCCAGCGCAGGGCGCGCAACCCGCCGTGCCGCGCGATTTCCTGGAACTGGCCGCGACGGTGCTGTGCCACCGCGAACCACAACGCATGGCCCTGCTGTACCGGCTGCTGTGGCGGATCACCCATGGCGAACGCGCGGTGCTGTCCAACCCGACCGACGCCGACGTGCTGCGGGCGATGGCGATGGCCCAGGCGGTGCGCCGCGACACGCACAAGATGAAAGCCTTCGTGCGCTTCCGCGAAGTGCCCGGCGAACAGGACGCGTTCATTGCCTGGTTCGAGCCGGAGCACCACATCGTGGATCGCGTGGCACCGTTCTTCGCGCGCCGCTTCGCCGGCATGCGCTGGGCGATCCTGACCCCCGGCCGCAGCGTGCAGTGGGACGGCCAGGCCTTGAGCTTCGGGCCGGGTGGCCGGCGCGAAGATGCGCCGGCCGAGGATGCGCGCGAGGCGTTGTGGCAGACCTACTACGCCAGCATCTTCAACCCGGCGCGGCTGAACACCCGCATGATGCAGCAGGAAATGCCGGCCAAGTACTGGCGGCACCTGCCCGAGGCGCAGCTGCTGCCGGGCCTGGTGCGCGAGGCGGCAGGCCGGGTACAGGATATGCACGACCGGCCCGCCCAGGCACCGCAGCGGCGGGTGCCGGCGCGGGTGCTGCCGGCCCCTGCCGTGGATGGAAGCCTGGCGGCGCTGCGCGCGCAGGCCAGCACCTGCCAGCAGTGCCCGCTGTGGGAGCCGGCCACGCAGACCGTGTTCGGCCAGGGCCCGGCCGATGCGCGGGTGATGGTGGTGGGCGAACAGCCCGGTGATGTGGAGGACCTGAGCGGCCGCCCGTTCGCCGGCCCCGCCGGGCAACTGCTGGACCGTGCGCTGGCCGAGCTGGGCATCGACCGCGCAACGCTGTACCTGACCAACGCGGTGAAGCACTTCCACCACGAGCGACGCGGCAAGGTGCGGCTGCACAAGCGGCCGGAAAGCCGCCACGTGCATGCCTGCCGGCCCTGGCTGATGGGCGAGATCGCGCGGGTGCGGCCGCAGCTGATTGTGTGCCTGGGGGCGACCGCCGCCATGGCCGTGTTCGGGCGGGACTTCAGCCTGGCCCGTGATCGCGGGCGCTGGCACACGCTGGACGATGGCACCCGCGGCTATGCCACGGTGCACCCGGCGTGGGTGCTGCGGCAGGGCGATGAGGCGCGCCGCGAAGCCGGCTATCGGCTGTTCCGCGAGGACCTGCGGCAGATACTGGTGAACGCGCAGGCCGGCCACGCGCGCGGGTAACTCCAGGGTCCCACGCTTGGCCAAGTATCACGGCTTGCCCTCGTCGTTGCCGCGTGGCGGCGCGGCGCAAACAGGGCCGAAGGACCGTCTGGCTGAACTGCTGCTGCGGCCCTCGCAATCGTTGCTGATTGCGAGGCCTGCTCAAACAACGATGCCACCCACACCGGACTTGCTGAAAACCGGATGTCAGGGTTCATCTCGTGAGATCACTTGCGGCTATAGACGTCGATCTGTTCGTCAGCTGAGCCGGAATTCCCCAGCTTTGTGACATCACTCCACAGATCCGCATTGGGCCGGGGATCTGGACCGGACGCACTCACGCCCATGAGCTGTGCATTCATACCCAGCTGCCGCAGAAACTCAGTCGTGTACTGCTGCACGGCAGCGGGATTGGCGACCGATCCGCTTGGCAAGTTCCTACCAAGGAGATACTCCGCCCGGTGATCTCCCAGAATCTTGGCGACTTCGACCTTGGCTCGCAGCATGTCCTGCACCGTCTGAGCGTCCATTCCCCTCTTGGTAAGCATTGCGTACTCGGCTGCGGCAGCCTCCTCGTATGCATAGAAAGCTCCCAGCGTGGCGGCATTTTTCAATGCAGGCATCGCGCCTGGCACTTGATCTCGCCGGATGAGAGCAATGCCGTACAACATCCTCGATTTCGGATCAGCTGATCGCGCAAGTTCCTTCAGGTCCATCCTATCCAGAGCATCCAGTTCAGCCTGTGTAGGGTAGTAATGCTTCTCAAGCCAAGCCAGCTCTGCCTTGGACAGTGCAACCAGCCGCGGGTCACTGGCCGCAAGCTGCGACGCGGGCACCTGGAGAGAATCAATCCCCCCTTCAGCAAGGGAGCTTGCTCCAATGCTCGCCATCGTCCGCCCCCCCGCTTTGACCAGCCCGGAAAACGAATCGGAACCCGCATCGGTGCCCGAGATTGGCTCAGCCGATCCCGTTCGGAACCACATAGCCGCGCCTATCGCCACCCCGGCAGCGACAACTACAGCACCGATGACTGCAAGTTTCCCATTGAAGACAGCCATTGAATGACTCACCTCATCGCATCAACCTGATTCTCCGGGCGGGCGCGCTCGAAAGCGTCCACGGTCTGGCAGGCGGCCTCGATGCGGCGCAGCGTCGGGTACGGCGCCAGGTCCAGTCCGAACCGGTGCGCGTTGTACAGCTGCGGCATCAGGCACAGATCGGCCAAGGTGGGACGATCGCCGTGGCAGAAGCGGCCGGTGTCGCCACTGTTGGCCAGCATCGTTTCCATTGCCGTCAGCCCTTCGGCCATCCAGTGCAGGGTCCACTGCGTGCGCGCGTCGGCCGGCACCTGCAGGTCGCGCTCCAGGTACTGCATCACCCGCAGGTTGTTGATCGGGTGGATATCGCAGGCCACCAACTGCGCCAGGCCGCGCACGCGCGCACGACCGGCGGCGTCGGCCGGCAGCAGCGGCACCTGCGGGAAGCGCTCGTCCAGGTATTCCAGGATCGCCAGCGACTGGTTCAGCACATGGCCGTCATGCAGCAGGGTCGGCACCAGTTGCTGCGGATTGAGCGCGGCATAGGCGTCGGCATGCTGCTCGCCACCATCGCGTACCAGATGCACCGGTCGGCCTTCCCAGGCCAGGCCCTTCAGTTCCAGGCCGATGCGTACGCGGTAGGCGGCGCTGGATCGCCAGTAGGTGTACAGCACGATGCCGTCGTCGACCGGGCCGTCATCAAACAGGATGTCCATCGCCGCCTCCATGCTCAGGGCTTGGCTGCTTGTTCGATGCGCTGCTCGATGGCACCAAAGATGCTGTTGCCGGCGGCATCGAGCATTTCAATGCGCACCACATCGCCGAACGACATGAACGGCGTGCTCGGCTTGCCGTCGCGCAGGGTTTCCACGATGCGCTGTTCGGCGAAGCAGGAGGCACCCTTGCTGGTGTCTTCATTGGCGATGGTGCCCGAGCCGACGATGGCGCCGGCGCCCAGCGGGCGGGTCTTGGCGGCATGCGCGACCAGCTGGGCGAAATTGAACTGCATGTCCACGCCGGCTTCGGGAGCACCGAACCAGGCGCCGTTGATGTGGGTCAGCAGCGGCAGGTGCACCTTGCTGTCCTGCCAGGCATCACCCAGCTCATCGGGGGTGACGAACACCGGCGACAGCGCCGAGCGCGGCTTGGACTGCAGGAAACCGAAGCCCTTGGCCAGTTCGCCGGGAATCAGGTTGCGCAGCGAGACATCGTTCACCAGGCCGATCAGCTGGATATGGCCGGCGGCCTGTTCGGCGCTGACCGCCATCGGCACGTCGTCGGTGATCACCACCAGTTCGGCTTCCAGATCGATGCCATAATCCTCGCTGACCACCTTCACGGCATCGCGCGGGCCATAGAAGGCGGCGCTGGTGGCCTGGTACATCAGCGGGTCGGTGTAGAAGCTTTCCGGCACTTCGGCGCCACGGGCGCGGCGCACACGCTCGACGTGCGGCAGGTAGGCGCTGCCATCGACGAATTCATAGGCACGCGGCAGCGGCGCGGCCAGGGCCTGCGGGTCCAGGTCGAACACGCCATCGGCATCGCCGGCGTTCAGCGATTCGTACAGGGCATTCAAGCGCGGTGCGATGTGGCTCCAGTCTTCCAGCGCCTGCTGCAGGGTGGCGGCGATGCCGGTGGCGCGTACGCCGTGGCGCAGGTCACGCGAGACGACGATGAGGGTGCCGTCGCGGCCGCCTTCCTTCAAAGAACCAAGCTTCATGGGTGGGTGTCCGGAGTCGTGGGCAAACAAGTTTCAAGTGTAATCAAATGCGCGGTGTAGCCAAGCTGCAGCGCGGCATCGGCCCACCCTACCGCAGGAGGGGGTTCGGCAGGGCTTGCAGCCCTGCACCTGCTTGGAGCAACGGCAACGGCAACGTCAAAAGCGGGCATTCCGTGGGATGGCGGGGCGGTGTGGGCTTGCAGGACACGCCGCAAGTACGTCCCTGTAGGCTCGTAGGCGCCATCCATGGCGCCTGCGGTCCTGCAAGCCCACACCGCCCCGCCTCTGACAGATTCACGCGGCTGTTGGCAACGGCGCCTGTCGTTCCGCGCGGCTGTTGGTAGGTGTCGACCTTGGTCGACACATCTGTCAGATATCGAATGAATTCATCCGTGTCGACCAAGGTCGACACCCACCAGAGCAGAATGCCGTTCCGACAGATCGCGGCCAACTGTCGAAGGCGGGGTGGGTCCGGTGGCGGGGGCGTGAGCGCCATGGATGGCGCGACCGAGCCTACATGGACGTATTTACGGTGTCCCCCGCAACCGGACCCACCCCGCCATCCCACGGATAGCCCGCTTTTGACGTTGCCGTTGACGTTGACGGTAGCGGGTGCAGGGCGCAGCCCTGCCAGCCCCCTCCCCTTCCCTGAACAGGGGTTTTTGCGTGAGGTCTCAGGCTTCGGTTAGACTATGCGGGTCTGCAGCGGCCGTCCGTTTCCCTTCGGGATCGCCGGCGACCGGGGTCCGCCCCTTCGCCCGCCCCCACTCCGACACCGTTCGTCACGCATTCCAGCCTGTGCTCCGCGCCGGCTGCACCCAACTTCTCGCAGCGCGGTTCACGGGAACGCTCCGAGTCAGCCGATCAGTTTGATCTGCCCCCGCCTGTCCGATCGGTCAGGCGTTTCTTGTACTTGGAGCAAACTCAATGTCTTTTGAATCGCTGGGCCTGGCGCCCTTCCTGCTGCGTGCGCTTGCCGAGCAGGGCTACGAAAACCCGACCCCGATCCAGCAGCAGGCGATCCCGCTGGCGCTGGCCGGTCGCGACCTGCTGGCCGGCGCACAGACCGGTACCGGCAAGACCGCCGCCTTCGGCCTGCCGCTGCTGCAGCACCTGGGCACCGCATCGCAGGAAGTGCGCAGCGGCCCGCGCAAGCCGCGCGCGCTGATCCTGGCCCCCACCCGCGAGCTGGCCACCCAGGTGCACGACAGCCTGCGCGGCTACAGCAAGTACCTGCGCATTCCCAGCGCCTGCATCTACGGTGGCGTGGGCATGGGCAACCAGCTGGACATCCTGCGCCGTGGCGTGGATCTGCTGGTGGCCTGCCCGGGCCGCCTGATCGACCACCTGGAGCGTCGCAGCATCGACCTGTCCGGCATTGAACTGCTGGTGCTGGACGAAGCCGACCGCATGCTGGACATGGGCTTCCTGCCGTCCATCAAGCGCATCCTGGCCAAGCTGCCGAAGCAGAACCGCCAGACCCTGCTGTTCTCGGCCACCTTCGAGGACAACATCCGCCAGCTGGCGCTGGAGTTCATGCGCAACCCGGAACAGATCCAGGTGACGCCGAAGAACACCGTGGCCGAAACCATCACCCACCGCGTGCACCCGGTTGATGGCGGCCGCAAGCGCGACCTGCTGCTGCACCTGCTGGCGCAGGACAGCCGCGAGCAGACCCTGGTGTTCGCCCGTACCAAGCACGGCAGCGACAAGCTGGCTGCGTTCCTGGAAAAGTCCGGCATCAAGACTGCGGCGATCCACGGCAACAAGAGCCAGGGCCAGCGCCTGCGTGCACTGGGTGATTTCAAGGCCGGCCGGGTGACCGTGCTGGTGGCCACCGATATCGCCGCGCGCGGCATCGACATCAACGAACTGCCGAAGGTGATCAACTTCGATCTGCCGATGGTGGCCGAAGACTACGTGCACCGCATCGGCCGCACCGGTCGCAACGGTGCCACCGGCCAGGCGATTTCGCTGGTCGCACAGGATGAAGTGAAGCTGCTGCGCGCGATCACGCGTCTGCTGGGCCGCGACATGGATATCCGCGATGTGCCGGGCTTCGAGCTGCAGGTGCCGATCCGCTGGGGCAACAGTGCGCCGGGCAAGGCCGAGCACGAAACCGGCGAACGCGCCCCGCGCAAGAGCCACGCCCGTCGTCCGCACGGCGATGCGCCGCGCCACGCGCATGCCGGCCCGAAGAAGTCGGGCGGCGGCCGTCGCGAAGGCGGTGGTAATGGCCAGCAGCGTGCAGGTGCTGGCGCCGGCCAGGGCCAGCGTCGTGGCGGTGGCGGCAATGGCGGCGGCCGCGGTCGTGGCCAGGGCGGCAACGGCGGCGGTCGCGCCGGCTGATTGCCGCGACGTTGCAGAACCTGAAGGGGCGCAGTGAAAACTGCGCCCCTTTTTCATTGGCACGGGCCGCACCGTCTTTCTGAACGGCTCGATACCGGGTGGCGTGCTCGGGACGCAGCCCGTTCACACGGCGTGAAATATGGCTAGACTCGGCCGGCGACACGACGTCGCAGCCGGGTCACCCCTGGGTGTCCCGGTCTGGATCGCTACCCGATAAGGACACGCATGATGCGCAAGATTCTCCTGGCCTCCACGTTGCTTCTTGGTGCTCCGCTGACGGCCATCGCCGACGACGGCATGAGCTACACCTATGTGGAGGGGGGCTGGAACCAGCTGCAGATCAGTTCCAGTGCACTCAACGATCCGAAGGCCGATGGCGGATATGTGCGTGGCTCCTTCGCCATCGCCGAACAGGTCAACGTGTTCGGTGGCTGGTCGCGCGTGACCGACACCACCCGTTATGCCTATTCCAGCGTGAAGACCACGCTTGACCAGCCGCACCTGGGTATTGGTTATCACATGCCGATGAGCGATCAGGTGGACTTCACCGCAGACCTGGCGTGGAACCGCCGCCGCGGCAAGGGCGAAGTGCGTTCCGATGGGGTGACCTACTCGAGCACGACGTCGGTCAACACGGCCGTGGGCACCTTCGGCGTACGCGGCAAGCCGTCGGCGAAGACCGAGGCGTGGCTCAAGGCCGGCTACATCGACGGCAACAGCAATTTCGACGGCACGTGGACGGCAACCCTCGGTGGCCAGGTCAGCTTCAACCGCACCTGGGGTGTGGTTGCCGAGGGCCAGTTCTACGACGACTTCGCCGAGTACCGCGTCGGCGTCCGCGCAAGCTTCTGATCCGCCCGCGCTGCAAACCCAATGCCCGGCCCCGCACTGCGTTGCGGTGCTGGCGCTCTCATGCACCCTCGCTCGACACAAGGACTTGAACGATGCGCAAGATGCTGCTGGCAGCCAGCCTGTTGCTTGCACTTCCAGCACTGGCGACAGCCAGCGACGAGCTCAGCTACACCTACGTTGAAGGTGGCTGGAACCGACTGATTCTGGACGCTGGCAATGCCGGCGACTTCACCAGCGATGGCGGCTACGTACGGGGTTCGTTCGCCGTCACACCGCAGTTCCATGTGATCGTGGGCGCATCACGCGTCAGCGGCAGCGACCACGCCGGCGCTGCGAAGGTGAAAACCACAGTCGATGCCCCGTACCTCGGGCTGGGCTACCACGCGCCGATCAGCGAGAGCGTGGATTTCACCAGCGAGTTCGCCTGGAACCACCGCTCTGCGGAGTCGGATTATCGCGTTGGCGATGAGCGGTCGCGCCAGACGTCGCGGTTCAATCAGGTGCTGGGCATGGTCGGTGTGCGCGGCCGGTTTACCGACCACCTGGAGGGCTGGCTGAAGGGCGGTTACGCGAACGGTGGTGACGGCCAGGACGCACGCTGGTATGGCGTGGCAGGCGGCCAGTTGAACATTACCGATACCTGGGGCGTGGTGCTGGAAGGCCAGTTCGACAAGGACGCGTCCGAGTACCGGGCCGGCGTGCGCGCCAGCTTCTAGTCTTACTTCCCGCTGCGCGGGGGCTATTGGGGGACGGCGCTGACGCGCCGTCCTTTTTTTTGGCTGGCTGCCGGGTGGTAGAGCACGCGGCAGGCTCTACCTGAGCGCTGGGACGCGGGGGCGGCGCAAAACACGCCGTTAACCCATCCGTGGGGGCTCGTAGGCGCCATCCTTGGCGCCTGCGGTTTTGCGCCGCCCCCGCGTCCCAGCGCTGCGGACATTCCCAGCGCCTTCTTGTCCCGCCGGGTAGCCGGGAGAAGAAAGATCAAGTTCAAATTCAAATTCAAATTCAAAAGCAAATACAAAAGCCGAAGCAGCAGTTCCTGCTTCGGCTTTTGTATTTGCTTTTGCCCTTGCTCCCGCCTTCGGGCTTGATGCGTCCGCGCCCGCAGGAAACTGTCAGGGGAGGCAGGGCGCCTCAGCCAGGACCGCAGGCGCCATGGGCCCGAGGCATGCCTCGGGCGGGTTGGGCAGGACGCCCAACCCCGGTCTTGCCGTGTGCGCAGGATTGCGCACACGAGCAAGGCGCCTACGAGCCCCCATGGATGGGTTAACGGCGTGTCCTGGCTGAGGCCCCCTGCCTCCCACCCCAGCATCAGGTAGGCGCGTAAAGCCTCAACCCCGCGCTTTACTAGGATTCACCAGATTCCCGAAGAAGATCGCGTTGATCAGCAGGCGATCCGTGCCGTGCCAGTACTTGCGGTGCGCCGGATCATCGGCAAACAACACCACGTTGCCCTGCCCCTGCGCCGATACCAGCAGCCAGGCACTGCCCGCCACGCGGCTGCGGTTGCGCTCGGACAGATAACCGTTCACCCGCGGCGGGCTGTCGATGCGCACTACCGTAGAGAACGGATTGGCACTGGGATGCAGCACCACGGCATTTTCCTTGTTCACCGCCAGCGGCCGGCGCGGTACGCCGAAGGCCAGCGGGTGCGAGGTATCGGCATCGGCGCTGAGGATGTTGCCGCTGACCCGTTCGATCGCGGCGATGTCGCGCTGGTCGCCGAACGCGCGACGGCTCTCGTCGGCAGCGTCTTCATCCTTGCCCAGCGTTTCGCCCTCGGCCAGCTTCTGCTCGATCGCCCACTTCGAGGCGCTGCCATAGGTCACCAGCGAACCGCCTGCCTGCACCCAGCGCTTCAGCGCGGCCACCGCCGCAGCATCCACGCCGGCGTAGTTGCCGCCAGAGAGGACCAGGGTGGTGTAGCGATCCAGCGGCACCTTGCCCAGCTGCTGCGGGTCCAGCTTGCTGGCCGGCAGATGCAGTTGCTGGTCCAGCAGGAACCACGCCGAGCCGATCTCGGTGGCGGTCACGCCCTCGCCCATCACCAGCGCGACCGCCGGCTTGCGCAGTGCCTTGACGCTGTCGCTGCCCAGATCGATGCCATCGCGGCTGCGGCCGCTGGCCAGGGCGTGGGCTTGCACGCCTGCGCTGCGCGTGGCCGCGTTCACTGCATCCAGCAGTGCCGCACCCTGCAGCGACTGCCCCGCTACGGGAATCACGATGCTGCCTGCGGCGAAGGCCACATCACCCTGCGCCGTGCCCGCGGTGAATGGCTTGAACGCGGCACGCGCCAGCACGCCCTTGCCCTGCAGTTCGGCCAGGGCACGGCTGGCGTTGTAATCGCGCCAGTCGATGACATACGCGAAAGCTGCCTGGCCACCGACCACGCCACCGCCTGCGGCCGGCAGTTCGGTCACCGCGGCACCACCGTCGATGCGGCTGCGGCTGCCGGCGAAGGCCACGCCATAGGCCGGCGCGATCGCATAGCTGGTGCTGCCGTAGAACACATCGCCCTTGATCGGCGGGGTTTCGGCGAAGATCGAATGGACCAGGCGGAACTGCGCCTGCTGCACCGGCACCACGTAGGCGCTGCCTGCGCTGAAGGCCTGGCCATCGACGGTGACATCGCGCGGCAGCGCATGCACATCGATCCGGTGCAGCAGCAACAGCTCAAGCAAGCGACGGGTCAGCGCCGGATCATGTGCATCGCCGAACACGAAGCTCTTTACCGGCTGCTGGCCGGCCTGCTTCAGTGCGCTCTGGAAGAAGCTCTTCTGCAGGTCGAACAGGCCACTGCGTTCGGTGACCGCGCCGCGCACGGTGCCCAGCCCGGTGGCCACCTGGTTGCGGATGGTGAACGGGAAGGTCAGCAGACCGTTCACCGATTCCTGCACGCGCCCACGCGAGCTGGCCTGTTCCACCGTCACCCCCACCGCACCGTGGAAATCGGGGTAGGTGGAGCCGTAGACCGGCGAGAAGTTGTCGTAGTTTTCGCCGGTGTAGTACAGCGATCCCAACGCATCCAGCGACTGCGCATGGTACTTGGCCAGGGTCTTGTTGAATTCATACGAGGCCGCCGGGATCAGCGGGCTGTGCATGCTCTTCGGCGACGGCTCGAAATAGTAGGTGTTGTCCTTGCCCATCTCGTGGAAGTCGATCTGCACGTTCGGGTACCACTGGTGGAACACCTCCACCTTGGGCCGCGAATCGCGCTGGGTCAGGGCCAGCCAGTCGCGGTTGAGATCGGTGAAGTAGTGGTTGGTGCGGCCCTGCGGGAAGGGTTCGACGTGTTCCTTGTCGGCCGGGTCGGCCGAGGCCGGTTCCGAGGCCCAGGCGTTGTGCCAGTTGGCGGCGCGATCGCGGCCATCGGGGTTCTGCGCCGGGTCGAACAGCACCACCGCCTGCTGCAGCCACTGCTGGGTTTCGGCGCTGCGGTTGGCCACCAGGTAGTAGGCGGTCAGCATGGCCGCTTCACCGCTGGAGGTTTCGTTGCCGTGCACGCTGTAGCCCAGCCACACCACCACCGGGCTGTCACCGGCGGCGCTGCGTGGCTGCGCCGGATCGACCAGGGTCGCGTGCTGCTGGCGGATCTGCTCCAGCCGGCCCTGGTTGCTGGCAGCGGTGACGGTGGCGATCAGCAGCGGGCGGCCTTCGTAGCTGCGGCCGATCTCGCGCACGCTGATCTTGTCCGAATGGCGTGCCAGTTCCTGGAAGTAGGCCACCAGCTGGTCATGCCGGGTGAAGCGACTGCCGATCGGATAGCCCAGGAACTGTTCCGGGGTCGGAATGCTGGCGTCGAAGGCCGCAGCTTCGCTGGCCTGCGGGAAGAAGTAGGCGCTCTGCGCCTGGGCCACGCTGGGCGCGGCGAAGACAGTGGCGGCGGCGATCAGCAGCGGCAGTACGGTACGGCGATGCAAGGACACGGTGTTTTCCCGGAATGCAGGGCAGCGCGACCGGCCAGTGCTGGCCGGTCGCGGCCGGTGGTTCAGAAGCGGTAATCGAAACCGACGGTGAAGTAGCGCCCGCGCAGGTCGTACTGGCTGAAGTCGTACGGCGCGCGGATACCGGGGAACGAGGCGTCGTACGGCGGTGCCTTGTCGGCCAGGTTCTGCACCTTTGCGTACAGGGTCAGCTGTTCGAAGCCGGTGTAGGCCAGGTACAGGTCCAGCTGGTTGTAGGCGTCCACGCGATCCTGCACGGCCGCGGCCGCAGCACTGGCCTTCTGGTCGTAGCCGCTGGTGTAGTACCAGGTCAGCGCCGCCTTTACATCGGCGTAGTGCCAATCCAGCGTGGTGGTGGCCTTGTTCTTGGGCAGGGTGGCGCCCAGGTTGCTGCCGGCGTAATCCACCAGCGGGCCGCCGACCACGGTGGGGCGACGGTAGTCACGCACGTGGGTGAAGGCACTGGACACGGTGAAGTCGCCGAACGACTCGGTGGGAATGCGCTGGCGCAGTTCCACATCGATGCCCGAGGTCTTCAGGTTGCTCAGGTTCTGGTAGCGGTTGTACACCGCCAGCAGCTTGCCGCGGTCATCGCGCAGCACCGCACCGGGCACGTTGTCGGTCACCAGGGTCTGGCTGTTGTTGGTGCCGACCAGGTTGTCCAGCTCGATCTTGTAGTAGTCCACGCTCAGGTTGGTGTTCGACCACGGCGACAGCACGAAGCCCAAGTTGTAGCTGCGGGTGCGTTCGGGCTTCAGATCGTTGTTGCCTACCGTGAAGAAAGTGGGGTTCTGGCGCGAGCCCGGCACGTCCGGATCACGCGGATCGATCACGCTGCCGTAGGAAATGCTGGTGCTGTTGGAGTTTTCCGACAGCGACGGCGCACGGAAGCCCTTCGAGGCCGAGGCGCGCACCAGCAGGATGTCCAGCGGCTGCCAGCGCAGGCCCAGCTTCGGCGAGAACGCATCGCCGAAATCGCTGTAGTGGTCGGCGCGCGCGGCGGCGGAAAGTTCGAGCGTAGAGGCCAGCGGTACGTTCACTTCGGCGTAGGCTGCGGTCACCTTGCGCTCGCCATGCACTTCGGCGATGGCCGGGCGGATCTGCAGGCCGGCGTCGATCTGCCAGGGGTTTTCCGAATCCAGCTTCTCGCGGCGCCATTCGGCACCGGCGGCGAAGCCGATATCACCGGCCCAGGTGCGGCCCAGCGTGCCCGACACCTTGGCATCGATGCCCTGCAGCACCGACTCGGCCGGACGCAGCGTGCTGATGTTGATCGCGTTGATGACCTCGGCCGGGGTGGCCGACGGGTTCAGCAGGTTGTAGCTACCGGTGGCCAGCGCATCGGCCAGCGCCCAGCGGTTGGCGAAACCACCGGACACCGTCTCGCGCTCGCTGCTGCGTGCACCGAACGCGCCCACTTCCCAATCCCAGTTGGCGGTGCTGCCGCGCAGGCCGACCAGGCCGCGGTAGGCCTGCGAACGGTTGGTCTTGATGGTGCCGCCCAGGTCGAAGAAGGTGTATTCGATGGGAATGGCGCGGCCATACGGGTTGTACGGGCTGCTGGCCGGCAAGTTGGAGGACACCGGTTCGGCCAGCCCGGTATCGGCATTCAGCGCGAAACGGCCACTTTCCAGCGTGAAGTACGGGCTGCTGCCGAACCAGGACACGCCCTTGATATCGCTGTACAGCACTTCGCCGAAGGCTTCGACGTTGTCGCTGACGCGGAAGGTGCCGTTGACGTAGGCCTGCCAGCGCTTGGTGGACGGAATGAGGGTGGTGTACGGCGCCTGGTTGAAGCCGCAGGTGTTGCCGGCCAGGCCGTCGATCGGCGCGCTGGCCACCAGGGTGGTGCCGGTGGGGCAGTTGCCGTTGGCGTCCAGCATCGGCACCGAGACGCCGTTCACCAGATAGCGTGCGCCCTTGGCCGACCAGCCGTTCCAGCGGCCGCCGGGCTGGTCGCTGTAGATGCCGCTCTTGGTCAGGTCGCGCTGGTCCTGGTCCAGGCGGTCGCGGTTGTAGCCTTCCAGGCTGACCAGGATGTTGTAGCCGTCCTTGTCCAGGTCGCCGATGCCGCCGACGAAGTGCAGCTTCTGTTCGTCCAGCCCGCCCTGGTCGGCGGTGCCGGTGCTGCCGCCGACTTCGGCGCCCTGGAAGTTCTGCCGGGTGATGATGTTGACCACGCCGGCCACCGCGTCGGAGCCGTACACGGCCGAGGCGCCGTCCTTGAGCACTTCGATGCGTTCAACGGCCACCAGCGGCAGCGCGTTGAGGTTGACGAAGGTGTCCGACAGGCCGCCGGCCGGGAAGCCGTAGTTGGCCAGGCGACGGCCGTTCAGCAGCACCAGCGTGTTCTTCTGCGAAAGGCCGCGCAGGCCGATGCCGGCCGAACCCGATGCCCAGCCGTTGTTGGTGGTTTCGTTGGCGGCGTTGCCGGTGTTGGCCGAGATCGAGCGCAGCACGTCGGCCACGGTGGCCTTGCCGCTGGTCTGCAGCTGCTCGTGGCCGATCACCTGCACGGGGTTGGAGGCTTCGGTGTCCGAGCGCTTGATGTTGGAACCGGTAACGCGCACAGCGGCCAGGGTGCTGGCCTCGCCGCTGGCGTCGGTGGAGGTGTCGGCCGCCGCGGACAACGGCGTGGCCAGGGCAGCCGCAAGGGCCGCTGCAAGGAGGGTGTTCTGGGGCATGACGTTCGTGGGGTGGTGGTGACGACAAGTTCCGCAGTAGTCCATGCCTGGCCCGGTCCGGACCAATAACATCTCTTCATACGGATATAAGAGAAGCTAACATCTCTTTATCAAGATGGAAATGAAATGTTTACATCAGCAACCGATGCAAGGGGGTCAGCGCGCGGTTGGCGGCGTACAATCGCGGCATGGAAATTTTCAAAGTCTTCATGCTCGAGGCGGCGCACCGCCTCCCCAACGTGCCGCCGGGGCACAAGTGCGCGCGCCTGCACGGCCACTCCTTCCGGGTGGAACTGAAGGTGGAAGGCGAGCCCGGCGCGCAGACCGGCTGGATCATGGATTTCGGCGACGTGAAGGCGGCCTTCCAGCCGATCTACGAGCGCCTGGACCACCACTATCTGAACGACATTCCCGGCCTGGAAAACCCCACCAGCGAGAACCTGGCCGTGTGGATCTGGAACGAGCTGAAGCCGGTACTGCCCGCGCTGAGCGAGATCACCGTGCACGAAACCTGCACCTCCGGCTGCCGTTACCGGGGCCCAGGCGGCTGATCAAGCCATTGATCCTGAAAGCATTTTGAAGGCGCCTCGGGCGCCTTCGTTATTTTTGTTGCAATGCCGCATGATCGGCGTATGCTGCATTGCATCAACTTCTTCGACGCAGCCATGGCCAACGCCTTCGCCGATCGTTTCAGTGATGCCACCCGCCAGCTGGCGGCGGCCGCCACCCGTGCAAACCGGATGGCGCTGGAGAACGCGGAAAGCATGTTCGGCTTGCAGTTGAAGGTGATGGAACGCAACCTGACCGCGACCGGCGGCTGGCTGGGCGAACTGGCCCGCAGCGAGGACCCGGCAGGCTTGCTGCCCAAGGGCGCACAGCTGTGGCAGGACAACCTGCAGCGGCTGGGCCAGGCCCAGCAGGACATGGTCGATCTGGGCCTGCAGGCCGGAAAGGCCTGGTCTGAACTGGTACAGGGCCACAACGAATCCCCGGCGGACGCCACGGCCAACAGCCACTGACGTTACGCCCACGCTCATTGCATGGGTCCCTCCCCCCATGCAATCCGGACCCGGCAGATCCCTCCCTCTGCCGGGTCTTTTTTTGCCTGCGATTCGGCCAAACGCATCCACGCATGGCGTGGATCTACCGACGATGGGTCCGGTCGCGTGCATCACGGTAGCGCCGGGCCATGCCCGGCGGGACGGCGGCGCGTCAGGCCGCCGCGCTGTCCGCACGCGGCAGGCTGAACACGAACAGCGCACCCTGCGCGCTGTCGCGCAGTTCGATGCGGCGGCCATGCAGCTGCACGATGCGCTGCACGATCAGCAAGCCCAGCCCGCCATTGTCGCCACGCCGCGCGCCCAGCGCTGCCGGTGCCTGGAACAGGCCATCGCGCAGCGCCGGTGCCACGCCGGGACCATCGTCGGCCACGCTCACCTGCACGCTGTCCTCTGTGGCGCGCAGGGTCAGCGTGACCTGTCCACCTTCCGGGGCGTGGCGCAGCGCGTTGTCCAGCAGGTTGGTCAGCACGCGCTCCACCAGGCCCAGATCGGCGCGCACCAGCGGCAGGCCCTGCGGCACGTCGGCGTGCAGCCGCTGCCCACGTGCCTGTGCCGCCAGTTCGAACTTCTGCAGTACGTCCTGCACCAGCTCGGGCAGCGCGAACACCTCCCATTCCAGGCGCACTTCGCCGTGTTCCAGCCGCGCCAGTTCGAACAGCGCGCGTGCCAGCCGGCCCACCTTCGCGCTCTGCGCCAGGGCGATGCCCAGATAGCGGCGGCGTTCGTCCGGCGCCAACGTGGCCTCCTTCAGCGCCATGGTTTCCAGATAACCATGCAGCGACGACAGCGGCGTGCGCAGATCATGCGAGATGTTGGCCACCAGTTCGCGCCGCTGCAGATCCTGCTGGCGCAGCTGCTGCCACTGCTCGCCCAGGCGCTGCGCCATCTGCGCATGGGCATGTTCGAGGATCTTAAGTTCATCGCGCTCGCCGGGGCGCAGCGGTGCCAACGGCGGCAGCACCGAAGGCGCGTCGATGTCGAACGCCTGGATGCGCCGGGTCAGCCGCCGCAGCGGTCGGGTGACCCAGTAGAAGGCCAGCAGGCCGGCCAGCACGCCCAGGCTGCCGACCAGCACGATCGACCACAGCGTGGTGTTCCACTGGCTGCTGGCGGCCAGATCGTCGGCCAGCATCTGCCGGTGCTCGCCCACCAGCACCACGTACACGTAGCCGGCCGGGCGCCCCTGCACCACCAGCGGCGCCACGCTGAAGACCTTGCGGCCGCGCTCGCTGCGCGGATCGTCGCCCAGGATCGGCAGCGCCGCGCCAGCAAGCAGGCGGCGCAGCGGCGCCACGTCCACGCGGTCGCGCCGCAGGTGGCCGCTGGGCGCATCGTGGCCGAGGATGCGGCCCTGCTCGTCCAGCAGGTACACCTCCACGCTGGGGTTGACCGCCATCAGCTGGCCGAACAGCGCGCGCACGGCAGCGTCGCGCATGCCGCTGGTGTCCATCAGTTCGCTGCGCTGGGCGATGTGCTCGGCCAAGCCCAGCGACAGCCGCTGCACCACTTCCTGTTCGTGCCGGGTATTGGCGCGCATCTGCAGCGCCAGCAACGCCATGCAGCACACCAGCATCAGCGCGGCGATCACCGCGGCCAGCTTCTGCCACAGGTTCGGCGTGATCATGCGCCCGCCCCGGCCGGGTCCACCAGCTTGTAGCCGCGGCCCCACACGGTCAGCAGCCGGCGCGGGTTCGCCGGGTCGGTTTCAATCTTGCTGCGCAGGCGGTTGATATGGGTGTTCACCGTGTGCTCGTAGCCATCGTGCTGGTAGCCCCACACCTGGTTCAGCAGTTCCATGCGGGCGAACACCTGGTCGGGGTGGCGGGCGAAGAACAGCAGCAGGTCGAACTCACGTGGGGTCAGTTCCAGCGCGTTGCCTTCCACCGAGGCGGTGCGCGCCACCGGGTCCAGCCGCAGCCCGCCCAGATCGATCGCGCCGGCATCGATGCGTGCGCTCTGTGCCATGGCTTCGGCACGGCGCAGCAGCGCGCGCACCCGCGCCACCAGCTCGGGCATGGAAAAGGGTTTGGCCAGGTAGTCATCGGCGCCCAGCTCCAGGCCGACGATGCGCTGGGTCTCGCTGCCGCGCGCACTGATGATGATGATCGGCACGTAGCGCGCCATCGAACGCGCACGCTGGCAGACCTGCAGCCCGTCCACGCCCGGCAGCATCACATCCAGCACCAGCGCGTCCCACGGGCCATCCTGTTCCAGCAGGTGCAGGCCGGCATCGCCGGTGGCCGCGTGCATCACCTCATAGCCTTCGTCGGCCAGGTGCATGCGCAGCAGATCAGCGATATGGGCATCGTCTTCGACAATCAGGACGCGTTTTGCGGACATCGGCAGCTCGGGGCCAGTGGGGAGGCTGCCCGCATTGTGGCGCGGGAAGGCCGCCGATACCTCACGAAAAATTGAATCCTGCGTGAGGATTCGTTGACCCGGGCGGGCGCAGCATGGCCCCGTCGCCCCTTCCCGGAGTCCGCCATGCCCCTCACCCGACGCCACCTGCTGGGTCTGGGCGGTGCCGCCACCGCCGCTGGCCTGCTCGGCCTGGCCGCCTGCAGCCGGGCCACGCCGGCAGCCGCTGAAGCGCGCCCGCAACGCCAGTTCGAAGTGATGCGCAGCGATGCCGAATGGCGCCGCCTGCTGACCCCGGCGCAGTACGCGGTGCTGCGCCAGCAGGCCACCGAACGTGCGGGCAGCAGCCCGCTGGACCGCGAGCACCGCAGCGGCACCTTCGTCTGCGCTGGCTGCGGCCTGCCGTTGTTCTCCTCGTCCACCAAGTTCGACAGCGGAACCGGCTGGCCCAGCTTCTGGGCGCCGCTGCACAACGCCGTGGGCGAGGACCGCGATACCACCTTCGGCATGTTGCGGGTGGAAGCACATTGCCGGCGCTGCGGCGGCCACCTGGGCCACGTCTTCAACGACGGCCCGCGCCCCACCGGGCTGCGTTACTGCATGAACGGGGTGGCGCTGCTGTTCCAGCCCGGCCCGGCACGGCAGGACGCCGCCGGTGGCTGGCGCGTGCCCGTTGGCACCTCTTCTTCTGCTGCAGGAGCCTGACCATGCTGTTGCTGTTGCTGTCTTACCTGGGCGGTGCCCTGACCCTGCTCAGCCCGTGCATCCTGCCGGTGCTGCCGTTCGTGTTCGCGCGCGCCGACCGGCCGTTCCTGCGCAGCACCCTGCCGCTGCTGCTGGGCATGGCGCTGACCTTCACCGTGGTGGCCAGCCTGGCCGCGGTCGGCAGCCAATGGGTGGCGCAGGCCAACCAGATCGGGCGCTGGGTGGCGCTGGTACTGATGGCGCTGTTCGCGCTGGCGCTGCTGTGGCCGCGCCTGGCCGACCACCTGCTGGCGCCGTTCCAGCGCGTGGGTGCGCGGTTGAGCGCGCGTGCTGACGCCGCCGATGCCGCCGGCCGGGGTGGCGCCGGTACCTCGCTGCTGATCGGCATTGCCACCGGCCTGCTGTGGGCGCCCTGCGCCGGCCCGATCCTGGGGTTGGTGCTGACCGGCGCCGCCCTGCATGGCGCCAGCGTGGGCACCAGTGCCCTGCTGCTGGCCTATGCGCTGGGTGCGATGACCGCGCTGGCGCTGGCCGTGTGGGTGGGCGGGCGCGTGTTCCGTGCGTTGCAGGCGCGCCTGGGCCTGGGCGACGCCGTGCGCAAGGTGCTGGGCGTTGCCGCGCTGCTGGCCGTGGTGGCCATCGGCCTGGGCTGGGATACCGGCCTGCTGACCCGCCTGTCCACGGTCAGCACCGCGCGCATCGAACAGGTTCTGCTCGATGCCGTGCCCGGCGCGCAACCTTCGCCGCCGTCGATGATGATGTCGGCCAGCGCTGCTGCGGCCGATGCACCGTTGCCCATGGAAGGCACCCTGCCCGCACTGACCGGCGCCACCGGCTGGTTGAACAGCCCGCCGCTGGACCGCGAGCAGCTGCGCGGCAAAGTCGTGCTGATCGATTTCTGGACCTACTCGTGCATCAACTGCCTGCGCGCCATGCCCTATGTACACGAGTGGGAACGCCGCTACCGCGACCACGGCCTGGTGGTGATCGGCGTGCACACGCCGGAGTTCGCCTTCGAACGCGACCCGCGCAACGTCATAAAGGCGGTGCAGCAGCTGAAGGTTGAGTACCCGGTGGCGCTGGACAACCAGTACGCGATCTGGCGCGCGTTCAACAACAACTATTGGCCGGCGCACTACTTCGTGGATGCGCAGGGCAACATCCGCGCGCACCAGTTCGGCGAGGGCAACTATGCGCATTCCGAACAGGTGATCCGTCGCCTGCTGACCGAGGCCGGGCAGACCGATCTGCCGGCACCGGCCGACCCCGCTGCCGCCGATCTGCAGGGCGTGGCCGCGCAGGCCGACATGGGCAACCTGCGTTCACCGGAAACCTACCTGGGCCATGCACGTGCCGAACAGTTCGCCTCGCCCGGCGGCCAGCGCGACGACACGCCGTTCGACTACACCCTGCCTGCTGCGCTGCAGTTGAACCAGTGGGGCCTGGCCGGGCGCTGGACGGTAAGCGATGAAGCGGCGCAACTGCAGCAGAGCGGCGGTCGCATCGGTTTCCAGTTCCATGCACGCGACCTGCATCTGGTGCTGGCCCCCGGCGCGGACGGACGCCCGGTGCGCTTCCGCGTGCTGCTGGATGGCAGGCCGTTGCCAGCCGCGGACGCCGGCGCGGATGTGCGCGCCGATGGCAGCGGCGTGGTCGACGAACACCGGCTGTACCAGTTGGTGCGCCAGCGCGGTTCGGTAGTGCCGCACCGTTTCGAGATCGAGTTCCTTGATGCGGGCGTGCAGGCCTACGCCTTTACCTTCGGTTGAACCGGGAGGATGCGATGAAACTGTCCTTTGAACAGGGAATTGCCGCCGGCGTGGCCGGCCTGGTCGCCAGCGCACTGGTGGCAGGCGTGCTGTTGCTGGACCGGGGCGCCATGGCCGCCCCGGTTGACTCGCCTGCACCCATGGCCTTGCCCGCACCGACCGGCGCGGCCGCGTTCGCCGACGATGCCACCCATGCCAGCGTGGTGTTCGCCGGTGGCTGTTTCTGGGGCGTGCAGGGCGTGTTCCAGCACGTGAAAGGTGTGAGCAATGCCGTGTCGGGCTATGCCGGTGGCAGCGCCGCCAACGCGCGCTACGAACGGGTCAGCCGCGGTGATACCGGCCATGCCGAAGCGGTGAGGGTGGACTACGATCCGCGCCAGGTCAGCTACGGTCAGCTGCTGCAGGTGTTCTTCGCGGTGGCACACGACCCGACCCAGTTGAACCGCCAGGGCCCGGACCATGGCAGCCAGTACCGCTCGGCGATCTTCAGCGACGATGCCCGCCAGCTGGCCGCCAGCCGCGCCTATGTCGGTCAGTTGCAGCAGGCCGGTGTCTACCGCGCGCCGATCGTCACCCAGATCACCAGCGGCCAGCGCTTCTACCCGGCCGAGGCCTACCACCAGAACTACATGGCCAACTACCCGCAGGCCGCGTACATCCGCTATTACGACGCACCGAAGCTGGCCGCGCTGGGCCGCCAGTTCCCGGCGCTGTACCGCCGCCAGCCAACGCTGGTACCGATGCGCTGATGGCACCCCGCTTCTGTAGAGTCGAGCTTGCTCGACTTGGCTCCTCGTAGAGTCGAGCTTGCTCGACTGCTTTGCCGATCAGTCGAGCAAGCTCGACTCTACCTGGGTCAATCGGTCCAGCAAGCGCGACGCCTCGAACCCGCCGCAAAAAAAAACGCACGGCCACCAGGGCCGTGCGCTGCGAAAGTTCGGCCCTGCCCCGATCAGGCCGGTCCGACAGCAACATGCTAGGCTCGCGGGCATTACGGGTACAGAGCCAGACCATGGCCAGAACGATGGATACAGATGAGCAGGCCGGCGTGGCCGCGCCCCGCTACCAGCGCCTGTCCGACGAGCTGGCCGAAGCCATCCATGGCGGGCGGCTACCGGTGGGCAGCCGCCTGCCCTCGCTGCGGCAGATGGCCTCGCAGCGCCAGCTGAGCCTGAACACCGTGATCGCCGCCTACCGGCAACTGGAAGATGCCGGTCTGGTGATCCCGCGCCCCAAGGCCGGCTTCGAGGTAGCACCACGACTGTCTGCGCCGCAGCGCTCGCTGCGTGACGCGCCGTCGGCCCCCACCGCGCCGCAGCAACACGCGTTGATGGCGCGGGTGCTGGCCGCGCAGCAGCGCCCCGGCGTGGTCGATCTGGCCTTCGCCGGCCCGCGCGGCCGCCAGTTCTACCCCGGCGCGCAGCTGGCCCGGCACACGGCGCAGGTGCTGCGCCACGGCCAGCACACGCTGGAAACCTACGCACGCACCAACGGCTCACCACGGTTGCTGGCGCAGATCGTGCGCCGCGGCCCGCGCATGGGCCTGCACACCCATGCCGACCGGCTGCTGCTGACCCACGGTGCGATGGAGGCACTGCAGCTGGCGCTGCGCGCGGTGGCCGAGCCCGGCGATGCGGTAGGCATCGAGGCGCCGTCCTACTTCAACCTGTACCCGCTGCTGGCCAACCTGGGCCTGCGTGCCATCGAAATTCCCACCCACCCGCAACACGGGCTGGATGTGGACGCACTGGATGCCCTGCTGGACCACACCGCGCTGGCGGCCGTGGTGGTGATGCCCACCGTGCACAACCCGCTGGGCTGCAGCATGCCGGTGGCCGAAAAGCAGCGCCTGGCCGAGCTGGTCAATGCCCGCCAGTTACCGCTTATCGAAGATGCGGTGTACGCCGAACTGCAGTTCAGCGAGCCACCGGCGCCGCTGCTGAAGGCCTTCGATCGCGACGGCTGGGTGATGGTGGTGGGCGGCTTTTCCAAGACGCTGGCGCCGGATTACCGCATCGGCTGGCTCGATGGCGGGCGCTTCGCCGAACGCATCGCACTGCTGAAATTCCAGAGCACCGGCGGCGAGCCGCAGTTCCTGGCCGATGCCGTGGCCGCCTATCTGGAAGGCGGTGGCTACGAGCACCACCTGCATCGCATGCGCCGGCTGTACCGTGAGCAGGTGGGCCGCCTGCGGCAACTGGTGGCCGAGCACTTCCCGGCCGGCACGCGCGCTACCGAGCCGTCGGGCGGCTTCCTGCTGTTGCTGGAAGTGCCCGGCGTGGACACCGGCGAGCTATTCGAACGCGCGTTGCAGCAGGACATCGTGTTCATGCCTGGGCACGTCTATTCGCGCGGCGCCCGCTACCGCCATTGCCTGCGGCTGTCGTGCTGCCAGAGCCTGGATGCACGGTTCGTCGGCGCAGTGGAACGGTTGGGCGCGATCGCGCGGGAGTTGGCAGCGCGTTGATGCGCGATCGCCGGGCATGGCCCGGCGCTACCGTCATGCGTCGCGCAGATGGGTGCCCAGCTGTGCGCCATCGGCACCGGGCAGATAGGGCAGCCGGCCCCAGCAGGGCATCGGCAGGCGCTGCACCAGCGTGGCCATGTTTTCGTCCTGGCGCTGCATGGCCGGGTCGATGTGGTTGCCGATCCAGCCCAGGCACTCCACCCCGGCCGCCTGCAGCGATTGCGCAGTCAGCCTCGCATGGTTCACGCAGCCCAGGCGCAGGCCGACCACCAGCAGCACAGGCAGCCGCAGTGCGCGCACCAGGTCCAGCTGGTCCAGGTCTGCCGACAGCGGCGCCATCCAGCCGCCCACGCCTTCGACCACCACGGTATCGGCGGTGGCGCGCAAGCGCTCGAAGGCCGCCACGATCGGCGCCAGCTGCACCTGCACGCCGTCTTCGGCGGCAGCCAGTTCCGGCGCCAGCGGCTGCCGCAGCGCATAGGGGTTCAGGTCGGCATAGGCCGGCATGGGGTCACTGGCCGCCTGCAGCGCCAGCGCATCGTCGTTGCGCAGCCCTTCGCCCAGATCGTGGCTGCCGCTGGCCACCGGCTTCATGCCCACCGCGCGCAGGCCGCGGCGGCGCAGCGCGTGCAGCAGCGCGGTACTGGCCGCGGTCTTTCCGATCTCGGTATCGGTGCCGGTGACGAACAGCGCCGGTGGCAACACGGTGGGCAACGGCATGGCAAGGGCTCCAGCAGGGCAACAGAGCGTTCATTATCGCTGGCCGGGCGCGCTTGCTAGACTGCGGCCATGTTCGCCAACGCCTCGCTTACCGGCAGCAAGCCGGAACAATACGCCCAGCTGCTGGAACAGGCCCGTGGCCTGGTCTACGGCGAGACCGACCGCATCGCCAATGCGGCCAATCTCTCCGCACTGGTCTACCACGCTCTGCCCGACCTGAACTGGGTGGGCTTCTACCTGTACGACGGCAAGGAGCTGGTCGTCGGCCCGTTCCAGGGCCTGCCCGCCTGCGTGCGCATTCCGCTGGACAAGGGCGTGTGCGGTGCCGCCGCCAGCCAGCGCGTGACCCAGCGCGTGGAGGACGTGGATGCCTTCCCCGGCCACATTGCCTGCGATTCGGCCTCGCGCTCGGAACTGGTGGTACCGCTGCTGCGCGGCGATGAACTGATCGGCGTGTTCGACATCGACAGCCCCAAGGTCGCCCGCTTCGATGGCGACGACCAGGCCGGCCTGGAAGCCATCGCCCGCGTGTTCGTGGAGGCGTTGGGATGAGCGCGGCCAAGCTGCGCAACATCGGCCCGAAGAGTGCGGCCTGGCTGCGCCAGGTTGGTCTGCGCAGCCGCGAGGACCTGGCCGCGCTGGGCGCGGTCGGGGCCTTCGTGAAGGTCAAGCGGGCCGGCTTCAAGCCCAGCCTGAACCTGCTCTATTCGCTGGAAGGCGCACTGCTGGACTGCCACTGGCAGGAGCTGAGCGAGCCGCAGCGCGAAGCGCTGGTACAGGACTACGAAGCGCGCATTGCCGCACACCCGTTGAAGGCTGCCGGCCCGGCCTCGGGCCCGGTGCACGAGCAGCGCTTCGATGATGACGGCAACGACGACGACACGGACAGCGCCGACGAAGATTGAGGGCGCCGCGCTCGCCGCGTGGCGCTTCGATGAAGCCGTAGAGTCGAGCTTGCTCGACTGGCCTCTGCAACAGCAGTCGAGCAAGCTCGACTCTACAACGGCAGGATCTTGCCGACGCACTCAGGGCTGCTGCAGCTCCAGCAGTTCGCCCACCAACCCCACTTCACCGCGCTCGACCCGCACCCGCAGGCGCGTGCCGTGGTCGATGCGCAGCGCCCAGCACAGCGACAGCGGCAGGCCACAGACCAGCGACAGCACCATTCGCAGCGGTCCGCCATGGCTGACCACCACGGTCGGCGCGGCGTCCTCCTCGTCCAGCAGGCGGTCCAACGCACGCGCGATGCGGCGCTCAAAGTGCCCCCAGCTTTCGCCGTGCGACGGCGGGAAGGCATGCGGATCGGCATGGAACGCGGCCAGCGCATCTTCCGGCAGATCGAACAGGCTCTGCCCGTCCCAGTCACCGAAATCCAGTTCCTCCCATTCCTCGTCGGCGTCCACATCCAGCCCGCGCGGCGTGGCCAGCGCCATGGCGGTGTGCAGCGAACGCAGGCGCGGTGAACTGATCACCCGCTGCCATTCCTGCGCGGCGTAGGCATCGACCAGTTCCTGCGGCAGACGCGCAAGCTGCGGTGGGTCGGTGCGGCCGTCCAGGAACTCATCGCGACCATTGGCGGCGTGGCGGACCAGATCGAGGATCATCGCGGCCGGCCGCTCAGCAACGGTCGGCGCGGTAGCGCCATGAGCAGGTCAGTGGCGAGGGGCGGCGGCAGGTGGAACACGATCATGGGCAGAACTTCCAGAACTGATGCCCCGCGACGGGGCGCTTCATTCTAGCGTGCGCCACCATCACGCTGCCCATTTGCGGCGGCGGTGTGCAGCGGCATGGCGGGCGACAGCAACCGCTTGCCCAAGCGAATCATCGGCGCTTCCACGAAACGATGGCCGAGTGCAGCCAGGGGCAGCACCACCAGCAACGTGATCGAAGCGCACAGCAGATAGCCGAGAGTGCCGCCCTGCACTTCAAGCACCCGCGCGAAGACGGGACCGAGCACCGCAATCACGATCGGGTGGCCGAGATACAGCGAGTAGCTCACGGTTCCCAACCATGCGGTCCAGCGGTTGACGAGCCAACCTGGCGGGCACTGCGAGAAGCCCAGCAACAGGCACAGGTATGCCATGCCTGACAGCTGCCACTGCCAAGGGCCGGCGGCAGGCCACCAGATCGCGGACGCGGCGAGCAGAAGCAGCAGCACACCCAGCAGATTCAAGCCGTGGGCCCATTGCCGCGCGCGCTGCGCCGGCAATCGGGACAGCGCGCCAAAGGCATGGAAGGCCACCAGCCCCATCGCAAAGACCGGGGCGTGGCGCAGCCACCCATAGTCGCTCAATGACGCAGCCATGCGCGGGCCGAGCCAGCCCAGCCAGGCCAACACCACCAGCACCTGCAGCCCCACCATCAGCAGCCAGGCGCTGCGCGGCTTGCCGACCAGCAGGTAGAGCGCAGGGAAGATGGCGTAGAAGAGCATCTCCACGCCCACCGCCCAGCTGGCCCATACGATGCCCTGTTCCCACCCCGGGAAAAGGTTGAAGGTGAAGGACAGGTTCGCCGCGATCTCGCCCCATGAATGGCCAGGGTGATCGCCGCGGCCATCGCGGAACAGGGAAAACATCAACAGCACATAGAAGAGCGGCGCGATGCGCAGGAAGCGGTGCAGGTAGAAGCTGAGCAGCGGCCTGCCGCTGGCATGGTGCCGGGGCATGGTGTAGCACAGGGAAAACGCGCTGATCACGAAGAAGAGCGCGACGCCGGTCGCCCCCATCTGCACGGCCGGCAGCCAGGCCGCCGCCACCGGCAAGGCAGGTGCGGGCATCGACTGCACATGGAACAGCACGACGTACACGGCCGCCAGGCCACGCAGGGCATCAAGAAACTGCAGGCGATCCTTCGCAACCATGGGTACGGCACCAGCACAGAGAGGCGACTACTCTAACGCCCACGCCAGGCAATGACTTAGACTGCGCGCACTTCCAGGTGACCTGCGGCCTTGGCTGGCAGGTTGAAACGGGAAGCCGGTGACGCGTGGCAACACGCCAGGCCGGCGCTGCCCCCGCAACGGTAAGCACGTCAGTTCCAGGCAATTCGCCACTGTGCCGCGCGCACGGGAAGGCGCCTGGACGATGGCCTTGGTGCCATCAGGCGGCAAGCCCGGAGACCGGCCCGGAAGCCTCAGGTCGCGATGCGGTGGGCATGGCGCTGGATGACCGCGGCGCCTGCTGCGGCATCGGCGCGTGCCTGCCCTCGTGGCTCCTCCCCTTCGCCGCGCGGGCGTGCGCGGCACCCGGAGTTCCCCCGATGAAGCCGCAGTCCCGATTGCTGTCCCTGGCCGTGCTGGCCACCCTGCCCGCGTTGGCGATGGCCGATGAAGCCGCCGAGGCGCTCGACCCCATCCTGGTCACCGCCACCCGCACCCCGATCGCCCTGCAGGACAGCATCGCGCCGGCGCAGGTGATCGACCACGAACAGATCGAGGCCAGCCAGGCCACCTCGCTGCAGGAACTGCTGGCCGGCCGCGCCGGCATCAACCTGACCAATGCCGGCGGCCTGGGCAAGCAGACCTCGCTGTTCCTGCGCGGTACCAATTCCTCGCACACGGTGGTGCTGGTCGATGGCGTGCGCATCAACAGCGCCGACCTGAACCTGGCCATGTTCCAGGACCTGCCGCTGGCGCAGATCGAGCGCATCGAGATCGTGCGCGGCCCGCAGTCCAGCCTGTACGGTGCCGATGCGATCGGTGGCGTCATCCAGATCTTCACCCGCCGCAATGCCGGCAGCTTCGCGCCGCACTTCCAGCTGGGCGGTGGCAGCAATGGTCTGCGCCAGGCCAGCGGCGGCATCGGCGGCAGCGGCAGCAATGGCTGGTTCGGCGCCGACATCGCCTACCAGCACAGCGATGGCATCGATGCCTGCCGGGGGTCGGCCACCCTGTTCACCGGCTGCTTCGCCGATGAGCCCGACCGCGATGGCTACCGCAATCTGTCCAAGAGCCTGCGCGGTGGCTACAGCTTCAACGAACAGTGGACGGTGGAAGGCAGCGCCCTGCGCGCCGATGGTGAAAACCACTACGACGGCTACTACAACTACTCGGAAACCCGCCAGCAGGTACTGGCCGGCAAGGTGCGTTACACGCCCTCCGAGCGCCTGGCGCTGACCGCCAACGTCGGCCGCAGCGACAACGAGTCGGACAACTTCGGCGACTTCGGTGTGCGTGGCAGCGCGCAGACCCACCGCGACAGCGCGTCGCTGCAGGCCGACATCGGCGTGGCCGACGGCCAGCTGTTGAGCACCGGCGTGGACTGGAGCCAGGACAACCTGGATGGCAGCAGCGCCGGCTACCTGGTCGACAGCCGCCGCAACACCGGCGTGTTCGTGCAGTACCTGGCGCGATTCGGCCGCCACCAGCTGCAGGCCAGCGCACGCAACGACGACAACCAGCAGTTCGGCAACCATGCCACCGGCAGCCTGGGCTGGGCGATGGAGCTGGGCCACGGCCTGCGCGTGAACGCCAGCTACGGCACCGCGTTCAAGGCACCGACCTTCAGCGATCTGTACGACCCGTGGAGCGGCGTGCCGACGCTGGATCCGGAGAAATCCAAGAGCGCCAACATCGGCGTTTCCCAGCACGGCCAGGGCTGGCACTGGGGCCTGGATGTGTATGAAACCCGCATCGACGATCTGATTACCTACGACGCGGCCACCTTCATGATGCAGCAGGTGGAAAAGGCGCGTATCCGCGGCGCGGAACTGACCGGTGGTGCAGTGCTGGCCGGCTTCGACATCAACGCGCAGCTCAGCTTCACCGACCCGCGCAACCGCACCGCCGGCAGCGGCCAGTTCGACAACTGGCTGGCGCGCCGCGCACAGCAGACCGCGCGCCTGGACGTGGACCGCCGCTTCGGCGACTTCCGCGCCGGCCTGACCGTGCAGGGTGCCGGCAAGCGCTTCGACGATGCCGACAACGCGGTGAAGCTGGGCGGCTACGGCCTGCTGGACCTGCGTGCCGAGTACGCGCTTACCCCGGCGTGGTCGGTGCTGGCACGCGTGGCCAATGTCTTCGACCGCCAGTACGAGACCATTGCCTGGTTCAACCAGCCGGGCCGCGAGTACCAGCTGAGCGTGCGCTACCAGCCGAAGTGATCGGTTGACGCGCACACGGTAGCGCCGGGCCACGCCCGGCGTTATCGATGCATCACGCCGTCGGCAGGTCGGCGGCCAGGCCCGGCAGTTCGCGCAGGTCGTCGATCACCGCCACGGCCTGCGCGGTGTGCAGGTCCAGGCCGCGCGGGTAGCCGTAGCGCACCAGGGCGATCGGCATGCCGGCGTCCTGCGCGGCGCGGTAGTCGGTGAGCGAATCGCCCACCATCAGGCACTGCGCGACCGGCAGGCCGAAGTGCGCGGCGATATGCCGCAGCGGTTCACCGCTGGGTTTGCGCTGCGGCAGTGAATCACCGCCCAGCACCAGTGCAAACGCATCGCCGATGCCCAGGTGCTGCAGCAGCGGCGGCACCAGTGCGGCCGGCTTGTTGGTGCAGATCGCCAGCGGCACCTGCCGCGCACGCAGCTGCTCCAGCGCTTCGGGCACGCCGTCGAACAGACGCGGGCTGCGCAGCAGGCAGTCGCGGTAGTGCACCATGAACACCGGCATCACCTGTGCCAGGTCCACTTCGCGATCGGCCGCCTGCACCGCCTGTTCCACCAGCCGCCGCACGCCATCACCGATCCAGCCCAGCACGGTTGCTTCGGCCACGCGTGCCAGCCCGATGTCTTCCAGCGTGCGGTTCAGCGCCTCGGCGATATCGGCGGCGCTGTCCACCAGCGTGCCGTCCAGGTCGAACACCACCAACGGATAGGGATAGGACAAGAGACGGTACCTGTACGACGTGGGCCGCCCAGTGTACTCCTGCGGGTCTGCCGATCCGCTCAGCCTATCCGCCGCGCGCGGGTAGCCAGGAACGCGGGCAGGTAGCGTTCGATCAGCACCCGCGGGCGCGGCTGCCAGTCTTCCATGAAGCGCTCGATCACGAACCCTGCGTCCAGCTGGCCGCCGATCAGATCGCCCAGGCTGTGACCGAACGTCATCGCCTCGCCACGCGCCTGCTTGGCCTGCCGCTCGTCCGCGGGCAGGTCTTCCAGATCGGAATAGGGAATGGCGAAGCGCGGGCGCATCAGTCCCTGTTCGGCCAACGGCGGATCGTCGCTGCCCACGAACAGCACCGGGTTGTAGAAGCTGGCCAGCAGCAGGCCATCACGCGCCAGCACACGGTGGCACTCGGCCCACACCGGCCGCACATCGGGCACGAACAGGTTGGACACCGGATGGAACACCACATCGAAGCTGCCATGGCCGAAGGCCTTCAGGTCACGCATGTCGCCCTGCACCGCCTGCAGGCGCAGGCCATCGCGTGCGGCCACCGCACGGTCCAGCGCCAGTTGCTGCTCGCACAGGTCGAACACGGTCACATCGGCGCCGGCAGCGGCCAGCACGGGCGCCTGCTGGCCGCCGCCGGAGGCCAGGCACAGGATGCGGCGACCACGCACATCGCCCAGCCAGTCCAAGGGCAGCGCCCGCGGGGTCAGGTGTACCTGCCAGCGCCCAGTGCGGGCGGCGGCGATGGTCTCCGCATCCACCGGCTGGGCCTGCGGCGCGTGCAGTTCCCAGCTCGTACGACGGTGATCCCTCACTACCGTTCCATGGTTCATGCGCTCTCCTTGCCCGTCGGTTGCCAGTCGAGGTCCTGGAAGGCCGGATCGTGCTCGAAGCAGCCGGCCAGGAAATCCAGGAATCGGCGCATGATAGCGGGCTGCTGTCGACGCGATGCGTAGACGGCATGAACGCCCAACTCGTCCAGTTGGTAGTCCGGCAGCACGGCCACCAGCGCGCCACTGCGCAGCAGCGGCGCCACCTGGTAGCTGGGCAGCATGGCGATGCCCGCATCGGCGCGTACCGCTTCCACCAGCAGCGATGCCTCGTTCGCACTGATATTCCCGCCCACAGCCACCGACAGCGCGCGGCCGTCGCGGTGCAGGTGCCAGAGGCTGCGACCCACGTAGTGGTGGGTCAGGCAGTTGTGCGCGGCCAGGTGTTCCGGCGCGGTGGGCGTGCCGTGTGCCTGCAGGTACGCCGGGCTGGCGCACAGCACCGACCGGCAGGTGGCCAGGCGCCGTGCGATCAGGCCTGGATCGATCTGCCGCGCGATACGCACCGCCAGATCCACCCGCTCTTCCACCAGGTTCACCATGCGGTCAACCAGCAGCAGTTCGATGCGCGCGGCCGGGTGGCGCTGCACGAACGCCGCCACCGCGCGGGCCAGGTGGCTCTGCCCGAACGACACGCTGGCGGTGATCCGCAGCGTACCGTGCGGTTCGGGATCGTCGCTGGCCAGCTCGCCCTGCAGTTCCTCGCCAATGGCCAGCATCTGCCGGAAGCGCGCCAGTGCCGCCTCACCGGCCGCGGTAAGGCTGATGCGGCGGGTGGTCCGGTGCAGCAAGCGCGCGCCCAGCCAGCCTTCGGCTTCGGCCAGATAGCGGCTGACCATCGCCCGCGACATGTCCAGCACCTCGGCGGCGGCGGTCAGGCTGCCACGCTCGGCCACCTCGACAAACACGGTCATGGCGGTCAATCGGTCCATATGCTCGATCCATGCAACAAACAAGCGCGTTATACGCTGTTTTTCGATCAACTGCAGCGGCCTACAGTGGGCCCGTACCCCCAACCCATTGCCCCACGGAGTCCTGCCATGAAGATTGCCCTCGTCGGCGCCACCGGCAACATTGGCCGCCAGATTGCCCGCCACGCCCTGGCCCACGGCCACCAACTGACCGTGATCGTGCGCAGCGCGCAGAACCTGCCCGGCGAACTGGCCGGCGCCCACCCGGTCATCGCCGCGCTGGATGACCGCGACGCGCTGGCTGCCGCCATTGCCGGCCACGATGTGCTGGCCAGTGCCTATGGCCCGCGCCCGGGCGATGACATCGGCCAGATCGCCACCGTGGCCGGCCAGCTGGTGGCCGCTGCCCGCCAGGCCCAGGTGCCGCGCGTAGTGGTGGTCGGCGGCGCCGGCAGCCTGGAAGTGGCGCCGGGCGTGCAGCTGGTCGACACCCCCGGGTTCCCCGAGGCTTACAAGCCGTACGCACTGGCCGCGCGTGAAGCACTGAAGCAGCTGCAGGCCGTGGAGGACATCGACTGGACGTTCTTCTCGCCGGCGGCGGAAATCGGCCCCGGCGACGAACGCGGCCAGTACCGCGTGCAGGCCAAGACCTTCCTGGCCGATGCCGAAGGCCACAGCCGCATCAGCTATGCCGACTACGGCGCCGCCTTCGTGGCGGAACTGGAAGCGGGCAAGTACCCGAAGCAGATCATCACCGCCGCGTATTGATACCGAAACCGTAGAGTCGAGCTTGCTCGACTGACCCCAAAAACCCGTCGAGCAAGCTCGACGCTACCTCGACTGCTATCCCGTCGAGCAAGCTCGACGCTACCTCGGCTGCTATCCCGTCGAGCAAGCTCGACGCTACGAGGAATCGCGCATGCGCAACGCTCTGCTGTTCTCCATGGCGCTGGCACTTGGCACGGCCAGCGCACCGCTGCTGGCCGCCCCCGCCGCGCCCGCTGCCGCCACCGCTGCAAAGTCACAGCTGCACCTGCAGACCTTCCACCCCGGGCCGCAGGCGATGTTCGCGGTGTCCTCGGTGCTGATCGAAGGCCGCCATGATGCGCTGCTGGTCGATGCGCAGTTCGCTGCCAGCGACGCACGTGCGCTGGTCGAAAAGGTCCGTGCCAGTGGCAAGCAGCTGACCACGATCTACATCAGCCATGGCGATCCGGATTACTACTTCGGTCTGGCCACGCTGCAGGATGCGTTCCCGCAGGCACGTATCGTCGCCACCGCGCAGACGGTGGCCCACATCCAGCAGACCCAGGCCGCCAAGCTGGCGTATTGGGGACCGAAAATGGGCGCCGACGTACCCGCGCGCATCGTCGTGCCGCAGGTGGTGGACGGTGATGCACTGGTCCTGGAAGGCCAGCGCCTGCCGCTGATCGGCCTGGACGGGCCGACGCCGGACCGCAGCGTGCTGTGGGTGCCCTCGCTGCGTGCGATCGTTGGCGGCATTCCGGTGGTGGCTGGCGAACACGTGTGGATGGCCGACACGCAGACGCCGCAATCGCACGCGGACTGGCTGCAGACCCTGCAGCAGTTGCAGGCACTGAAGCCGACGGTGGTGGTGCCGGGGCACTACGCGCCGGGCGCGGCGCTGGATGCCAGTGCGTTGCGCTTCACTGCCGACTACATCCGTGCGTTCGATGTTGAAGCGGCCAAGGCCAAGGACAGTGCGGCGCTGGTGCAGGCCATGCGGGCGCGCTACCCGGCGCTGGCCGGTGTGGAATCACTGGAGCTGAGTGCGAAGGTGGCCAAGGGCGAGATGCAGTGGCCGTAAGGTAGGGGAAATTTTTTTGCAGGGCTGCGCCCTGCACCTGCTCACTGCAACGGCAACAGCCGCAGCAACGGCAACAGCCGCAGCAACGGCAACAGCTTGCTTTCCGTGGGATGGCGGGGTGGGTCCGGTTGCGGGGGACGCTGCAAGTACGTCCATGTAAGCTCGGTCGCCGCATCCATGCGGCTCACGCCCCCGCAACCGGACCCACCCCGCCTTCGACAGTTGGCCGGCGCTCATGGACTTGGGGTCGGATCCCGTTGCTCCGCAACGGGCTCTGACCCCATGTTTGACGACTAGATTTCTGTGGGATGGGTTGGGTCGTGCCCGAACAGTTCGCCCTGCACTACCGGTTCCTTTTCGCGGAAACCGCCCAGGCCCACGCCCACCAGGCGGTAACGGGTATCGGCTGGCAGGTCCACGCGCGCGCGCAGTGCCAGGGCGATGTCACGCAGCTCCTGTTCCGATTCGGGTGGGCGCTCGGGGGTGAAGCTGCGGGTCAGGATGCGGAACTGGGCGGTCTTCAGTTTCAGCACTACGGTATGACCGATGCGTTCGGTCTGGCGCGTGGCCTTCCAGGTCTTCTCTGCCAACTGCACGATCGCCTCGGCCAGGTCTTCCAGCAGCAGGTCTTCGGCGAAGGTGTCTTCGGAGGAAATCGACTGCACCTGCTGGTCCGGTTCCACCGGACGCTCGTCGATGCCACGGGCGCGGTTGTACAGGCTGCGGCCGAAACTGCCGAAGGCTTCTTCCAGGTCCGGCAACGCCCATTGCCGCAGGTCGCCACAGGTGACGATGCCGCGCGCGGCCAGCTTGCCTTCCATCACCTTGCCCACGCCGGGAACCCGGTTCACCGGCAACGGCAGCAGGAAGGCATCCACCCGCTGCGGCGGGATGACGAACTGTCCGTCGGGCTTGCGCCAGTCCGAGGCGATCTTGGCCAGGAACTTGTTCGGCGCGATGCCGGCTGAAGCAGTCAACTGGGTTTCTTCGCGGATCTGCGCGCGGATGGTGCGGGCGATATCGGTCGCCAGTGCCATGCCGCTCTTCGGCTCGGTCACATCCAGGTAGGCCTCGTCCAGCGACAGCGGTTCGACCAGATCGGTATGGCGCAGGAAGATCTCGCGCACCTGCCGCGACACGGCCTTGTAGCGGGCGAAATCGGGCGGCACGAAGATCGCATCGGGGCACAGGCGCTCGGCACGCAGCGCCGGCATGGCCGAGCGCACGCCGAACACCCGCGCTTCATAGGACGCGGCACACACCACTGAACGCGCGCCGCGCCAGGCCACCACCACCGGCTTGCCGCGCAGTGAAGGCGCGTCGCGCTGCTCCACCGACGCATAGAAGGCGTCCATGTCTACGTGGATGATCTTGCGCAGTGCGTTCATGGTCGGCCGCCATCATACCTGCACCGTACCCGTCCAGACGCCAAAGTATGGTCGTTGTGCATCAACGGGATGCGCGATTCCGGCGCAGAACACTACGCACGCGTACGGTGTGGCGGTTTGATTCCCGTTGCAACCGTCGTGCATCCTCGGGGACTTGTTGCCTTGTTTTCGCTTCCAGGAATGCGCTTTCCATGACTCGTCTCCACGCGTTCAACCGCGACCAGCTGCTGGCCAGCGCCCGCGGTGAACTGTTCGGCGCCGCCGCCGGCCGTCTGCCCAACGACCCGATGCTGATGTTCGACCGCATCACCGAAATCCGCGAGGACGGCGGACCGCATGGCAAAGGCATGGTGCGTGCCGAACTGGATATCCGCCCGGACCTGTGGTTCTTCGGCTGCCACTTCATCGGCGACCCGGTGATGCCCGGCTGCCTGGGCCTGGATGCCATGTGGCAGCTGACCGGCTTCTACCTGACCTGGCTGGGTGCCCCCGGCAAGGGCCGCGCCCTGGGCTGCGGCGAAGTGAAGTTCACCGGCCAGGTGCTGCCGGAAGCGAAGCTGGTGCGCTATGAAATCGACATCACCCGCGTGATCAACCGCAAGCTGGTGATGGCCCAGGCCGACGCCCGCATGTACGTGGACGACCGCGAAATCTACAACGCCCGCGACCTGCGCGTGGGCCTGTTCACCGAAACCGGGAGCTTCTGATGCGTCGCGTCGTCATTACCGGCATGGGCATCACCTCCTGCCTGGGCAACGATCTGGATACCGTCTCGTCGGCGCTGCGCGACGGCCGCGCCGGCATCACCGCGCTGCCCGACCACGCTGAAGCCGGCCTGCGCAGCCAGATTGGCGGCCGCGTGGACATGGATCTGGATGCGCAGATCGACCGCAAGCAGAAGCGCTTCATGAGCGATGCGGCGGCCTTCGCCTACGTGGCCATGCGCGATGCGATCGCCGATGCCGGCCTTTCCCAGGAACAGGTCAGCGCGCTGCGTACCGGCCTGATCGCCGGTTCCGGCGGTGGTTCCAGCGAATGGCAGGTGGGTGCAGTGGACCTGCTGCGCGCCCGTGGCGTGCGCAAGGTCGGCCCGTACATGGTGCCGCGCACGATGTGCTCGACCGTGTCGGCCTGCCTGGCCACCGCGTTCCAGATCAAGGGCGTCAGCTATTCGCTGTCGGCCGCCTGCGCCACCTCGGCGCACTGCATCGGCGCGGCCGCGGACATGATCCGCCATGGCGCGCAGGACATCATGTTCGCCGGTGGCGGCGAAGACCTGCACTGGTCGATGAGCGTGATGTTCGACGCGATGGGTGCGCTGTCCACCAGCTTCAACGACACCCCGGCCACCGCGTCGCGCCCGTATGACAAGGACCGCGATGGCTTCGTCATTGCCGGCGGCGGCGGCATGCTGGTGCTGGAAGATTACGACCACGCCGTGGCCCGCGGTGCACGCATCTACGCCGAACTGATCGGCTACGGCGTGACCTCCGACGGTGCCGACATGGTGGCTCCGTCCGGCGAAGGCGCAGTGCGCTGCATGAAGATGGCGCTGCAGAACATCGACCGTCCGCTGGATTACCTGAATACCCACGGCACCTCCACCCCGCTGGGCGATGTGACCGAGCTGGGTGCGATCCGCGAAGTGTTCGGCGATGCCGTGCCGCCGCTGTCGTCGACCAAGGCGCTGTCGGGCCACTCGCTGGGTGCGGCCAGCGTGCACGAGGCGATCTACTGCCTGCTGATGATGCGCGATGGCTTCGTGGCCGGTTCGGCCAACATCACCGAGCTGGACCCGGCGGTGGAAGGCTTCCCGATCCTGCGCGAAAGCCGCGAGCAGAAGCTGGATACGGTGATGTCCAACAGCTTCGGGTTCGGTGGCACCAACGCAGCACTGGTGTTCGGCCGGGTGTGATGGAAGGGCGTGCCACGTCGCCCTCGTAACGTCGAGCTTGCTCGACTGCTCGAAAATCGTGCCACGTCGCCCCCGTAGAGTCGAGCTTGCTCGACTGCTCTAAAATCGTGCCAACCAAGGTTGGCACCTACCAGAGCGGTCATGCGTGCCAACCCAGGTCGGCACCCACCATATATCTACCGCAGCAGTGGCAGCAGCAGGGCGTGTGCGTCCAGCAGCGAGGTCACGATGCGGTGGCCCAGGGCGCGCTGCGCGTCGTCCGGGTCCACCAGGTCCGGCACCTGGATCACGGTCATGCCGGCCGCCAGTGCGGCGCGCGTGCCTGCCGGTGAATCTTCCAGCGCCAGGCAGCGCTGCGGGTCCTGCCCGAGCCTGCGGGCGGCCAGCAGATAGATATCCGGCGCCGGCTTCGGCCGCTCCACGTCGTTGCCCGCTACCACTGCATCGAAATACGGCAGCAGCCCGGCCGCGGCCAGCTTGCGGTTGGCCCGCGGCTGCCGGGTAGACGTAGCCACCGCACACGGCACGGCGTGCGCCTTCAGCAGCTCCAGCAACTCCATGATGCCCGGCCGCAGCGGCAGTCCATGCTGGGTGCGCGCGTCGTACAGCGCGTGGCAGGTGTCCACCAGCGTTTCGATCGTGCCCTCGCTCAGCCCCTGCTGCTGCAGCAGCGCGCGGCAGTCCCGGTCACCCAGGCCCACCATGCGCAGGAAGAAGCTTTCATCCAGCGGCAGCCCGCTCGCCCGCGCCGCCTCGTTCCAGCACGCCAGCGAGACGCGCTCGCTGTCGATCATCAGGCCGTCCATGTCGAAGATGACGGCGTCGGGCAGGAACGGCAGCGCAGCGATCACGGTCATACGGCGAACAGCGTGTCCAGGTCGGCGGCATCGAGCATGCGCCACTGGCCTTCGTCCAGGCCCTGCAGGTCCATGCCACCCACCCGGCTGCGGTGCAGTGCCTGCACGTGGTTGCCGGTGGCGGCAAACATGCGGCGTACCTGGTGGTAGCGGCCTTCGTGCAGCACCAGCCGCACCTGGCGCGGGCCCAGCACCTCCAGCTCGGCCGGCAGCAGCGGGGTCTTCTCCGATTCCAGCATCAGCGTACCGCTGGCGAACAGCGCCACTTCATCGCCACGCAGGTCTTCGCTCAGCGCCACGTCGTAGACCTTGGGCAGCTTCGACTTGGGCGAGATGATCCGGTGCAGCAGGCCGCCATCGTCGGTCAGCAGCAGCAGGCCGCTGGTTTCGCGGTCCAGGCGGCCGACGGTGGACAGCACCGGGTCGCGGTCGCGGAATCGCGGCGGCAGCAGATCGTAGATCAGGCGGCCGGTGTCCTTGGTCGAACAGGTGTAGCCGGCCGGCTTGTGCAGGGCAAGGGTCAGGCCCGGCGGCGGGTCCAGCGGCTCGCCATCAACCCGCACCGCCTCGTGCGGCACCTGGTCATCGGCGTACAGCACCTCGCCGTCGGCATCGGTGATGCGCCCTTCGCGGAACATCCACTGCACCTGCTTGCGGCTGCCGTAGCCCAGGTTGGCGATGTGCTTGACCAGTTTCATCGGCCCTTCCCCTTCACTGCTTCCACCAGCTTGAAGCCATCGCGCTCGGCCACCACGCGCACCGCGCCGAAGCTGTCGTTCAAGGTGTGCTCGTACGGCAGGTGGCGGTTGGCCACCACGTACAGGCGGCCACCGGGGCGCAGTGCCTGCGCGGCCACGGCAATGAAGCGCTGGCCGATGTCCGGGCGGTCGGCGCGCGAGGGCGTGTGGAACGGCGGGTTGCTGATGATGACGTCGTAGCCCGGCTCGATGCCGGCGGTCACGTCGCGCCACAGGAAACGCAGCGGCAGCGCGCGCGGCGGCGGTGCAAGGTTCAGCTCGGCCAGGGCCAGCGCACGCTGCTCGGCTTCGTACAGGTCCAGCGCGGTGATTTTCGGGCAGCGCTCCAGCAGTTCGCGCGACAGGTAGCCATAGCCGGCGCCCAGATCGGCGGCACGGCCGGCCAGGTCGGCCGGCAGGTGCTCGGCCAGCAGGGCAGAGGCCGGGTCGATGCGGTCCCAGGCGAACACGCCCGGGCGGCTGAGGAAGCGACCGCCCATGATCGGCCGCACCGCATCCAGTGCGGCCCAGCGCTTGGCCAGGTCGGCATCGTGCTGGCCCTGCAGTGGCGCGGTCCAGTACACCCGGCAATGGTTCTTGGTCAGGCAGCCGCCCAGGCCGGTCAGCTGCTTCAGGTCGCCCTCGCCGGAGCGCGCGCCTTCATTGTTGGACTGGCAGGCCACGATGCGGCCGCCGTCGGCCACCAGGGCCAGGGCGCGGGCGAACAGTGCGCGTGCTTCTTCGCGCTGGCGCGGCGGCAGCACCAGCACCAGCGGGTAGCGGCCCTTGCCGGCGGCATCGTCCAGCTGCCCGCTGACGGTCCAGCCGCTGGCCTGCAGCGGCTGGGCGAACGGGGCAAAGCTCTGTTCGAAGTGGACCTCGCGGGTGCCGGCCGCTTCGCGCAGCGGCCAGCCATCGCGGGCGCGCAGGAAGGCCACCGGACCCTCCGGCCAGCGCAGGGCGCCGCTGGAAAACGGCAGGAACAGGGTCTGCAGGGGGGCGTCGTCGCTGGCGGCCATCGGCGCGGGTACTGGAAGCGTGAGGGCCGTCCATTGTACCGGCTCGGCCCGCCCCGCCCCGGGCGCGCTTTGCGAAAGTTCAACGGGGCGTTGATGCGCCGCCAACATTGAAGGGTTCAGGGTAAGAGCTCCCCCCGCAACCTATTGGAGCTCCTGCATGCGCGCCTTGTTCGTCGGTGGTGTGGTCGACAACAGTGAAATGGACCTGGAGGGCAGCCATCCGCCCGTGCATTACCCCGAGGACACCGGCGGCGGGCATTCGCGCTACCGCCTGCACCAGATCGGCCATGGCGCCGACGGTGCCGTGGCCTATGCGGTGTATGGGGCCCCGGACCTGGCCGATGACGAAGTCGCCCGCGTGGCCGAAGAGCGCGCCTATGCGCGGCGCTTCGAGGCGACGCCTACCGTGTTTGAACATTAGGCAGACCAGCCACGCATGGCGTGGCTCTACTGGGTAGAGCCACCCCGTGGGTGGCTGTGCTCATGGTCTCGGCGGCAACCTGCGCACGCTGGCGATCTCGTCCAGCCACACATAGTGCTGCTGCACGGGCGCATCGTAGTCGTCCAGACGCAGCTGGCCATTGGTGCCTTCATCACCGGCGTCATTACGGAACTGCTGCACCGTTGGCCTGACGGCCACGGTGCCCAGCAGGCGACGACCATCCTGCAGGGTCAGTTCCACCTGCGTTTCGCCTTCCAGCTGTGGCAGCAGGGATTCCAGGCGCGCGATCTGCGCCGGGTCGGTGTGGATACGGGGAGCGATACGGGACATTCGGCGACCTCCTGCACGCAGAGTCGCCGATCGGCCGTGAATGCTCAGTGCAATGCGTCGCCGCTGCGCGCCGCCTGCACGTGGCGCACCGCCGCCACCAGCTGGGCCACCGAATACGGCTTGGCCACATGCTCCTGGAAGCCCGATGCCAGCGCGCGACGGCGATCATCGGCGCGCGCCAGCGCGGTTACCGCCACGGCCGGCAAGGTGGTGGCATCCACGCCCATGTCATCGCGCAGCGTGCGCACCAGCCCATAGCCATCCATGCCCGGCATGCCGATGTCGGTCAGCAGCACGTTGTAGTGCAGATGGCCGTTGTCGGCCAGCAGGGCCAGCGCTTCCACGGCCGACGTGGCCGCCGATACCGATGCGCCCTGCTCTTCCAGCATGCGCCGCAGGTATTCCAGCACCTCCGGCTGGTCTTCCACCGCCAGCACGTGCAGGCCGCGCAGCGGGTACGGCTCCACCACCATCGGCTCGACGATGGGGCCGCTGATCACTTCGCGCAGCGGCCGCTTGTCCGCATCGGGGTAATGCTGCGGCAGGCGCACGGTGAAAGTGGCACCGTGGCCATGGCCCTCGCTGGCCGCGCTGACCGTACCGCCATGCAGTTCCACCAGCTGCTGCACGATGGCCAGGCCCAGTCCCAGGCCGCCATGGCGGCGGGTGGTGGTGCCATCGGCCTGGCGGAACCGGCTGAACAGATGGTTGAGGAATTCAGGCGCAATGCCATCGCCGGTATCGCGCAGGGTCACCACCCAGTAAGCGCCGTCGGCCTGCAGCTGCACGTCGATGCGGCCCTCGGCCGGGGTGAACTTGATGGCGTTGGACAGCAGGTTCCAGAACACCTGCTGCAGGCGCGTGGCATCGCCCAGCACCAGGCAGCGCTCCTCGGGCAACTGCAGGCTGACATCCAGTGCCTTGCCCTCGGCCACCAGCTCCTGCGCGCCCATGGCTTCGACCAGCTGCCCGCGCAGGTCCAGCGATTCCACTTCCAGCTGCACCTTGCCCAGCAGCATGCTGCTCAGGTCCAGCATGTCCGAGATCAGCCGTTTCTGCGCCGTGGCACTGCTGGCGATCACGTTCAGGCCCTTGAACAGCGGGCTGGTGTTGTCCACGCGCTGCAGCAGCAGCTCGCTCCAGCCGAGGATGGTGGTCAGCGGCGTGCGCAGTTCATGCGACAGCGTGGCCAGGAACTCGTCCTTCAGCCGTGCCATGTTTTCGGCCGCGCTGCGCGCCGCGCGCTCGGACTGCAGCAGTTCTTCGCGGGCCAGCTCGATCTCGCGGCGGTCGGTCACGTCCGGGCTGCTGCCGGCCAAGCCAATGAAGCGGCCCATGCGCGAGAAGCGCGGGCGGGCATTCATTTCCAGCCAGCGCCACTGGCCATCGGCACGCCGGGCACGCACCAGCGCATGCATCGACCGCTGCGCCTTCAGCGCTTCCTGCAGCTCGTACTCGAACACCGAAGCGTCGTCCGGGTGCACCAGGCCGCGCCAGACATCTTCCGGTACGCGGGTTTCGTCGCCACCGAAGAATTCACTGAAGGCACTGTTGACGAAGCGTGCGTGGCCTTTGTCGTCCAGCACCCAGACCGGCATGGGCAGGCCGTCGGCCAGCGCGCTGAAACGCGCCTCGCTTTCACCCAGTTCCACTTCAATCTGTTTGCGGGCGGTCACATCGAAGAAGAGGATGCCGACCATGTCTTCGCCGGCCTGGCCCACGCGCACGGCGTCGACCGAGAACGAGCGCCCCAGCGCGCGTGCTTCCATTTCAAACTGCGCCGGCCGGCCACTGCGGGCCACATCGCCGTACACCCGGAACCAATCGCTTTCATGGTTGGGTTCCAGCTCGGTCATGCGCTTGCCGCGCGCGTCCTTCAGGCCGGTGTGGCGCTCGAACGCGTCGTTGACCTCCACGAAGCGGTAATCAACGGCACGGCTGCCCTCGAAGATCACGTGAATCACGCAGAAACCGGCATTGATGCGCTCGAGCACGCCTCGGTGCAGATCGGTTTCCGGCGTGGGGGCCAGCGGGGCTGGGCGCTCGGCGAGGGGCGGCAGTGTGGACAAAGGGGGTCGAGGCAAGCCGGTATGGACGCACAGCATCTTCCAGAGGACGTATTCACAGCGTCAAGCGCCGTCGGTCATGCTTGACGAGCATGAATTCGCGGCAACCACGGCCATTTGTGACGCATTTGGCCATTGCTGCGCCTCCGGGGCAGGCTCACACTCGCCCTGAAACCCCGACCGTCGGCCATCCCGGCCGCAGGAGTCCTGCCATGAACCGTTCGCCTTTCACTACCGCCACGTTGCTGCTGGCCTGTGCCCTGGCCGCCGGCAGCGCCACCGCTGCGCCACGCACGGTCACCGCGCCCGATGCGCCCCGTGCGCTGCAGGCCGACGGCCCGGTCAGCGTGCAGTGGACCGATCCGGCGCAGTTCACCGAGCTGCGCCAGACCACCAACCGCTTTGAAGCCGAGCGGGGTGACTGGGTGCAGCAGATCGCCCGCTACATCCAGACCACGGCGGCCAAGCCGCTGCAGCCCGGGCAGACGCTGGATGTGACCGTGACCGACATCAAGCGTGCAGGCGACTATGAGCCGTGGCACGGCCCGCGCGGCAGCGACATCCGGGTCATGCGTGACATCTACCCGCCGCGCATCAGCCTGCAGTACACGCTGAAGGATGCCAGCGGCCGCATCGTCAACGAGGGCGAGGCCAAGCTGAGTGACAGCGGCTATCTGCACAACATCGGCGTGCGCAGCGATACCGATCCGCTGCGCTACGAAAAGCGCCTGATCGATGACTGGGTGAAGAAGCAGCTGGCCCCGCAGGTCACCGCCGCGCGGTAAGCCCGCACAGCGCGCGCCTACCGGTGCAACACGCACCGGTAGGTGTCGACCTTGGTCGACACGCAGGGCGCAACGGGCGTCCCTTAATCCTGGTACACCCGCGCCACGCGCTTCACCGCGCACGGCAACTGGTAGGCACTCACGCCGCAGCGCGGGGCCAGTTCGGCCAGGGTGGGTGCGCTGCCCCACAGTTCAACCACGCTGCCCACAGCGGCCTGCGGGTGGGCGGTCAGGTCCACCGTCAGCATGTCCATCGACACACGGCCGATCAGGCCACCGGGCTGGCCGTCGATCAGCACCGGCGTGCCATTCGGGGCGAACTGCGGATAGCCGTCGGCATAGCCCAGCGCCACCACGCCCACGCGGGTGCGCACCTTGGCCACGAAGCGGGCGCCATAGCCCACCGGCTCGCCCGGTTCGATCCAGCGCTCGGCAATCACCTGCGACTGCATGGTCATCACCGGGCGCAGGCGCGCGGTCAGCGCGCTGTCGTCCGGCAGCGGGTTGGCCCCGTACAGCATCAGGCCCGGGCGCACCCAGTCACTGCGCACATCGGGCCAGCCCAGCAGCGCCGGCGAATTGCACACGCTGGTCTCGCCGGACAGGCCGTCGATGGCCGCCTTGAACGTTGCGGCCTGCTCATGCGTGCGCTCGCTGTCCAGCTCATCGGCGCGCGCCAGGTGGGTCATCATCACGATGCGCTCAACCTGCGGCAGCGCCGACAGGCGCGCGTGCGCGGCACGGAAGCCGGCCACGTCCAGGCCCAGCCGGTGCATGCCACTGTCCAGCTTCAGCCAGACCGTCAGCGGGCGCGGGCTGTTAAAGGCGGCCAGCGCCTCCACCTGCCACGGCGAACCCACCGAGAACCACAGGTCATGTTCGGCCACCAGCGGCAGTTCGCTGGCTTCGAAGATGCCTTCCAGCAGCAGGATCGGCGCGCGGATACCGGCCTGGCGCAGCTCCAGTGCTTCTTCGATGGTGGCCACCGCAAAGCCGTCGGCCTCGCCTTCCAGCGCCTGCGCGCAGCGCACCGCGCCGTGCCCGTAGGCATCGGCCTTGACCACCGCCAGCGCCTTGCCGCCGCCCAGTTCACGGGCCAGGCGGTAGTTGCTGCGCAGCGCGCCCAGATCGATCAGCGCGCGGGCAGGACGCATGCGCGGCTCTCCTGCTGAGGGGCGTGGCCGTACTGGCCGTAACGGAAGATATCCAGGCCCTCGGTGCTGATCTGCGGCTGGCGCGCGCTCATCAGGTCGGCCAGGTAGCGGCCCGAACCACAAGCCATGGTCCAGCCCAGGGTGCCGTGGCCGGTGTTCAGGTACAGGTTGCGCAGCGGGGTGGCGCCGATCACCGGCGTGCCATCCGGGGTAGCCGGGCGCAGGCCGGTCCAGAACTGCGCCTTGGCCAGGTCGCCGCCCTTCGGGTACAGGTCGCGCACCACCAGTTCCAGGGTTTCGCGGCGGCGCTGCGACAGCGACAGGTCGAACCCGGCCACTTCGGCCATGCCGCCCACGCGGATGCGGTTGTCGAAACGGGTGACGGCCACCTTGTAGCTCTCGTCCAGGATGGTCGAGGTCGGCGCCATCGCCGGGTCGGTGATCGGCAGGGTCAGCGAATAGCCCTTCAGCGGGTACACCGGCAGGCGCATGCCCAGCGGCGCCACCATGGCCGGCGAATAGCTGCCCAGCGCCACCACCACCCGGTCGGCGGTTTCCACGCGGTTGCCGATGCGCACGCCGGTTACCCGGTCGCCTTCGACCTGCAGGCCGGTGATGTCCTGGTCGTAGCGGAATTCCACGCCGGCGTCGGCCGCCAGCTGGGCCAGGCGACGGGTGAACAGCTGGCAGTCACCGGTCTGGTCGCGCGGCAGGCGCAACGCACCCACCAGGCCGTCCACATGGGCCAGCGCAGGCTCGGCCTGGATGATGCCGGCGCGGTCCAGCACTTCGTAGGGCACGCCGTACTGGGCCAGGATCTCGATGTCCTGCGCCGAGGCGTCCAGCTGCTGCTGGGTGCGGAACAACTGGGTGGTGCCCAGGTCGCGGCCTTCGAATTCGATGCCGATCTGCGCGCGCAGCTCGTTCAGGCAGTCGCGGCTGTATTCGGACATGCGCACCATGCGCGCCTTGTTGATCGCATAGCGTTCCTGGGTGCAGTTGCGCAGCATCTGCCACAGCCAGCGGTACTGGGCCAGGTCCATGCCGGGCTTGATGGCCAGCGGCGCGTGCTTTTCGAACAGCCAACCGATCGCCTTCTTCGGCACGCCCGGGGCGGCCCACGGCGAGGTGTAGCCGAACGAGAGCTGGCCGGCGTTGGCGAAACTGGTTTCCAGCGCGGGGCCCGGCTGGCGGTCGATGACCGTGACTTCAAAGCCGGCCTGCCGCAGGTACCAGGCACTGGTGGTGCCGATCACGCCGCTGCCAAGAACGAGGACTCGCATGGGGACTCTCCAACCCGATCATTCCCTGCGTTTGAGCACGCCGGGACCACAATTGGGGAAGTATAGGCGCGCAATCCTAGAGCATTTGCCTGTTTTTAGGACTACAGTCAGGCAGTTTCCCTGCGATTCATTCCCCGAGGTTGACGGCCATGGCCACCCGCTCCCGCGAACTGGACAAGATCGACCGCAAGATCCTGCGCATCCTGCAGGCCGAAGGCCGCATTTCCTTCACCGAACTGGGTGAACGGGTGGGCCTGTCCACCACGCCCTGCACCGAGCGCGTGCGCCGGCTGGAACGCGAGGGTGTGATCACCGGGTACCACGCCCACCTGGACCCGACCGCGCTGAAAGCCAGCCTGCTGGTGTTCGTGGAAATCAGCCTGGCCTACAAATCGGGCGACATCTTCGAAGAATTCCGCCGCGCCGCGCTGAAGCTGCCCAACGTGCTGGAATGCCATCTGGTATCGGGCGATTTCGACTACCTGCTGAAGGCGCGCATCAGCGAAATGGCCAGCTACCGCAAGCTGCTGGGCAGCACCCTGCTGACCCTGCCGCATGTGCGCGAGTCCAAGAGCTACATCGTGATGGAAGAAGTGAAAGAGACCTGGGCGCTGCCGATTGCCGATTGAGCGGTGCCGGGTGTGGGGTCAGAGCCCGCTGCGCGGGATCCGACCCCTGGCGAGAATGTGGGGTCAGATCCCGCATGGCGGGCTCTGACCCCTGATCGTTCACCGCTGCTGCGGGTGCTTCATGCCGCCCTGCTGGCGGTGGTCCTGCTGCTTGCCGCCCTTGTGCGCCTGCTGCGGGTCCATCTGCTGCTGTTGCTGCTGCGGGTTACGGCCCTGCGGTTCCTTGCCGGACGGACGGTTCTGCTGGTTCTTCATGATCGCGATCCATAGGACGAAGGACATGCGCCGACACCATGCCGGCGCAGCGCCACGGTGATCCCGCAGCGGTTAATCGCAGGCGAAAAAACGGTGATCGGCACGCACGCGTTTTGCTGGGTTCAGGCCGCTACCCCGGCACGCCCTGTCACGGCTTGATCTGCTGCCCGGCGCCCTGCGGCACGCTGTCGTAGTAACGCCCGGTGCGCGAATCGAACACGCGGTTTGGCCCCACCGGCTTCACCCCCGGCACGATGCGGCCGTTGCGGTCGTAGACCTTGTCCGGCAGTGCCGGCGCAGGGGTGGCGGTGATCGGCGCCGGGCCGGTGGCCTTGATCGGCTGGCGGGGCTGCGGTGAAGGCAGCGGTTGCGGCTGCGGGCGTGCCGGCTGCACCGGCGGTGCCACCGGCGGCGGCGCCACCGTGGTGCTGCTGCGGGTTCCGGTCGGGTTGCCGGTGGGCACCTGTGCCTGTGCCACCAGAGGCAGCAGCGCCGACAACAGCAGGACAAGGGGGCGGTTCATGGCACGCTCCAGCGTGGATTGCCCCCACCATGCACCCGGCCCCGTGTGCCGCCCATGAATGGCCATCACACTTGCAACGCCGCCCCGCCATCCCCACTTCAGCCAGCATCCCACCGCCCCGGAGAGCCGCATGAGCGCGTTCGACCTCACGCCCCCCACCGCCGCCCAGACCGATGCGCTGGTTGCCGGCCTGAGCGCCGAAGAGCGCCGCGTGCTGCTGCAGCACGGTACCGAGGCGCCGTTCTGCGGCGTGTTCCTGGACAACAAGCGCGACGGCGTCTATTGCTGCCGCCTGTGCGCGCTGCCGCTGTTCCGTTCCAGCACCAAGTTCGATTCGGGCACCGGCTGGCCCAGCTTCTTCGCGCCCTACGACCCGGCCCATGTGCGCGAAATCCGCGACACCAGCCACGGCATGGTGCGTACCGAGATCACCTGCGCCCGCTGTGGCAGCCACCTGGGCCACGTCTTCCCGGACGGCCCGCCGCCCACCTTCGAGCGCCACTGCCTGAATTCGGTCTCACTTTCTTTCACCGGCCAGGGCGAGCCATGGCCCAATCCGCTGCAGCGCGGCGGCGCCGAGACCGGCACGGCGGACTGAACACCCCCGCCGACCGACTTCACACAATCCGCTCTTCAGAAATCCCGGTGCCGCGCCGACAAGGAGATATCCCCCCTCCTTGCGTCACGCCATGCTCATCATCGTTGGATTCCTGGTCGTCATCATCAGCGTGCTCGGCGGCTACCTCGGCGCCCACGGCCGCCTGGGTGCCCTCTGGCAGCCCTACGAACTGGTCATCATCGGCGGCGCTGCCCTGGGCGCCTTCCTGGTCGGCACGCCGGCCAAGACGGTCAAGCAGACCCTGCACGCCATGGTCGGCGTGTTCAAGGGCCCGCGCTACAAGCAGCAGGACTACATCGATGTCCTCAGCCTGCTCTATGAACTGCTGAACAAGGCCCGCCGCGAAGGCTTCATGGCGCTGGAAGACCACGTCGAACGCCCCGCCGAAAGCGCCCTGTTCGCCAACTACCCCAAGGTGCAGGCCGACCACCACCTGGTCGATTTCATCACCGATTGCCTGCGCCTGATGATCGGCAGCAACATCGAGCCGCACGAGCTGGAACCGCTGCTGGAACTGGAGCTGGAAAAGCACCACGCCGAAGCCATGGCGCCGTCGCAGGTGCTGACCAAGGTGGCCGACGGCCTGCCCGGCTTCGGCATCGTGGCGGCCGTGCTGGGCATCGTCATCACCATGGGCTCGATCGGTGGCGACATCGTTGAAGTGGGCGGCCACGTGGCCGGCGCGCTGGTCGGCACCTTCCTGGGCATCCTGCTGGGCTATGGCTTCGTCGGCCCGATGGCCTCGGCCATGGAAGCCCGCGCCGAACAGGACAGCCGCATCTACGAATCGGTGAAGACCGCGCTGCTGGCCTGCCTGCGTGGCTACAACCCGAAGATCGCGCTGGAATTCGCCCGCAAGACGCTGCCGTCGAACGTGCGCCCGGCGTTCTCCGATTTCGAGCAGCACCTGAAGACGGTCAAGTAAGCCATGGCCGAGACCAAGCCCACCGTCATCGTCCGCAAGGTCAAGAAGGCCGGCCATGGCGCCCACCATGGCGGCTCGTGGAAGGTGGCCTACGCGGACTTCGTGACCGCCATGATGGCCTTCTTCCTGGTGCTGTGGCTGATGGCCAGCACCAGCAAGCCCGAACGCGCGGCCATTTCCGAATACTTCCGCAACCCCAGCCCGCTGGCCGGGCAGAGCCCCACGCCGGCACCGGGCATGGCCGGCCCGGGCGGCGCCAGTACCTCGATGATCAAGCTGGGCGGCGCCACCGATCTGTCCCGCGGCAACAGCAACGACCCCTTCCAGAACCAGAAGCAGGCCCTGCAGCAGCCGGTGGACCAGCAGCAGCGCGACAAGCAGCAGCTGGAAGCGCTGATGAAGGAGCTGCAGGAAGCGATCAGCCGCAGCCAGGCGCTGGAACCGTTCAAGGACCAGCTGCTGCTGGACCTGACCCCGGAAGGCCTGCGCATCCAGATCGTGGACAAGCAGAACCGGCCGATGTTCGACCTGGGCAGCGCGTCGCTGAAGCCGTACACGCAGCAGATCCTGCACGAGCTGGCCGAGTACCTGAACCACGTGCCGAACCGGATCAGCCTGACCGGCCACACCGATATCACCGCCTATTCGGCCGCGCGCGGTTATGGCAACTGGGAACTGAGCGCCGACCGCGCCAACGCCGCGCGTCGTGCGCTGGTCGATGGTGGCCTGGAAGACAGCAAGATCACCCGCGTGGTGGGCCTGTCCTCGTCGGTGCTGTTCGACAAGGTGGACCCGCAGAACCCGATCAACCGCCGCATCAGCATCGTGGTGATGACCCACGCCGCCGAAGAGGCCGCGCTGGCCGGTGCCGGCCCGCAGGTGGGGCTGTCGGCCACCACGGTCGACCCGGACGTGCAGGCTGCACAGGGCGAGGCCAGCCCTCCGGCCGTGACGCCCTGACCGGAGGTTGGGACGGGGAATCGAGGGGTAGAGTCGACTGTCAGTCGACTGCTTCAGGGCTGGCATCCACCATCCCGCGCTTCGCGCGCCAGTCGACTGACAGTCGACTCTACCGGCCCCCGGCCCGGAACGCGTGCGGACCAAGGTCCGCACCTACCAAGGGCAGTACAATGGCGGTCTTTCCTTTTCCAGGTGACCCCACCCATGTCCCAGAACTCCAAGGCCAAGCGCGACAAGCGCAAGAAGCAGCAGGCCAAGCGTCCGTTCCTGCGCCTGAACGCCCAGCAGCAGGTGCAGAACCATGCCGTGCTGACCAACGAAGACGGCCAGCCGGTCGCCGCCATCGGCCTGCAGGGCCGCGAGTGGCTGCTGGCCATCGGCGGCCAGACCATGGGCAACGCGGACAACCCGGTGCCGATGCTGGCCATGCTCAAGCACCTGTCCAACGTGCAGGAAAAGGAAGGCCGCAAGGTCAACCTGGAATATTCCGAGCTGCTGCAGAAGCTGCTGGACACCCTGGCCGCTGAAGCCGGCCAGACCGCCGATGAGTACCTGGACAAGCTGGTGTCCGAGTTCGAAGGCGTGGAAGCCGAAGAAGGCGCAGATGCCAGCGCTGAACCGGTGGTGGCCGAAGAAGTCGCTGCCGACGCCGAGGCCCCGGTGGCCGCTGACGCCGACACCGACGGCAAGCCGCAGGCCTGAGCCGGCCGCGGCGGTGGCGGTCTACGTCGATGACGCGGTGCATGCCTGGCGCGGACAGCGCTGGGCGCACCTGATGGCCGACACCCTGGCCGAGCTGCACGCCATGGCGGCGCAGCTCGGCATTCCACCGCGGGCCTTCCAGAACAAGGCCAGCGGCGCGCACTACGACGTCAACGCCGAACTGCGCGCGCAGGCGATCGCCCTCGGCGCCCGCGCCATTTCCCGGCACAGCGACCGCGCCCTGGTGAAAGCGGTGATCGCCAACGCCCGCGCGCAATACCGGTAGAGTCGACCGTTGGTCGACTGCTCTCCGCCCCGGTCCCGATCAACCCCGCGCTGCGCGTGACAGTCGACCAACGGTCGACGCTACCCCGCCGGGGCGGGCCATCGCTCAGAACGGGTCGCTGCCCAGCCGCACTTCCACGTTCAGCAACGAACACAGCGCCAGCAGCGCATCGTCGTCGCGGGTCAGCGCCATCCAGCCGGTGAAGCTGCCGCTGCCGGCATCCACGCTCCACAGCGTGTAGTTGTGCTCGCGCAGGCGGTCGAAAGCGGTGGACATCAGCTGCACCCCGTCCAGGTCTTCGGCGAAATCCTCGTCGTCCAGGTCGCCGCCCCAGTCCAGCTGCAGGTTGAAGCGCGCCGACAGCTCGTTCACCGCCGACTGCAGCGATTCCAGATCATCGCGCTCCACCTCGAACCCGGACTGCCAGGCAATGGCGGTGAACAGCGCAGGCAGCCAGTCCGCGTCGGCCTCCAGCGGCTCGCCGGCCTCGGCCAGCATCTCGCGCCAGCGGTTGAACTGCTGCAGGGCCAGCTCATCATCGCCGGGGTTGATCAGTACCAGCAGGTTCCAGATGCGGGCCTCGAAGTCGTCCTCGTCGAAATCGTGGGCGTCTTCCTCGAAGTCGAAATAGTCGCTGTTGTCGGGCATGGCGGGCATTCCTGTGGGGCAGGCCGGCATTCTACGGTTTATCCTGTGCCGCTGAAGCCGGCCGTGGTGGCCGTCACTGTGAATGATGCGATGAGCGATACCCCTCCCGACCACCTGGCCATCAACCCGGCCAGCCCCTTCCACGATGCGCAGGCGCTGGAGCGCGGCGTGGGCGTGCGCTTCAACGATGTCGAACGTGACAACGTCGAGGAATACTCGGTCAGCGAAGGCTGGATCCGCGTGCAGGCCGGCAAGGCGCGCGACCGCCGCGGCAACCCGATGACCATCAAGGTCAAGGGCAAGGTCGAGGTGTACTTCCTGGAACAGAAGCCGGAATAACCGCCTTCTTGTAGAGTCGAGCCATGCTCGACTGCTCTCCTGCCGGCAAGAGCAGTCGAGCATGGCTCGACTCTACAACTCAGGGTCAGCCGCGCTGGCGCGATTCCAGCAGGTCCAGGTTGCGGATCAGGCGCCGCGAGATCTCATCGGAAATCACCCCGCGCCGGGTCAACCGGAACAGCTCCTCGCGTTCGGCATTCAGCCCCGCGCTGCGCAGCTGGCGGTAGCCCTGCTCCATCCGCTTGACCTTGTCCGGGTCCACGTCGGGGCCTTCGTTGTCCTTTTCCAGGTGCCGCTGGTACAGCAGGCTGACCCGCGATGCAGCGTCATTGAACAGCTGCACGTTGTCGGTGTTCTGGTTCATCACCAGCTGCTGGCGCATGCGCTCCACCCCGGCCAGTGCGGCCTTGGAAGACAGCTTGCGGGCCAGGTCCTCTTCCTTGCGCTCGCCCGAATCGGCCGGCAGCTGCAGGCCCTTCAGCAGCTGCGGCAGGGCCACGCTGGCGCCCACCAGCGAGAACAGGATGACCGCTGCGGCCAGGAAGATGACCAGGTCACGCGCGGGGAACGGGCTGCCATCGGGCAGGAACAGCGGCAGGGTCAGCACGCCGGCCAGGGTGATGGCACCGCGCACGCCGGCCACCGAGGTGGCCACCACGATGCGCCAGTTCGGTGCCTCGCCATGCTGCAGGCCACGGCGGCGCGCGCGCAGCAGGTTCCAGCGCAGCGACAGCCAGACCCAGAGCAGGCGCAGCGCGATCAACATCGCGTTGATCACCACCACGTACACCAGCAGCCACCAGGCGCTCTGGTGGCCGGTCTCGTTCATGGTGGTGGTCGCGCGCTCGACGATGCCCGGCAACTGCTCGCCCAGCAGCACGAACATGATGCCGTTGAAGCTGAACTGCAGCATGTTCCAGACCCCGGCGCGCTGCACGCGCATGCTGCCGGACACGCGGCCGGTCAGCTCCACGTAGCTCATCGCAATACCGGCGGCCACGGCCGCAAGGATGCCCGAAGCATGGATCTCTTCGGCCAGCAGATAGGCCGCGAACGGAATCAGCAGGTTCACCAGCATGGCCGCGCCGGGCTCTTCACCGAAGCGGCGCCACAGCCAGCGCTGGAAGGTGGACACGCCCAGGGTGACCGCCACGCCCACCGCCAGGCCGGCAACGGCCACCCACAGGAAGGTGAGCGAGGCGGTGGCCAGCGAGAACGATCCGGTCATCACCGCGGCCACCGCGAAGCGGAAGCAGACCAGGCCGGAGGCATCGTTCAACAGCGATTCGCCTTCCAGAATGTGCATCAGCCGCTTGGGAATGGGCGCCTTCGAAGCGATCGCGCCCACCGCCACCGGATCGGTGGGCGAGACGATGGCCGCCAGCGCGAAGCACACCGCCAGCGGCATCACCGGAATCATCCAGTGGATCAGCAGGCCGGCGCCAATGACGGTGAACACCACCAGGCCGAAGGCCAGTTCCAGGATCGCGCCCTTGTCGCGGAACAGGCCTTGTTTGGGAATACGCCAGCCATCGAGGAACAGCAGCGGCGGCAGGAACAGCAGGAAGAACACTTCCGGTTCCAGCGCATGGCCGCGGTTGAACACCCCGGCGATGACCGCGCCCAGGCCGATCTGCACCAGCGGCAGCGGCAGTGAAAAGGGCAGGACGCGAACCAGGTAACCGCTGGCGACAACGGCCACCAGCATCGCCAGGACGACTTCGATGGTGTGCATGCTTCTTCCGGGAAGCGGCGCGTGGGGCCGGAAAAACCGGTGTGCGCCGGAGACAGGAAAAAAACTTAGCACAGCTGGCGGCCGCTGCGGCCGCCCGTATGAATGCGCGTCAGGGCGGCGACAGCAAACGCGCCGCGATCCAGTCCCGGGTGACCTGCTGCATGTCCGCGGACAAGGTATGCCCCACCGGGTAATCACGCAGCCGGTGGGCCACGCCCAGCCCCTGCAGGCGCTGCGAGGCAGCTTCGGCCAGCGCAAACGGCAGCTTGTCATCCTGCCGCCCGTGCACCACCAGGCCGTCCAGCCCGGCGCCGGCCACATCGGCCGGAATCAGCGGCGCGATCTCCGGCAGGATGCGGCCGCACAGGATCGCGAAGGACTTCACCCGCTCCGGCGCGGTCAGCGCCACGCTGGCGCTCATGATGCCGCCCTGGCTGAAGCCGGCCAGCACGGTCTGCCGCGCATCCAGCCCCAGCCGCTGCTGCTGCACGGCCAACCAGTCGCGCAGCAGCACCCGCGACGCTTCGGCCTGGGCTGGATCGATCACCGGCCCCTGCGCGCCGAAGCACACGGTGAACCAGCCGAACGCCTGCGGCCCGAACACCAGCGGTGCGCGCGGCAGCAGCACGTGCAGGCGCGGATCGAGCGTGCTGGCCAGCGCGGCCAGCGACTGCTCGTTGCTGCCCACGCCGTGCAGCAGCACCACCAGGCCCTGCGCCCTGCCCTGCGCCGGCCGCTCCAGCACCGGCGTCAGCACGGCGCTCATGCGGCCTCCCGCACGGGCGCGGCGCCATCGAAGCGGTACAGGTCCATCGCCAGCATGCCCGCATCGATACCCGCATCGATGCGGGTGGCACCGAAATCATCGCCGCCGGCCGCGCCCATGGCGAAGTACAACGGCAGCAGATGCTCGTCGGTGGGATGCGCGCGCTCGGCAAACGGCGCCTGGCGGCGGTAGTCGAACAGCGCATCGCGATCGTTGGCGGCCAGGCGCTGTTCCACCCATTCAATGAACGGGCGCACGTAGGGCGCCTCCTTGCCGTCCTGGTAGTCGCGCCAGTCATGCAGGTTGTGGGTGATGCTGCCCGAGCCGACCAGCAGCACGCCCTGTTCGCGCAGCGGCGCCAACGCACGGCCCAGCGCGAACTGGTGCTGCGGCCCCAGCATCGGCTGGATCGACAGCGGCACCACCGGAATATCGGCCTGCGGGCGCAGCAGCCGCAGCGGCACCCAGGCGCCATGGTCCAGCCCGCGCTGCGCATCCAGCGCCACCGGCAGGCCGGCCGCGGCGATGCGCCCGGCCACTTCTTCGGCCAGCGCGGGGTCGCCCGGCGCCGGGTACTGCAGTTCGAACAGCGCGCGCGGGAAGCCGCCGAAATCGTGGATGGTGGGCGGCTGCGGATGCGCGCCGACCAACGGCTGGCGCGCCAGCCAGTGCGCCGATGCCATCACGATGGCACGCGGAGTGGGCAGGTCGCGGGCCAGTTCGGCCAGCCGCACGCCCACCTGCCCCGGGTGCAGGGCGGTCATCGGCGAGCCGTGGGAGATGTACAGCGAAGGCAGGCGGGACATGAGGTTCTCCAGATACGGGGGGAAGCGGCGATCAGCGCGAACGCAGGGTCCAGCGGCCATCGCCCAGCAGGAACAGCACCACCAGCGCCAGCGCCCAGAACGCCGGGTATTCCCAGCCACCGCCGGCGTTGGCGAAGCCGAAACCGTTGGCGCCGTGCACAGTCACGATCGTGCCCAGCAGCAGCGGCACGCCCAGCAGGCCCACCCAGCGCGCGTACACGCCCAGCAGCAGGGCCGCCGCGATGGCCAGCTCGACCACGATGGTCAGGTAGCCCAGCGCGCCTGGCAGGCCCAGCGATGCAAAGAACGCGGCGGTACCGGCGGGGGTGAACACCAGCAGCTTGGTCAGCGCGTGCACCAGGAACAGGCCGCCCAGGGCCAGGCGCAGCACAGTGGCGGCATACGGGGCCAGCGGCGAAACGGCAGCAGCGGAGGTTTTCATGGGGGCGTACCTCAGGGAGAGTGCGTACAGGTTATTGCGCAGCCGCCAGCCGATAAATACGATGAAACGACCGTATTTATTTCAGAAGGCGCAACAATGGACACTCTGGACGCCATGCGCGTGTTCGTGGCCGTGGTCGAGCGCAACGGGTTCAGTGCCGCCGCCGAGGCGCTGGGGGTATCCACGGCCGGGGTCACCCGGCAGGTGGCCGCGCTGGAAAAGCGCCTGTCCACCCGCCTGCTCCACCGCACCACCCGCCGGGTCAGCCCCACCAGCGCCGGCGCCGCCTACTACGCCCAATGCGTGCGCCTGCTGGCCGAATTCGACGCGCTGGAAGCCAGCGTAGGAGCGCAGGCGCTGGAACCGTCGGGCACGCTGCGCATCAACGCGCCGGTCAGCTGGGGCATCGCCCGGCTGGGGCCGCTGCTGGCCGGCTACCGGCAACGCTACCCGCAGGTGGAACTGGACCTGGCGCTGTCCGACCGTCTGGTGGACATGGTGGAAGAAGGCTACGACGTGGCTCTGCGCATTACCCGCGAACCCAGCCCGACGTTGATCGCCCGGCGCCTGGGCCAGGCCCGCATCACCCTGTGCGCGGCACCGGCGTACCTGGCCGCGCGCGGCACGCCAGCCACGCCGCAGGACCTGGCGGCGCACGACTGCCTGGGTTACAGCTACTGGGCCTCGGGCAACCAGTGGCCGCTGCAGGGGCCCGGCGGCGAAGTACGCGTGGCGGTGAACAGCATCCTGCAGGCCAACAACGGCGACGTGCTGCGCGAAGCCGCCATCGCCGGACTGGGCGTGATCCTGCAGCCCGATTTCCTGCTGGAACAGGCGCTGGCCGATGGCCGCCTGGTGCGCGTGCTGCCCGATTGGGAAGTGCCGCCGATCGGCATCTTCGCGGTGTACACCAGCCGCAGCCATCTGGCACCGAAGGTGCGCAGTTTCATTGATTACCTGGTGGACGCCGGAGTGTGAGCGCATCCGCCGGGCATGGCCCGGCGGGTTTGCACGATCAGGCAACCACTTCGTCCAGCGCCTGGATGATCTTTTCCAGCGGTGCCGGCCGCCCCAGCAGGTAGCCCTGCACCTGGTCACAGCCGTGCGCGGCCAGCCAGTCCAGCTGGCCCGGGGTTTCCACGCCTTCGGCAATGATGGTCAGGCCCATGCTGTGGCCCAGCGACAGCAGCGCGCGGCAGATCGAGGCGTTGCGCGGGTTGGTTTCCACGTCGGCCACGAAGCTGCGGTCGATCTTCAGGATGTCCAGCGGCAGGTGCTGCAGGTAGGACATGCTGGAATAGCCGGTACCGAAATCATCCAGCGACACGCAGATACCCTGCTCGTGCAGGCGGCGCATGGTCTGCATGGCCTGCGCCGGTTTGCGCATCAGGCTGCTTTCGGTCAGCTCCACGTGCAGCGCGCCGCGGGCCAGGCCGAAATCTTCCTGTGCGCGGGCGAACTCGGCCACCAGGTCGCTGTTGAAGAACTGCACCGCCGACACATTCACCGCGATCGGCAGCTCGCCCCAGCCCGCAGCCACCAGTTGGCGCTGGGCCTGTGCGGCGGCGCGGATCACCCAGCGGCCCAGCGCCAGGATCAGCCCGGTGTCTTCGCACAGCTGGATGAACTCGCTGGGCGGAATGAAGCTGCCGTCCGGTTGCGGCCAGCGCAGCAGCGCTTCCAGCGCCGCCGGGCTGCCATCGCTGGCGTGGCGGATGGGCTGGAAATACAGCTGGAACTCGTTGTCGATGGCCGCATGGATGCGCCCGGCCAGGCGCAGGCGGTCGGCCAGGCGGGTCGACACGGCCGCATCGAACCAGGCCACCACGTTGCCTTCCACGCGGCCGGCATGTGCCGCCTGCGCGGCCATGCCCACCACCTGTTCGGCGCGCAGCGCATCGCCTTCCTCGCGCACGGCCACACCGATGCGCGGCTCGAACTGGTGCAGCGAATCCTTGCCGCGCATCGGCGCCGACACGATCTGCAGCAGATCGTCCAGCACCGACTGGGTGTTGTGCTGCGGGGCGATGGCCAGCACGAAGTCTTCGGCCGGCTGGAAGGCCAGCGTGCCGAAGCGCGCGCCCAACCCACCCAGGCGCGCGGCCATCGACTGCAGGATGGCATCGCCGATGTCACGGCCCAGCGTATCGGCCACCAGCTGCAGGCCGCGCAGCTGCACATAGGCGATGGTGTAGCCGCGGTCCTGGCTGTCCAGCTGTTCGCTCAGGGCGCGCACGTTCAACAGGCCGGTGGCCGGGTTGTGCCGCGCGCGGTAGGCCAGGTCACGCTCGTAGGCCAAGCGCTCGCTCACATCTTCGGCCAGCACCAGGCAGGCGGGCTGGCCGTCGAAATCCAGCTTGGACAGGTGCGCACGCACTTCGAACACCGAGCCATCCTTGCGCCGGTGCATGCGCACGGCCGCATCCTGCAGTTCGCCCACGCGGGCGCGGGCAATGGCGCCCTTCACTTCCTCCCAGCCTTCGCGCGGGCGGATGTCCAGGATGCTCATGCCGAGGAATTCCTCGCGCGTGTAGCCGTACTGCAGCACCGCCGCTTCGTTCACTTCCAGGAAGCGCAGCGTATCGGGATCGAACACCCAGAACGGCGCCGGGTTGCGGTCGAACAGCAGGCGGAACCGGCGCTCGACCTGGTTCATCTGTTCGCGCGCCAGATGGCGCTCGCTGACGTCGGTCAGCGCACCGATCATGCGCCGCTGGCTGTCGGCCAGTTCCACCCGCTGCCCGCGCGCGGACACCCAGCGCACATCGCCGCCGGGCAGCACCAGGCGGAACATTTCATCCAGCACCGCGCCGCGCGCGAACGCTTCATGGAACGCGTGCTGCAGCCGTTCGGCATCTTCGCGGTGCACGCGCCCGAAGAACTCGGCCACCGGCAGGGCATCGGTCTGCACGCCGAAGATCTCGCGCGCCAGCGGCGACCAGTGCAGCAGCGCGGCGTCTTCGTCCACGTACCAGGTGCAGACCCGGCCCACCTGGTGGGCCATGCGCAGTTCGGTGTGGCCGGTGCGCAGTTCGGCCGCCATCCACTGCTGGCTGCGGGTGCTGCGGCGCATCGCGAACAGCAGGCCCAGCAGCACCAGCACGTAGGTCAGTAGGATCGCCACCGCCGCATGCAGGTACGGCCACCACGCGGCCAGCACATCGGCATCGGCCAGCCCCACCTGCACCGCCAGCGGGCTGTGCTCCAGCGTGCTGATGGTGGACATGCGCGGAATCTGGTCGACCACGCCGGGGAAGCTGCCCAGCTCCACCACCGCCGGTCCGCCCACCAGGTTGCGGTACGGCAGGGTGTAGCGGCGGCCCACCGTGCCATACGGATCGGGCACGCGCGCCAGCATGAAGCCGTCGGCATCGGTGATCGACACCATGCCATTGGGGCCCACGTCCAACCCGCCGATGATGCGCTGCAGCTCGCCACAGCGCAGCCGCGCCAGCAGCCAGCGGTCGTCGGCCATGGGCAGGGCCAGCGGCACCACCCAAGTGCCATCGTCGGCGCGTTGCGGCGGCCCCAGGTACAGCGCGCTGCCCTGCCCGCGCCGCTGCGGGTCGGCCCACAGCGGCAGTTTCAGTTCGTCGGCACCGCCGGTCAGCGCGCGCCCGTAGGCATCGACCACCACGATGCTGTGCAGTTCGGCGTGCCGCTGCAGCACCCCGGCAATGGCCGCATCCAGCAGCTTCGGCGCCTGCGCCGGCACGTTGCTGAACAGCTCGGCGGCATCGCCGGCAATCCCAGCCAGCGCCCGTTCCAGGTTGCGCAGCTCCAGCGCCAGCAGGCGTTCACTGCCCACCGCCAGCGCGCGGCTCTGCCGCTGCGCAGCCTCCAGCCGGCGCTGGTGGTCGTTGGCCAGCATGGCCGCCATGCCCACGGCCAGCAGCACGCCCAGCGCCACGCCGCCCCAGGTGATGGCACGCAACGGCCGGGCCAACGCCCGTTTCAGCGCGGGCATCGGTCGGTATTCCCTGTGCAGACAGCTGGCTTCATGCGCGAACGATTCCTCCACATCCCCGACCAGAGCGGCCGCAGCGCGGCATTCTTGACGCCTGCACCTGCTCCGCGGGCCATTCCCTGTGTGGGTCCCTACCCCGCAGCATGCACCAGCGCGATGACTGCGTGAAGCGCGGCGGCGCGTGTTCAGCCAGATCGCGCACACCCGAACCCGTGCTGGCGCGCGTCCCGCGCTGCCGCAGAGGATTAGACTTGGGGTTTTCCGTCGCAAGAGAAGTCCATGTCCAAGCTGCGCCGTCCCACCCTGGCGCTGGCCATTCTCGCCAGCCTGTCCCTGGCCGCCTGCGATCGCCCGGCCGAGCCGGCGGCAGGTACGGCCGCCCCCGCCGAAGCCGCGCCGGCTGCCGCCAAGCCGATGCTGGGCAGCTTCGGCTTCGATGCCAGCGGCATGGACCGCAGCATCGCCGCCGGCGATGACTTCTTCGGTTTCGCCAACGGCAGCTGGGTGAAGAACACCGAGATCCCGGCCGACCGTTCGCGCTTCGGCAGCTTCAACGTGATTGCCGAAAAGACCCAGGCCGATACCCGCGCCATCCTGGAAGGTGCGGCCGGCAACGCGCAGGCCAGCGGCGATGACAAGCTGATCGGCGATTACTACGCCGCCTACATGGATGAAGCCGGCATTGAGAAGCGCGGCCTGGCCCCGGTGCAGCCGCAGCTGCAGGCCATCGGTGCGATCACCGACAAGGCCGGCCTGGCCCGTGCACTGGGCGATGACATGCGCGCCGACGTGGACCTGCTGAACGCCACCAATTTCTACACCGACCGCCTGTTCGGCCTGTGGGTGTCGGTGGATCTGCTGCAGCCCGACCGCACCGCGCCCTATCTGGTACAGGGTGGCCTGGGCATGCCCGACCGTGACTTCTACCTGGGCGATGGCCGCATGGCCGAGCTGCGCAAGCAGTACCAGGCCTACATCGCCAAGGTGCTGCAGCTGGCCGGCGTGGCCGACCCGGCCGGCAAGGCGCAGCGCATCCTGGCGCTGGAAACCAAGATCGCCCAGGCGCATGCCACCCAGGAAGAAACCAACGACGTAACCAAGGGCGCCAACCCCTGGACCCAGGCCGATTTCAGCGCCAAGGCGCCGGGCATGGACTGGGCCGCGTTCCTGGAAGCGGCCAAGCTGGGCCAGCAGCAGGACTTCATCGTCTGGCAGCCCAAGGCCGTGGCCGGCCTGTCCAAGCTGGTGGCCACCGAGCCGCTGGATGCCTGGAAGGACTACATGACCTTCCACGCGCTGGACCGTGCCGCCAGCTACCTGCCCAAGACCTTCGCCGACGCCCGCTTCGCCTTCCACGGCACCGCGCTCAGCGGCACCCCGCAGCAGAGCGATCGCTGGAAGCGCGCGGTGGACGATGCCAACCACGCCGTCGGCGAAGCCATCGGCAAGCGCTACGTGGAAAAGCACTTCGACGCGAAGACCAAGGAACGCGCCGACGAGATGGCAAAGAACATCATTGCCGCCTTCGCCAAGCGCATCGACGCGCTGGCCTGGATGTCACCGCAGACCAAGGCCAGCGCCAAGGCCAAGGTGGCCGGCCTGACCGTGGGCATGGGCTACCCGGACAAGTGGCGTGACTACACCGGCCTGGAGATCCGCCGCGACGATCCGCTGGGCAATGCGCAGCGTGCCGAACGCTTCGAGTACGAGCGCAACATCGCCAAGCTGGGCAAGCCGGTGGACCACAGCGAGTGGGCCATGCTGCCGCAGACCATCAATGCGATGAACGTGCCGCTGGAAAACCGCCTGGTGTTCCCGGCCGCGATCCTGCAGCCGCCGTTCTTCGACGGTGCCGCCGACGATGCGGTGAACTACGGTGCGATCGGCGCGGTGATCGGCCACGAGATCAGCCACGGCTTCGACAACGCCGGCGCGCTGTTCGATGCCACCGGCAAGCTGCATAACTGGTGGACGGCCGAAGACCTGAAGCAGTTCAACGCCGCCGGTGATGCGCTGGCCGCGCAGTTCAGCAGCTACGAACCGTTCCCGGGCGTGCACGTGAACGGCAAGCTGACCCTGGGCGAGAACATCGCCGACGTGGCCGGCCTGGGTACCGCCTACGATGCCTACCAGCTGTCGCTGCAGGGCAAGCCGGGCCAGACCCTGGAAGGCTTCACTCCGGACCAGCGCTTCTTCCTGGGCTTCGCCCAGGCCTGGCGCAGCAAGAGCCGCGAGCAGGCACTGCGCAATTCGCTGCTGACCGACGTACACGCACCGGGCCAGTTCCGTGCGCTGACCGTGCGCAACATCGATGCGTGGTACCCGGCGTTTGAAGTGAAGGACGGCCAGAAGCTGTACCTGGCCCCGGAAAAGCGGGTCAAGGTGTGGTGATTTGATGCGAACGGGCGCCGCGAGGCGCCCGTTTCGTTTGCGGGGGGGCGGGATGCTCTGGTGGATGCCAACCCCATGCTCTGGTGGGTGCCAACCTTGGTTGGCACGATTCTTCCGGCACCCCATCCACGCATGGCGTGGATCTACGCTGTGCCAACCCAGGTTGGCACCTACCAGAGACAATTTGCCGCGCATGACCCGCTGTCGGTGGGTGCCAACCTTGGTTGGCACGATCCTTCCGGCACCCATCCACGCATGGCGTGGATCTACGCTGTGCCAACCCAGGTTGGCACCTACCCAAGACGGGGCGCCGGGTGCCGTCCACGCGTAGCGTGGATCATCGCGCGGCCGGCCACTCCCGCAACACCTCCACCGGCACGCCCATGCGTGCGCACGCCCGGGTGGCCAGGCCATCGGGCAATGCGCGGCGGAACAGCGGCGCCATGCCCTGCATCAGCTTCGCCGAAGCCGCCGCCTGTGCACGCTGGGCAGTCGTGCGTTCCAGCATCGCCTCGGCCCAGTCCGGCAACAGCGCTGCACCGGCGCCCAGGAACACCGCGCGTGACAGCCCCGGAATCGGCACCGGCAGGTTCACCGCGGACAGCACCTCCAGCACTTCGCGCGAACGCGCATCGGCCATCAACTCGGGCTGGCGCGCACAGAAGTACGCGGCCACTTCCGCCTCGCTGCGCGGCACGTCCACTGCGCCAAGCGCTTCGGCTACGCAGCGGTACTCGTCGTAGTAGCGGTCAGCAATCGCTTCGGGAACCTCGCGCCCATAGCGGCGGTAGCCCTGCAGGAAGCCGTAGGCCTCGGTCACGTGCACCCACGTCAGCAGGTGCGGATCGTCCGCCGCATACGCCTGGCCCTGTGCGGTGCGGCCGCGGATCTGCGCATGGATGCGGCGCACCTTGGCCACCAGCGTTTCCACTTCGCCACTGGGCGCGTAGCTGGTGCCGGCCACGAAGGCCGTGGTGCGGCGCAAGCGCCCCACCAGGTCCTGGCGGAAATTGGAGTGGTCATATACGCCGGCCAGCGCGCGCGGGTGCAGGGTCTGCAGCATCAGCGCGCACAGCCCGCCGGCCAGCATGGACGGCAGTTCCGCATGCACGCGCCAGGTGATGCTGTCCGGTCCGAACCAGCCGGGATCGCCCTGCGGGTGGTCGTAATCAATACCGCTCTGGCCACGCGGGAAGGCGTCGAGCACCCAGCGGCGGATGGGCGCGGTAACCGGGCGGGTCAAGCGGTGCAGCAACGGCGGCATACGGGGTCCAGTGGGTGGCGGAATCGACCGGGTTCTGCGCGGTCCGGCTTGATTCTGGGCGATCCGGCGCCCTGCGGCGAGCCCGACGGCCACGCCGCGGCAGCATGTGCGCACGCAGCACGATTCACCCTGCGACATCTTGTCGCAGCCTGTGAATGCGATGCTGCGCTGCATCAATCTTCACGCATTCAGGCAAAACCCTTGCGCCCCTTCGCTTTGCGCCCATTGCACCGGACGCTGGAAGTGCTAGAACTGAATCCGCCACATCGTCCAATGCTGATCGACGCACGTTCCAGAAAGGAGCCAGCCATGATTGCTTTGTTCAAGGGTTTGGGAATGCTGCTGCGGGACAACGAGCTGTACAGCAGCCCGTTCGAAAAACAGGTCGCGCACTGGCGCAACCTGAGCGAGCAGCAGATCCGCGACGAGGTGGCCGTGCTGGCCAAGGCCAAGTGCCAGTGGCTGATGGCCTCCATCGTGGGTTGGCAGGCAGCGTCGCTGCTGATCCTGGGCCTGATCGCCAACTACCTGTGGCGCGACGACTTCCATATCACCTTCACCCGCGTGGTGATCGTGTTCGGTTCGTGGGTGTCGATCCTGTTCGTCATCTGGTTCATGGCCAACATGTTCGACCATACCGCCGGCTTCGAACGCTGGATGAAGGCCTTCAACAGCCGCGCGCGCATCAGCTCCAGTGCCGACAGCGTGGAATGCGTGGCCGAAGCGCTGGACCTGGCCGAGCACTATCCGGAAGTGCTGGACTACAAGCAGGCGGTCACCGCCAGGCGCGAACTGCGCCACGAAGACATCCGCATCATGACCGAGATCGGGCGCATGAAGCAGCACTCGGAACTGGTGGGCCGCCTGAACCATGTGGGCGAGACCGAACACCACCACGACATGACGCTGCAGCCGGCGTTCTGATCACCCGGAAAGCGGGGGGAGCCACAATGCCACCGTGCACTGCCACGGTGGCATTGTTCTTTCTGGCGCCTGCTACATGCCGCGGAACAGGCTCATGAACGGCTGGCTGACCACCAGCGTTTCCCGGCGCTGGCGCAGGCGCAGCACGCCCCTGCCGGTATCGTCGCGGCTGACCGCCGCCACCGCCTTCATGTGCACGATGGTGGAACGGTGGATCTGCCGGAACTGCTGCGGGTCCAGCGCCTCCAGCAGTTCGCGCAGCGGCGTGCGCAGCAGGCTCTCGCCCTCGGCGGTCACCACCGTGGTGTACTTGTTGTCGGCGCGGAAATAGACCACGTCATCCAGCATGATCAGCTGCGTTTCGCGGCCATTGCTGGCGGTGATCCAGGCCAGCGGCGGACGCTCGGGCTGCGCCTGCGACGGGCCCAGGCGCTGCAGCAACCGCTCCAGCACGGCATCGTCCTGGCGCGTGGATGGCAGGCGCGACAGGATGCGTTCGCGGGTGGCCAGCAGGCGCTCATCGCTGACCGGCTTCAACAGGTAATCCATCGCGCCCTGTTCGAACGCATCGATGGCGTACTGGTCGTAGGCGGTCACGAACACCACCTGCGTGCGCGGGCTCAGTTCGGACAGCGAACGGGCCACTTCGATGCCGCTGATGCCCGGCATGCGGATATCCAGGAAGGCGATGTCCGGCTGTTTTTCGGCCAGTTGTTCCAACGCACTGGCTCCATCCTCGCACGCGGCCACCAGCTTCAGTTCCGGCCACAGCCGCGCCAGTTGTTCCACCAGTGCCTGGCGCAGCAGTTCTTCGTCTTCGGCAATCAGGGCTTCAAGCGGCATGGGTGCGCTCCTTGGCCGGCTGCGGCAGGGTCATGGTAGCGGCCACGCCCGAGGGGAAGTTGGCCACGATCGCCACGCCGGCCTGCTCGCCGCAGGTCAGGCGCAGGCGCTCGCGCAGGTTCTTCAGGCCGATACCGGTGCCGCTGGTGCCCTGGCCGAAGCCCAGCCCATCGTCGGCCACCGTTACGGTCACATGGTCATCGAAGCCACGCGCCAGGATCCAGATCGTGCCGCCACCCGGCTTGGGCTCCAGGCCGTGCTTGATCGCGTTTTCCACCAGCGTCTGCAGGGCCATGGCCGGCAGGTGCACGCCCTGCAGTTCGTTGGGCACCTGCACTTCCACCGCCAACCGCGCGCCCATGCGGATGCGCAGGATTTCCAGATAGGCGCGCGTGCGTTCCAGCTCCACGCCCAGGGTCGACACCGATTCATCCACCTGCGGCAGAGAACTGCGCAGGTACTGGATCAGGTGCCCCAGCATCTGCTCGGCGCGGCCTGGATCGGTGCGGGTCAGCACCTGCGCATTGGCCAGCGTGTTGTACAGGAAGTGCGGTTCCACCTGTGCGTGCAGCAGGTTCAGCCGCGCCACCGACAGTTCCTTTTCCACCTGGGTCTGCTCGGCGGCGGCCTGTTCGTCGCGGCGCTGGTCGGCCACCCGGCGGCTGATCGCGCGGGTCACCGCTTCGGCGTTCTCGTAGTTGCTGCCTTCATCCAGCGCCAGCAGATCGGCCCACCAGCCGGCATCGGGTTCGAACAGCAGGGTGACCGTGCTGGTGCCCTGCCCCGGAGTGACCGTGGCCTGCACGCTGTTGCGCTTGATCGCCAGCCGCGCCGGCAGGTTCCAGCGCGAGGGTTGGCGGCCATTCCAGAGGTCCACGCGGCGCACGTAGGCGCGCACCTGCAGGCTGCCGGCCGAACTTTCCACGTCTTCCACGCGCGGCAGCTCGGCCACCGCCGCCTCGACCACCGCGTAGGCCTGGCCGGCGTCCATGGGCAGTTCCACCTGGCGCCGCTGGCGGCCAGACAGGGTGCTGCCGTCCAGCTTGCCGGCCACCATCCACACCCGGCGCACATGGGTAATGGCGCTGCCCAGCGCGGTAATCATCAGGAACATCGCCAGCAGGCCGAAGATCCAGCCAGGGCCATCGTTCATGCCGCTGAAGATGCCGCTCCAGACCATGCCTGCCACCAGCAGTGCCACGGCCCAAGCCAACAGATGACGGACAATGAGAGTAAGGCTGGCGAACACGGCAGTGCCTTGTTGGGAAGGGGTGAGCCGAGCATAGGCCGGCGCACCGGGCAGACAAGCGGCCTGCGACGAAGCCCCGGAAAGCGGGGATGGAAGCTGTTACAGCAACGCCGGGCATGGCCCGGCGCTACCGGTAGGTGGCGGGGCAGTGCCCCGCCTTGCCTTACTTGCGCTGGTCGGCGCTGGCGTCACGCACGGCGCGGAACGACTCGTCGGTGCTCCAGTTCGGCCAGCTGCGCGAGTTGGCCAGCTGGCTGCCCAGCGTGTAGAGCACTTCCAGGTCGCGTGCCGCACCCGCGAACACCCAGTCCGGCTGCCACTCGTCGCCCTGCTGGTGGTAGCGCTTGGCGGTGTAATCGTCGGACGCCTTCTTGCCCGCCGCCACGCCACCGTCCACCCAGTCCTGGCCGGCCGACCAGGACAGCGCCGGTACGCCGCGCTTGGCGAACGAGAAGTGGTCGGAACGGAAGAACAGGCCCGCTTCCGGCTTCGGATCGGGGGTGTAGCGGATGTCCCACCCCTTGGCCACGTCCTTCAGCTGGTCCAGCAGCTCGAAGCGCGCGGTGCCGTAGATGCCGAAATCACGCGACGGACCGAACGGCGCCATGCCGTCCATGTTGATCATCGCCACGGTCTTTTCCAGCGGGTACAGCGGATGGGTGGCGTAGTACTCCGAACCCAGCAGGCCCTTTTCCTCGGCGGTGACCGCCAGGAACAGCACCGAACGTTCCGGGCGCTTGCCCTTGGCGAAGCCACGGGCCAGTTCCAGCAGCGAGGCGGTGCCGCTGGCGTTGTCCAGCGCGCCGTTGAAGATGCGGTCGCCACGGGCATCGGGCTCACCCACGCCAATGTGGTCCCAGTGCGCGCTGTAGACGATGGTCTCGTCCGGGTGGCGGCTGCCTTCCAGGCGCGCGGCCACGTTGTGCGAGGTGATCACCTCGGTCTTCACCGTGTACTTCGCATCCAGGCTGGCGCCGGTCAGCGGCACCGGGGTGAAGTCGCGCTGCTGCGCTTTCTTCTTCAGCGCCTCGAAATCCAGGCCGGCCGAGCGGAACAGGTCCACCGCCAGATCGCGCTGGATCCAGCCTTCCAGCGTCGGATGGGTGTCGGCGGGGTTGTCACGCACCACGTCGAACATGGTGTTGGTGTTGGAACCAGCCACGGTGGCCCAGCCGTAGGATGCCGGCGCGGTCTCATGCACGATCAGCACGCCCAGCGCGCCCTGGCGGGCACCCTCTTCGTACTTGTACGGCCAGCGCCCGTACCAGGTCATGCCCTTGCCGTCGAAGTCGCCCTTGCCGGTCTCGAAATCGGGGTCGTTGATCAGCACCACGGCGATCTTGCCCTTCAGGTCCACGCCCTTGAAGTCGTCCCAGTTGCGCTCCGGCGCCTTCACGCCATAGCCCAGGAACACCAGCGGTGCCTTGCTGATATCCACTGCGCTGGCACCGTTCATGGCCGCGCGCACGGCAATCTGCTTGCCCTGCTGCAGCGCCACGGTCTTGCCGCCCTGGTGCAGCGCCAGCTGCGGCGCGCCGACGATATCGCCCTTCAGCAGCGGCACGGCCTGGGTCCACAGGCGCTTGCCATCCTTCAGGTCGCCGCCCGGCTGCAGGCCGGCGTCGGCGAACTGCTTGCTGAGGTAGGCGATGGTCTTCTCTTCGCCGGCGGTGGCCGGCGAACGGCCTTCATACGCGTCGGAGGCCAGCTCCTTCACATCGGCGGAAATACGCGCGCCATCGAACTTCGGCGTGGCCGCCATCAATGCGCTGCTTACCGAAAGGGCCAGCAGGCCCAGTGCCACTCGTTTCATTGCTCTCTCCAGCAGGACAAACCTACCGGAGTGTAAGGGGTTCGGCAGGGCTGCGCCCCGCCCCCCTGTAGAGTCGAGCCATGCTCGACTGACGTCTCGCTCTGGTAACACGAAGGGGTCAGAGCCCTTTCCCGATGGGAAAGGGATCTGACCCCGCGCGATGTCTTACCAGTTCGGGTCTTCTGCCGGTGCGGCAGCGGCAGCGGCCTTGGGCTTGGGCTTGGCCGCCGGGCGCGCGCTGGCGGCCGGTGCCGCCGATGCGCTTGCCGTGGCAGCCGCGGTGGCCGACTTGCTGCCCAGCTTCTGCCGCAGCTCGATCTGGCCCGGGCGGAAGCCACCACGGGTGGCGTCCACACCGTCTTCGATGGTGCCGTATGAGGTCTGCGCGGCCACGCGATCCACGCGGATGGTGCAGCACGGGTGCTCGCTGCGGCCCAGTGAACGACCGGTCTGCGGGTCCTTCAGTTCTTCGCCCAGGCGCACGGCCTGCCAGCGCTGGCCGGCCTGCAGCGTTTCACCGCCCTGGCTCAGCACCACCTGGTCACCGTCCACCGACACCACCGACACCGGGAACAGCGTGGTGACGATGGTCGTGCCGATCTGCCCGGACAACGACTCCATCATCGAAGCGGCCATGTTGCGGCCGTTGACCACGCGCGGCAGCGTGCTGGGGCCGGTCGAGGCCAGCTGGTGGTCGAAGCTGTCGGACATCACCACCTGGCCGGTGGTGGCGTTGACCAGGCGCAGGGTGATGCGGCCGCCCCCGGAGTACGAGGTGACCTGGCGATCGGACATGCGCAGGTTGCGCACGCTGCGCGGGTACTCGAACCGTTCGATGGTGGGAATCAGGATCAGATCGGTCGCCAACTGCTGGCCGATGCGTGCGGTGTCCTGCAGGCGCACATTGCCGCTGTTGATGTGGTCGATCTCGGCCTGCAGTTCATCGCCGAATTCGCGGTCCAGCACGATGAAGCGCTGGGTCTGGGTCAGCGTATCGGACAGGCGTGCGCGAATGGCATCGGCTACTTCGCCGGCATCCACGCGACCATCGCCCACGGCATAGCTGCCGGACTTGGTGCGCGGCAGGGCCACCACGATCTTCGGCTTGCCCTGCTCGTCCGGCGCGCGGTACTGGGCAATCTGCGCACGCACGCGCACCTTCCAGTAGCTGCGCATGCTGCGGTGGGTCACGTCCGAATCGAACGAACTGGCGCCGCGCTTGGCGTCCACCTGCACGTTCTCTTCGTAGTTTTCCTTGTAGCTGGCTTCGGCCGAACCACCGCCGCCGGAGGCCTTCGCCGAGGCCTGGCCCGACGCGCTGGCCGAGGCCGAGCCCTTGAAGCTCCAGCCTTCATCGCTGGCGCGCACGCGGGCAATGGTCTCTTCATCCAGCTGCCGCACTTCGTCCTGCGACAGGATTTCATAGCCCAGCACCGCGCCCTGCGAGCCGGCAATCATCTGCTGGGTGAACGCATCGGCGCGGATATCGCCGACGTGTTCCCCATCCACGTCCACATGCAGGCCTGCGCGCAGGCCCTGCATCTGGCTGGCCACGCGCACGCCATTGACCTGCGCCACCGCCGACTGCAGGGCGGCCAGCACCGCCAGTTCCGGCGTGCTGCCGATACCGTCGGCCTCGCGCGCAACCTGGGTGGTGCCGCCGAAATCCGGCGTGCCGCGCAACGGCGCATCATCGGCCGGTGCGTTGCTGGCCAGCGCGCTGGCCGCCTTTTCCTTGGCGGGGGCCGGCGCGGTGTCTGCCGCCGGGGCTTCCTTGTCGCCACAGGCCGCCAGCAAGGCAGCGGCCAGGCCCAGGCCGATCAGTCGGGTGGTGGTGCGCATGGACATGGACCTGCGATCAGAGGCTGTCGAGCAGCGAATCGGCGTTGGACGGCACCTTCACCTTGCTCTTCTTGGCGAAGGTCACGGCCGACTTGGACGAGCTGTACAGGCCCTTGATGAAGCCCGGCGATTCCTTGGCCACCCACGCACCGGCAGCCAGCTTGCGGCCCACGGTGGCCAGCTGGGTGGCGCCCAGGTTCTTCATGCCCGCGGTGAAGTTGCCGGCTTCGCCGCCCAGCTTCTGTGCTTCGGCAGCCGAGGCCAGCATCGACACCAGGCCTTCGGCGTAGTGCTGCTTCGATTCGGCGCTCAGTTCCGGCTGCGCGGCCACGCGCTCATCGATGGCGGCCTGGGCCGACTCGCTCACCGAGACGGACTTCTTCATGGCATCCACGCTCACCGAACCGGACGACAGCGCCTGGCGCTCGGCTTCCAGCAGCTGCACCTGCTCGGCCAGGCCGAAGGCGCGGGCGAACGAGGTCTGTGCCTGCAGCGAATGCGACTGCGAGCTGACGAAACGGCGCACCAGCGCTTCCTGTGCAGCTTCATCCGGTGCGGCGGCGCTGGAGGCGCTGGCGGAGGTGCCGGTGGCGGCACCAGCCAGATCCTTCAGCTTGCCCAGGCCAGCGTGGGCCGGCATCGACAGGGTGGCGGCGGCAATGGCCACGGCAAGAGCGGTAGTGCGGATCATGGAATTTCCTTTATGAGAGAGACGGCCGCGGTGCGGCACGTGGGGAATCGGTGACCCCGGGGCGATGCCGAGCAAGCTCGGCACCCACCGGGGTGGTGGATCAGCGAACCGCCTTGACGTTCAGTTCGTTGATCATCTGCTGCGCGGCCTTTTCAGCAGCCAGCTGCAGCGCGTTGGTACGGGCCACGGTTTCGTTCGGGCCGGTACCGGAGTACTGCACCGGGCCGACCGACGACACGGTGCGCGGGAAGCGACCGGTCACGTCCAGCACCTTGCCGGTAACAGTGACGAACACGCGGGTGTTGCCGCTGGCCGGATCGCGATCGCGCATGCCCACGTCCAGCGTGCCCACAGCGATGTACGGAATGTTGGCCGCGCGGATGCCGTTGGCGGTATCGCGCAGGGTGGCCGGGGCCAGATCGTTGCCGGTGCTGAAATCCTTGCGGATGCGTTCGATGTTCAGCAGGCCGCGCGACTCACCTTCCACGTACTCCGCTTCCACCACTTCATAGCCGGCGGCGCTGAAGGCACCGGTCATGGCGGTGTTCACTTCAGCCGCATTGGCCACCTTCCAGCTGATGTTGTCGCTGCGCGCGGTGGTGCTGCCGCCGGTGGTGACCGACATCGAGCCGTTCTGGTTGATGCTGCCGTTGGTGCTGACCGAGTTGCCACGGAACGAATCACCTTCGCGGGTGTTCTCGCTGTAGCTGGTGCTCACGTCGGCACGGCGGTATTCCTTGTCCTGGAACGACTGTACGGTGTCCTGCGAGCGCGCCATGAACAGGAAGGTCAGCAGCGAACGCTGTGCCGCAGTGGCGCCGGCCACGGCCGAGCCGGCATCCAGCTTGGTCTGCAGCAGCGTGGTGTTGATTTCCGCACGCACGGTCACGCTGTAGGTCTTGGCCTTCTTGTCTTCGTTGTCCGACAGCTGTACGGCGCTGAGCACGTAGCGATCGATTTCACCGATGAACTCGGCGCGGCGCGCTTCGAACAGGCGCAGCTTGGCCGCACCGGTTTCGGCGATGTACGCCTCCAGTGCATTCACCTTGGCCTTTTCCAGGGCTTCGGCACGGGTGCCGGCGCTCAGGCGCAGGCTGTAGCTGGCCGAACCGGTGCCGCGCGAGCTGGCGGACTGCGCCGCCACCGGCGAAGCCACCGCCAGGGCGATGAGGACGAGCAGGATGGTACGCATCAACGACATGACTTGATCAACTCCTGGAGGGCTTGGGTCTGCTGCTGCAACGGGCGGCCGCCCGGCTTCTGTTCGTCCAGCCAGGTGCGCGCATCGGCACGCTTGGCGGCGGCGCCGGCGAAGGCATCAAAGCCCGCCAGCAGGGTTTCGTAGCTGGCCGACCACTGGTCAACCTGCCACTGCGTGACCGGCACCACCTTGGTGGCGCCCTTGCGCAGCGGCTGTTCGAAATAGACTTTGCCCGAGAACGGCTCGGTCACCTTCGCGGTGAAGAACGCGCCGAACAGCATCGTCTTCATCGCCGGGGTTTCTTCGATCACGCCGTTCTTCAGCGCATCCACCTGCACGCTGATCAGGTAATCGGCCTCGGGAATCTTCAGCTGGTAGACCTTGCCGTCGGCAAAGCGCGCGGCCATGGCACCGCCGATCGCCTGGCCGGAGGCTGGCGGCAGCAGGCCGACGCCGGTGTTGGACGACAGCGTCTTGGACAGCTCGTGGGCCAGGGTGGCGCGCAGCGTGTCGGCCCACTTCGGGTCCGGCAGCTTGGCCAGCGTGGCATCGGACAGGGTGACCGCGCCCACCTGCAGGCGGCGCGTGGCCGCTTCCGGCAACCTGGCCTGGGCCAGGGCCTGGGCCAGCACCTGCGACAGGCTGGTATCGGCGCTGCCGTACAGCAGGTCGGCCACGATCGCGTCGATATCGTCGCGGTCCGGGCGGTAATCCTGCACGTCAATGCGCTGCAGGGTAAGCGGATAGGACGCGATCACCTGGCGCTCGCGGAAGTCGAAGAACAGCGCCTGCAGGGCCACTTCCACCAGCACTTTGTACTGGTTGCCGATCGGCTCGACCGACACCAGTTCGCGGTCCAGTGCGGCGGCCAGCACGGTAGCGCTGGTGGTGCCGTCCAGCATGGCCACCGGCTGGTCGATCAGCTCCAGCTGCGCAGGCTTGCGGCGTTGCAGTGCCTGCCACAGGGTCTGGTTCAACGGCAGCAGGCCGCGCGATTCCAGCACCGCCTGCGCGTGCGGCGTGGTCGCCTTTACGGCAGCGGCATCGGCGGTATAGGCGAAACCGGCCCAATAGGCCTGCTGTGATTTCTCTGCGGCCTGGGTTGCCAGCGGCCAGACGGCCAGGCACAACGCATAGGCAAGCAGGCGCGCAAAAGCGCGCGGCGCGCTCTTCGTCCTTGAAAACATCCAACCGCTCCTGGGTCTAGACACGGAATGCGAACGCGTTCACGTTCGCTGGGCGCGAAACATAGCCGCTCAGGCGCCCGCCCACAAGTGCTGCCTTGGTCGGCTTCAGTTTTCCGGGGCTTGGCCGGCCCTTTCCCGCAACACCGCGCGCTCGGCGGCATTGGGGGTCTGTGCCGCCGCCATGGCAAATGCGTCACGCGCATCTGCCTCCCTGCCCAACTGCAGCAACAGCTCGCCGCGCACCACCTGCAGCGGCGCATAGCACTGCAGGCGTGCATCCACCAACAGCGGCTGCAGCAGCGCCCACGCCGCGAACGCGCCATCGCTGCGCGATACCGCCACCACGCGGTTCAGTGCCACCACCGGCGACGGCATCACCTGCAGCAGCTGTGCGTACAGCGCCGCGATGCGTGCCCAGTCGGTGTCCACCGCCTGCCGCGCGGCGGCATGGCAGGCGGCAATCTGCGCCTGCAGCACGTAGGTATCGTGCTGGCCGCCGGCGGCCAAGGCCTGCGCCAGCGCCTGCTGCCCACGCGCGATCTGCAGCCAGTCCCAGCGCGCGCGGTTCTGCTGGTCCAACAGCACCGGCATGCCCTGCGCGTCCACCCGAGATGCCGCGCGCGAGGCCTGCAGTTCCATCAGCGCCAACAGGCCCAGCACCGGCGGTGCTGGCATGCGATGGGCCAGGATGCGGGCCAGTCGCAGGGCTTCCTCGCACAGCGCCGGGCGCATCCAGTCATCACCGGCGCTGGCCGCGTAGCCCTCGTTGAAGATCAGGTAGATCGCTTCCAGTACCGAACCAAGCCGCTCCGGCAGCGCGTCGGCGCGCGGTACCTCATACGGCACCTGCTTCTGCGCCAACGTGCGCTTGGCGCGCACGATGCGCTGGGCGATGGTGGGCTCCGGCTGCAGGAACGCGCGGGCGATCTCCACCGTGGTCAGGCCACCCAGCAGGCGCAGGGTCAGCGCCACCCGGGCATCGGCCGGCAGCAGCGGGTGGCAGGCCACGAACATCAACCGCAGCAGATCGTCGCCCAGGTCGTCTTCCAGCATGTGGTTGTCATCGGGCGCGGGCAGCGCGGCCGGGTGCAGCAGCTCGCCCCACTGCGCGTGCTGCTGGGCCACCCGCTGGTGCTGGCGCAGCACATCGATGGCACGGTTGCGTGCGGTGGTCATCAACCAGGCCCCCGGGTTGTCCGGCATGCCCTGCGCCGGCCAGCGCTCCAGCGCGGCCAGCCAGGTGTCCTGGGCCAGCTCTTCGGCACGGCCCACGTCACCGCCCAGCAGCCGTGCCAGGCGCGCGATCAGCACGGGCGATTCCATTCGCCACAGGGTGTCCATGCGCTGGGTCAGGGTGGGCTCGGTCATGTGCCGATCACAGCATCAACGGCCGGGCCCTACAAGCGTGCCGCTCACCCCGGTTCACCGTCCATGTGCGCGATCTCCCACAGATGGCCATCCAGGTCCTGGAAGCCACGCTGGTACATGAAGCCGTAATCGCGCGCCGGCTGCGGTTCGCGGGCACCGGCCGCCAGCGCCTTGTCCACCAGCGCATCCACCGCCTTGCGGCTGTCCGCCGACAGGCAGGTGATCACCTCGGTGCTGGCCTGTGCATCGGCAATGGCCTTGGTGGTGAACTGCTGGAAGAACGGCTTCACCAGCAGCATCACGAAGATGCTTTCGCTGATGACCATGCAGGCCGCGTTCTCGTCGGTGAACGCGGGATTGAACTGGTAGCCCAGGGCGCTGAAGAACGCTTTGGACGCCTCCAGATCCTGCACGGGCAGGTTGACGAAGATCATCTGCGGTTGCGCTGCACTCATGGTCTGCTTTCCTTGGGTTTAAGGGAGGGCCGGTTACGGTTGCTTCATGCAGTTGACCATCCACGGCTTGCCGAAGCGGTCGATCAACATGCCCCAGCGGTGTGCCCAGAAGGTTTCGGCAATCGGCATCTGCACCTGGCCACCTTCGGCCAGCGCGGCGAACACGCGTTCGGCCTCCTCGATGCTGTCCACGTCCACGTTGATGGTGGTGGCGCTGCCACCTTCGCCGCCGGGACCATCGGCGGCCATCAGGATCGCCGCACCGATCTCCAGCTGGCTGTGCGCCACGTGGTCCAACGTTTCCGGCGGCATCTCGCTGCAGCCGGGCTCATCGGACGGCGGCATGTCGCGGTACTTCATTTCCGACGTGACCTGGCCGCCCAGCGCCTTGGCGTAGAACGCCATGGCATCGTGGGTCTGGCCGCTGAAGCCAAGGAAGGGAATCAGTTTCATGGCATTGCTCCATTGGGAAGGCGGGGGCGTGGGTGCCGGGGCGTACCCGGCGATGGCACTACGGCGGGCTCAAGCGTCGATCTGGTTCCGCAGACGCTGTTCCTGTTGCTGTAATTCGGGGGTGAAAGCCTCGCCGAAGTCCTCGGCGGTGATCAGCGGGCGCAGTTCCAGGGCATCACCGTGCTTGAACGGCGCGCGCCGCGCCCACTCGATGGCTTCGTCCAGCGACCGTACTTCCCACAGCCAGAAGCCGGCGATCTGCTGCTCGGCCGGGCCGAACGGGCCGGGCTGCACGGCCGGGGCACCGTCACCGAACTGAATGCGATGGCCGCGGGCGGTGGCGTGCAGGCCTTCGCCAGCGAGCATGATGCCGGCGGCGACCAGTTGTTCGTTGTAGGCGCCCATGGCGGTCAGTTCCGCTGCGCTGGGCATGCGCCCGGCTTCGGAATCGGCGCTGGCTTTGACGATCACCATCACTTTCATGTCGGTCTCCGGTGGGCGGCAGTGGCGCGCCCTTCACTCTTACAACGAACGAGGAGGACGGGGATCGACAGGTTCCTGGAAATTATTTTTCCCGCGGAGAGCGCGCCTTCGGCGGGGGTCGGCGAACGGCGGAGCCCCTCCGTGGTGGGGTGCGGTTGGTCGCTGAAAGCTGGGGCTTCTGGGTTGGGCCGGTGGGGGTGGGGCCACGGGACACGCCGTAAATCCATCCATGGAGGCTCGTAGGCGCCATCCATGGCGCCTGCGGTCCCGCGGCCCCACCCCCACCGGCCTCGGACAGGTTCACGCGGCTGACCCACCACGGTAGATCAAGAGAAAAAGGCGAAAGCAAAAGCACAGCGGGGAATCGACACGTTCCTGGCAGATTCTTTTCCTCGCGTAGAGCGCGCCTTCGGCGGGGATCGGCGAACGGCGGAGCCCCTCCGTGGTGGGGTGGGGTTGGTCGCTGAAAGCTGGGGGTTCTGGGTTGGACCGGTGGGGGTGGGGCCACGGGACACGCCGTGAATCCATCCATGGAGCAACTGTGTTGTGGGATGGGATTTTGGCCGTCTGGCAGACAGGCACGGCAAAGCCGGCTGCCCGGCCCAAACCAGTAAGCCCAGCTTTCCGCGATCAACCTAACCCAACCCACCCCACCACGGAGGGGCTCCGCCGTTCGCCGTTCCCCGCCGAAGGCGCGCTTCTCGCGCTGCAGCATGATTCCGCGCAGACCTGCGCCATCATGGTCACCCCGCCCGCCACGCCAGGACCATCCCATGCAGCAGTACCTGCTCCTGATCTACATCGAGCCCGCCCTGCTGCAGGCCCTGCCCAGCGAAGAGTTCAACGCGCTGATGCGCGACTGCCTGGCCCACGCCGACCAGCTGCAGGCCGAAGGCACCCTGCTGGCCGCACAGAAACTGCAGCCGGTGGACACCGCACAGACCCTGCGCGTGCGCGACGGCCACAGCCGCGTGCTCGATGGCCCCTTCGCCGAAACCCGCGAACTGCTGGCCGGCTTCAACCTGATCGTCGCGCGCAACCGCGACGAGGCCATGGCCATCGCCCGCGACTTCCCCTGGGCACGCTTCGGCAGCATCGAAGTGCGGCCGCTGGAAGACATGAACGCCGAACGCGAACGCTGCGGCGCGCCCGCCGCTACGGCAGCAGCCGCACCCTGACCTCGCGCCGGCCAACGCCTTCGTTGCCACTGTAGTCACGCGCACTGGCACGCACGATGTACTCGCCCGGCGGCAGCGCCGCCGGCTGCCAGCGCCCGGTTTCCATCAGGCCATCGCGCACGGTGTTGGTCACCAGGTAGCGGAAGCGGGTAACCGCGCTGCCGTGCACGGTAATGCCGCTGTCCGGTGCATAGGCCACCTTCGCCGCCAGATTCTGTGGCGGCATGCGGTTGAACACGATGTTCCAGCGCGGCTGCTCGTAGCCCTGCAACGCCTGGCCGTTGCCATCCAGGATCTGGTAACCCACCTGGTACGGCCCCAGTCGGCGGCGTGGCAGGTTGTTGTCCACCTGGTCCCACGCTTCCACCACGATCTGCACCCCACGCCCCTGCCGCGCCACCATCACCACGCCGTCGCTGCCCGGCGCCATGGGTTGGTCGTTGTCGTCCAGCAACGCCACGTCGGTGATACGCGGGGCGAAGTGGTCGGCGTAGTTGTGGAAGCCCAGTGCCACCGCGTTGGTCTCAAAACCACCGGTGCCCAGTGCCAGGTGCACGTGCGCCTGGCTGTTGATGCTGCCCAGCCGATCCCCCACGTGGATGCGCGTACCACGACGCACGCGGATGCGCTCCAGCGTTCCATCGTCGGCGTACAGCGGCTGCCAGCGTGCATCGAAGGGCTCACCGCGCGGCGTGCGGCCCACGCGCATGTGGATGTACTTCAGGCGATCCACCGCCAGGCCTTCGCCCTGCCCGCCCAGGCTCCAGGCGGCGATCGGGCTGCTGATCTTGCCCTCGGCAATGGCCAGCACGGTCTGCCCCACATCGCCGCGCACATCGAAACCGCCGTGCAGGTGGTGGCGGCTCTCACCCTTGAAGTTGCCACGTACCTCGCCCAGCGTGCCCACCACTTCGTGCCAGCCGTCCTGCGGTGCCAGCGGCCAGCGTCCGCCCGTATCGGGCAACCCGGCATCGGCGGCCGGACCCACCAGGGCCGGTGCAGGAAGCTCGCCCACTGGCAGCGGGCGCAGGCGATGCAGGCGGTAGGCAGTCGAATCAGCCACCAGCACGCTGCCATCGGCATCCACGGCCAGACCGCTGGGCCGCGCCAGGCGGGGCAGGCGGTCGTTGCCCAGCAGCGCAATCTGGTGGCCCTGCGGGGTGATCTGCAGCACGCGCCCATCCAGGTCGCCTACGTACAGCACGCCATCGTGGGTCGTGGCCAACGACAGCGGGGCGTTCATCACCCCACCACTGCTCACCAGCGTACTGACCGCGCCGTCGGCGCCCACGCGGCGCACCGCGTTGTTGAACAGATCGGCCACCAGCAGCGCGCCATGCGCATCGAAGGCCAGCGCCACCGGGGTATCGAACCGCGCTTCGCCACCGATCGCATCGGTGAACCCCGGGCGGTCGCCACCGGCCAGGGTCCGCACCTGGCCATCGGTGCCGATCACGCGGATGCGGTCGTTCCAGGTATCGGCCACGAACACCTGGCCCTGCGCATCCACGGCGATGCCCATCGGCCCATCGAAGCGTGCCTGTGCGGCGGGTCCATCGGCATACCCCTGCTCGCCGCCGGCCAGCGTGGTCACCTGCCCGTCGACAGAAATGCGCCGGATCGCGTGGTTGCCGGTGTCGGCCACGTACAGGTTGCCCTGCGCATCGGCGGCAATGCCCGAAGGCGTGTGGAAGCTGGCCTGCAGCGCCGGGCCGTCCACGCGCCCCTCGCCCTGCCCGGCCACGGTCTGCACGCGGCCATCGGGCCACCAGCGGCGGATACGGTTGTTGTCGCCGGCGTCGGTGAAGTACACCGCGCCCTGCGCCGTGCGCACCACCGCGTAGGGGTCGGCGAAGCGCGCCTGCGCGGCCGCGCCATCACGATTGCCGGGATGGCCATCGCCGGCCAGCGTTTCGATCTGCGCCGTCCAGGCCAGGGGCGTGGGTTGCGGCCCAGCGGGTGCGGATGCCTCGGGGTCCCGGTCAGGCCACCAGGTGGCGGCCAACGCCGCTGCCGTCACCACCACCACGCCCACCATCCACCACTGCCGCTGTGCCATCGCTACGCATCATCCCTGCCGATTTCAGCCCACGACCATAGTCGCTGCACTGTCGTTGTGCCACCACCTGCAGCGCCGGCTACCCGGCCCTTGCTTGCCGCCAGCCGCGCGGCGGGTTTCAATCAGCGCTCACGCCAAGGATGGAACCGCCATGTCCCCTGCCCGCCTGCTGCCACTTGCGCTGTCCGCCATCCTGCTGGCTGCGCCTTTTGCTGCGGGGGCTGCCGACAGCACCGCCGCCACCACGTTCCAGCAGCGCTGGGAGAACGCGCAGAGCACCGCCACCAGCGGCAATACGCTGGGCGCGATGGTCGAATTCGAGAAACTGATCGACGATCCGCAGTTGGGCATACTCGCACCCGAAGCCCGTGCCGAAGGTGCGCGCGTCGGCGGCATGACCGCGTACCTGCAGCATGACAACCCTCTGGCCCGCCGCTACCTGCAGATGGCACTGGCGGTCGATCCGGGCGACGTAGAGGCCTTGATGCCGCTGGTGTGGGTCGATCTGAGCGAAGACCAGAACGACCTGGCCGTCACCCATCTTCTGCAGGCCACGGCGCATGCGCGCGAGCCGCTCGAATTCGATACCCAGATGGTCAGCTTCCTGCAGTACACGCTGCGCGACCAGCCTGCGCGCCGGCGCGAGGTGCTCAAGGCCCTGTTCGACAACGGCTGGAAGAGTGATGGACTGGAGCCAGGCGCCTTCTGGGTGCTGCTGGCCAGCCTGCAGGTCGACACCGATTCGGGCCGCGATGTAGCGGCCACGCTTGAACGCGTCCGTACACCGCTGGAACTGATCACCCTGCGCAGCGACAAGCGCTTCGACCGCTACGTGGATCGCGATGACCCACGCTATGACCCGGAGCGCGCAGCGCGCCAGTACCTGGACGAGCTGCGTGTTTCCAGCCTGCTCGATCGCAGCCTGGACGCCGCGCTGGTCGATTTCAGTTCCACCCAGTTGATGTTGGGCGAGAACGAGCAGGTCGTGCAGTTCAGCGACGGCATCGCCGGATTCGTGGCCGAAGGCAACCTGCCCAATGGCCCCGAGGCGCAATGGCTGGCCTGGCTGCTGAGCAACCGGATGATCGCGCTGCGTCGGCTGGATCGCCTGGACGATTCCGTGGCCACGGCTCGGCTGGCCGAGAAAGTGGGTGCATGCGGGCCGGACCATGTCGACCACATCATCAACCTGGCCTTCATGCTGGCTGCCACCGACCAGCTGGACGAGGCCGTGTCGGTGCTGGCGCGGCTGGACGACCTGAGCCCCTATGGCGAATCGGCGCAGGCGCTGGTGGGCTTCCTGGCCGCACGCAAGCGTGGCGACGCCGCCGCCGAAGCCAGCGCGCGGGCCACCCTGGTGCGCAACCGCGACACGGCACGCACCTTCCACCGGGAAATGCTGCTGGAAGAAGGCGACCTGGACGGTGCAGCCGCTGCGCTGATCGGCCTGCTGCAATCACCCGATGACCGCAACGAAGCCCTGCTGGACCTGCAGGACATGCGCGTCTACCCGTCGCTGCCCACCGAAGTGCAGATCGATGCACGCTGGCGGCAGCTGAAGCAGCGTGCCGATGTGCGCGCGGCCATTGCCAAGGTAGGCCGGGTGGAGCGCTACGCGCTGTATGGAAACGCGTCTTCGCGCTGAACCACTCTACTTCGCCGGCACTTCGCTGCGGATGCCCATGGCCTGCCGGTAGCGCGCGTACAGCGCCATCACCTTCTCCACGTAGGCCAGGGTTTCTGCATACGGCGGCACGCCGTTGTAGCGGGCCACCGCACCGATGCCGGCGTTGTAGGCCGCCGCCGCCAATGGGCGGTCGCCGTTGTAGCGGCGCAGCAGGCTGCGCATGTAGCGCGCGCCGCCGTCGATCGATTGCTGTGCCGAGAATGGATCACGCACGCCGTACTCCACCGCGGTTTCAGGCATCAGCTGCATCACGCCCTGCGCGCCCTTGCACGAAACGGCAAGCGCGTCGAAGTTGCTTTCGGCATGGGCAATCGCGCGCAGCCAGGCATCGTCCACGCCGGTGGCCTTGGCCGCTGCCTTGAACTGCGTTGCATGTGGTGCGAGCTGCGGCGCGCCGACCTTGCCGAGGCCTTCATGGGCCGGCTCGCCCGGCGGCGTGGCCACGGTGAACTTCAGGTACACCCGCGATCCGGGCAGGTTGCGGGTGGAATAGACCAGGGTGCCGTCCTGCTCGCGCTCGTACAGCACGCCGCTGAACACCCCCATGTTGCCCCACAGGTTGGGCGCCTGCACCGCGTTGTCGTCAATCTGTTTTGCCGTACAGCGCGAACCCGGCTCGGGCGCGGTGGCCAGGCTGACCGTGTTGCCCTGCACGCAGCGGTACACCGTGCGCGCCGCCGCCAGGCCAGGCCACAGGCCCAGCAGCAGCGACAGCGCAACGGCGGCACGGCGGGGGAACATGGCGGCCGGATGATCCGGCCGCGCCCGCTAAATCCGGGTGAATGGGGTCGGGTGAATGGGGTCAGAGCCCGTTGCCACGCAACGGGATCCGACCCCGCAAATCACGTCACCGCTCTGCGGCGCAGCCAGTACCCCACGCCCAGCAGCACGAACCACGCCGGGCTGGCCAGCAGCGCCTGGCGGGTGTCGGCCTGCAGGCTCAGCAGCACCAGCACGGCGGCGAAGAAGACCAGACAGGCCCAGCACATGGCCACGCCGCCGGGCATCTTGAAGATCGATGCCGCATGCCGTTCCGGGTAGCGGCGGCGGTAGACCATGTAGGCCACCAGGATCAGCGACCAGACGAAGATGAACAGCACGGTGGCCAGCGTGGTCACCAGGGTAAAGGCGGTCACCAGGTTGGGAATCAGGTAGATCAGCAGCGTGCCGCCCAGCAGGCACAGGCACGAGAACAGCAACCCACGGGCCGGCACCGCCGCGCGCGACAGCTTGGAAAGCCCACGCGGCGCGTGCCCTTCTTCAGCAAGGCCGTACAGCATGCGGCTGGTGGAGAAGATGCCGCTGTTGGCCGACGAGGTGGCCGAGGTCAGCACCACGAAGTTGATCAGGCTGGCGGCGGCGGGAATGCCGGCCAGCACGAACAGCTGCACGAACGGGCTCTTGTCCGGCACCACCTGGCGCCACGGCGTCACCGCCATGATCGCGATCAGCGCCAGCACGTAGAAGATGATGATGCGCACCGGAATGGAATTGATCGCCTTGGGCAGGTTGCGCTCGGGGTTGGCGGTTTCCGCGGCGGTGGTGCCCACCAGTTCGATGCCAACGAAGGCGAACACCGCGATCTGGAAGCCGGCGAAGAAGCCGACCAGCCCCATCGGGAACATGCCGCCGTCATTCCACAGGTTCGACAGCGAGGCGGTGTGGCCGCTGGGCGAGGTGAAGCCCCAGGCCACCAGGCCGGCGCCGGTGATGATCAGCGCGCAGATGGCCACGATCTTGATCAGCGCGAACCAGAATTCCATTTCGCCAAACAGCTTCACCGTCACCAGGTTCAGCCCCAGCAACAGCAGCACGCACAGCAGCGCCGGTATCCAGGCGGCCAGTTCGGGGAACCAGAACTGCGCATAGGCGGCGATCGCGATCACATCGGCGATGGCGGTCACGATCCAGCAGAACCAGTACGTCCAGCCGCAGAAGAAACCGGCCCAAGGGCCCAGCAGGTCGGTGGAAAAATCGATGAAGGACTTGTAGTTCAGATTGGACAGCAGCAGCTCGCCCATCGCCCGCATCACGAAGAACAGCATCGCGCCGATGATCAGGTAGACGAAGATGATGGACGGGCCCGCCAGGCTGATGGTCTTGCCCGAGCCCATGAACAGGCCGGTGCCGATGGCACCGCCGATGGCGATCAGTTGCAGGTGGCGGTTGGACAGGCTGCGGCGCAGGTGCTCCGGGGGTGCGGCGGGTTCGGTCATGGAAGGGGGCGCTGGAAGGGGCGGGTGAAGCCCCCGACGGTAGACCTGTGCGGCCCGGAGCGCCAGTCTCAGCCGGATCGCTGCCGTCATCGGTTGTCGCAATTGCCACAATGTGACGGATTATCGGTCCTGCCCCATTCCGCACAGGCGGCCAACATGCTCAGATAGGGCATCCGTCCAAGGATCGGCCGCCATGCCCGCAGCCCTGCCCGCCCGCCCGGAGTACCGGCCATGAACCGCCTGCGGGTCATCATCCTCGGCGTCTTTGCGGCCCTGCTGGCCGCCATCGTGCCCATTGCCGCCATGGTCTATGCCACCTGGCACAGCGCCGTGGACGTGGAGCAGGAGCGCCTGCATGGCATCGCCGAACGCACCCTGCGGCGGGCCGACCTGTCCTACCAGGAAGCGCTGGCCGCGCTGAAATCCGCCGAAGCCAGTGCGATGGCCCCGTGCAGCAGCGAGCACATCCGGCGCATGCAGACCCTGGTGATGACCACCCCGTCCATCGACCAGATGGGCTATTTCGAAGGCGGCCGGCTGCGCTGCACCTCGTGGGGCGCCTTCGAAGGCACTGTGGAACATCCGCGCGCCGACCATGTGACCAGCGATGGCGCCGGCATCGCCGTGGACATCCGCCCGGCCGCCACAGGGGGGCGTAAGGTGCTGGCCGTGCTGTACGGTTCCTACGATGTGCTGGTGGACCCGCGGCACTTCGTCGGCATCATCGCCGACCCGGATGTGCGCCTGGCCCTGGCCAGCCCGGATGGGCGCCTGCTGAGCCGCCAGAGCGGCATTGACCAGACCCTGCTGCTGAAACTGCTGCGCGACCCGGGCGAAGGCCTGGACGACGACACCCTGTATGCCAGCGCGCGCAGCGAACAATGGCTGGCCATCGCCACCGCCCCGCGCACCGCCCTGGCGGCCACCTTCCGCCAGCAGGCCTGGCTGTTCGTGCCGGTGGGCCTGCTGCTGGCCGCCCTGGGCGTGGGCCTGGTGGTATGGCTGTCACAGCGGCGCCTGTCCATGCGCGGCGAACTGGCCACCGCCATCCGCCGCCGCGAACTGTACCTGCACTACCAGCCCATCATCGAACTGGATACCGGCATCTGCGTGGGCGCCGAAGCACTGGTGCGCTGGCAGCACCCCGACGGCACCCAGGTGCGCCCGGACATCTTCATTCCGCTGGCCGAGGAACACGGCCTGATCCAGGCGCTGACCGATGTGGTGATCGAAAACGTGGTGAAGGACATGCGCGAGTTGCTGGTGTCCGACCGCAGCGCGCACATCGCCATCAACCTGGCACCGGATGACATCAGCAGTGGCCGTGCACTGAAGGTAGTGTCCGCACGCATGGCCGGCAGCGGCATCCTGCCGCAGCAGATCTGGCTGGAAGCCACCGAACGCGGCTTCCTGGATATCGACCGTGCCCGCACCATGATGGCCGCCGCACGCCGGGCTGGCCACAGCATCGCCATCGATGATTTCGGCGTGGGCTATTCCAGCCTGCAGTACCTGGAGCAGCTGCCCCTGGATGCGCTGAAGATCGACAAGTCCTTCATCGATGCGATCGGCACCGAAAGCGCCACCACGCCGGTCACCCCGCACATCATCGAAATGGCCCGCGAACTGGGCCTGTGGGTGGTGGCCGAAGGCGTGGAAACCGAGGCACAGCTGGCCTACCTGCACAGCCAGCACGTGCAGTTCGGCCAAGGTTGGCTGTTCTCGCGGCCGTTGCCACGCGATGAATTCGTGGCCTTCCACCATCGGCGCCAGCAGCAGTACGGTGCCGCGCGCGAGCACATGCAGAACCCGCGCAGCGTGCCGATCGAGCGCGAATTCTCCGATACCTGACCGTCAGCCCCAGGCCCGCGGCCTGGCCAGCAGCCAGGCCCCGCACACCAGCAGCAGGCCCAGCGGCAGCCACGCCAGCTGCTGCGCACCGCCGGTCTGCAGCAGCAAGCCGCCGGCCACGCCACCGGCGGCAATGGCCAGGTTCCAGCCGGTCACCAGCATCGACTGGGCAAGATCGGCGGCGGCACCGGCGCGGCGCGCCAGCGCGGTCTGGAACAACGCCGGTACCGCGCCGAACGCCAGCCCCCACAACGCCGTTGCCAGCAGCAGCACCTGCGGCCTGCCCGGCCACAGCAGCAGGGCCAACGCGGCGGCGGCAAAGCCCAGCACCGCCGCCCAGACCAGGGCGCGCAGATGCTGGTCCACGCCCCACGCAGCCACCGCAATGCCGGCTATGGCCGATACGCCGAACACCAGCAGCAGGCGGTCCAGCCAGGCGCCGGCGTGGGCCAGCAGGGCCAGCGGCTCGATGTAGGTGTACAGCACGTTGTGCGCCAGCACGTACAGCGCCATCACCAGCAGGGTGCTGCGCACGCCGGGCAGGCGCCAGACCGTCGCCAACGGCGTGCGTTTGCCGCTGCCTGCGGCCGGCAGGTCCGGCAGCGCCCAGCGCGCATAGCCCAGCAGGGCCACGGCCAGCACACTCATCAGCGCGAACACCCAGCGCCAGCCGATCTGCTGCCCCAGCAACGTGCCCGCGGGCACGCCCAGCGACAGCGCCAGCGGCGAGCCCACCATGGCCACGGCGATGGCCCGGCCCTGCAGCGACGGCACCACCATGCGCGCGGCATAGCCGGCCACCAGCGACCACAGCAGGCCCGCGCACACACCGGCCAGGAAGCGCGCGACCAGAATCAGCGGGTAGCTGCTGCTGAGCGCGGTCAGTGTGTTCACCAGCACGAACCCGGCAATGGCCGCCAGCAGCAGCGGGCGCCGCGGCAGCCGCTGGGTCAGCGCGGTCATCGGCAGGGCCGCCAGCAGCGACCCCAGCGCGTACACGCTTACCAACTGGCCGGCCGCCGCATCGCTCACGCCCAGGCTGGTTCCAATCGGGCGCAGCACACCGGCCGGCAGGGTTTCGGTCAACAGGGTGATGAAGCCGCCGCCGGCCAGGGCCAGCAGGGGCGGCCACGGCAGGCGTGTGGCCGCGCCTGCGGGCAAGGCGTCTGCCGCTGCATGGCCGCTCATCGCGCACCGTCCAGGTCGGCGTAGATCGCATCGCGCAGCGCATCCACGAACGGCCCGTGCATGCCGGCATACAGCGTGTTGGTCAGCGCCACCACGCTCAGGCCCCGCTGCGGATCGACAAACCAACTGTGGCCGTAAGCACCGCCCCAGCGCCAGGTGCCCATGGCCTGCGGCGTAGCGGCGGCAGCGGGGTCAAACAACACCGCCGCGCCCAGACCGAAGCCCCACCCCGCCGGATCGGGAGGGCCGGCACGGCCGACCTGCAGGCCGACCATCTGCGCGGCCAGCTCCTGCGCCAGCAGTTGCGAGTGATCGACATCGCGCAGCGCTTCCAGCACCGCCATCAGATCGTCGGCGCTGCCCACCAGGCCCGCCCCGGCCGAAGGAAAACGCGCGGCATCGGTGGCGCGCGCCGGGCTGTAGGCAATGCCCACCGTATCGGCGTAGACCGGCACCGTCTCGCCCTCACCCAGCCGGTGCGGCTGCGGCAGGTCGTCCACATAGGGCACCGCCAGGCGTTGCCCTTCAGCGGTGGAAAAGCCGGTATCGCGCAGCCCCAGCGGCCGCGCCAGATGCTGCTCGAACAGGGCTTGCAGGCGCTGCCCGGTGGCGGCCTCGGCCACGGCACCGGCCACGTCCACGCCCAGCGAATACAGCCAGTGCGTACCGGGGGCGAACTGCAGCGGCACCTGGCCAATGCGCCGCACGTTCTCGGCCAGGGTGATCGGGCTGGTATCCATGCCATCGCTCACCCCCGCCCGCGCATAAGGCCCCTGCGCGTCGGCTTCCAGGAAGCGGTAGCCCAGTCCGCTGCTGTGGCTAAGCAGCTGGCGCAGGCTGATGTCCGGCGTTTCACCGCTCGCCAATGCCGGGCGGAACTGCGGCAGCCAGCGCTGCACCGGCACATCCAGATCCAGCACGCCCTGCTGCACCAGGCGCAGCACCACCACGGTCAGCAGCAGCTTGCTCACCGACGCCAAGCGAAACAGCTGGTCGCGCTGCATGGGCAGGCCCTGTTCCCGGTCGGCCAACCCGCTGGCGCTGGCGTGGCGCCACGCACCGTGCTGGCGCACCAGCACCACCGCCCCCACGATCTGGCCGGGGTGGGCCTGCTGCAGCACGCGCTGCACGGAAGGAAGCACCGGGTCCGGCGCCAACGTGGGGAGTGCATTCATCACGGCGATCCTTGGGAGGGAGGGCCGCCACGTTAGAGCCCGCCACCCGCGGGAAAAACCCACGTCGCGCTCCCTACATCGTGGACTGCCCGGTCCGCAATCGGCACCATGGGCGGACCCACACTACCGCCATACCCCCGGAACGCCCGCCATGTCCGTGCTCGACAACCTGGCCAACCTGCAGACCTTCATCCATGCCGCTGAAACCCGCAGCTTCGTGGAAACCGGCCGCCTGCAGGGCATTTCGGCATCGGCCGCAGGCAAATGCGTGGCCCGGCTGGAACACGCACTGGGCGTGCGCCTGTTCCATCGCAGCACGCGCAGCATCACCCTCACCGCCGAAGGCCAGTTGTTCCTGGCACGCTGCCGGCGGATCCTGCACGAACGCGATGCCGCCCGTACCGAACTGGCCCAGCAGAGCGCCTCGCCCAGCGGCACCCTGCGCATCAGCCTGCCGCTGGTCGGCGACCTGACTCTGCCGCTGCTGGCCGACTTCATGGCCGCCTACCCGGATATCCGCCTGGAACTGGATTTCAGCGACCGCCTGGTGGATGTGATCGAAGAAGGCTTCGATGCGGTGCTGCGCGTGGGCGAGCCCAGCGATTCACGCATGAACGCACGGCGCCTGGGCATATTCCCGCGCCGCGTGGTGGCCTCGCCGGCGTATCTGCAGCGCCACGGTGTACCGCGTACGCCCGCGGACATGCTGCAGCACCGCCTGCTGCACTATCGCTTTCCCAGCACCGGCAAGCTGGAAGCGTGGCCGGTGCAGTGGCCTGACGGCGAAGTCGCGCAGGAACTGCCGGTCAACATGGTGGCCAACACCATTGAAGCGCGCGTGGCCATGGCACTGCGCGATGGCGGGCTGGCCTTCGTGCCCGTGCACTCCGTGCGGCATGCGCTGGCCGACGGTCGCCTGGTCACCGTGCTCGACGAGCACGTGCATTCCTGCGGCATCTTCCACCTGCTGTGGCCGTCCGGCCGCCACGTACTGCCCAAGCTGCGCGCCTTCATCGACTTCGTCAGCGCCCGCCTGGAAACCGTACCGTAACCCCCTTCCTGTAGAGTCGAGCCATGCTCGACTGCTCCGCTCGACTGCTCTGCGCAAAGCAGTCGAGCATGGCTCGACTCTACAACCCGCGCGCCCTGCGGGCGCTATAATCTCCAATCATTCCCCCCAGAGGCTCGCGACCAATGCGCCAGTAATGCCGCCGTCTGCAAACCGGACGGCCTGACTCTTCCCGCCCCTGCGCGCAGGGGAGACATGGCATTGCTTGGAGGTCGCATGACTTCGCATTCCCTCACGCTTGATCGCGTGTCGTATCGGTTGGCCGATGGCCGTCCGTTGTTTTCCGATCTGTCCTTTTCCTTCGAACCGCTGGCCACCGGGCTGGTGGGCGGCAATGGCGTGGGCAAGAGCGTGCTGGCGCGCCTGCTCGCCGGCCAGCTGCCGCCCGACAGCGGCCAGATACGCAGCAGTGGGCGGGTGTTCCTGCTGCCCACGCCCGGCTACCCGCCACGTGGCACCGTGGGCGAACTGGCAGGCGTCGGAGAAGTGCTGGCCGCCCTGGCCCGTATCGAGGCCGGCAGCATCGATGAGCAGGACTTCGCCTGCGTAGGCGACCGCTGGGACCTGCGCGAACGCCTGCAGCAGCAGTGGCAGTCCATGGGCCTGCCCGATGATCTGCACGTCGGCCAGCCGGCCGCGCGGCTCAGTGGCGGCCAGACCATGCGCGTCGCACTGTCCGGTGCGTGGGCCAGCGGCGCCGACTGGCTGATCCTGGACGAGCCCAGCAACCATCTGGACGCCCAGCATCGCCGCCAGCTGCAGGCGCAGCTGCAGCAGTGGCGTGGCGGCCTGCTGGTCATCAGCCATGACCGCGATCTGCTGGGCCACATGCAGCAGATCGTGGAACTGGATGCGCAGGGTCTGCACCGCTACAGCGGACCGTGGCAGCACTATGCCCAGGCGCGTGCCGCCGAGCGCGAAGCGGCGGCCGCGGCGCTGGACCATGCCCGCGCGCAGCATCGCCAGCAACAGCGCAGCGCACGCGAACAGCACGAACGCCAACAGCAGCGCCAGGCCCGCGGCGCACGCGATGCCAGGCAGGCCAACCAGGCCCCCATCCTGCTGGGCGGGCAGAAGCAACGTGCCGAAGCCAGCCTGGGCCGCGCGCGGCAGATCCAGGAGGCGCGCCTGCAGGCCAGCGCCGACCAGCTGCGCACGGCAGCGGCAGGCGTGCAGGCGACGCCCGAACTGGCCCTGTTTGCCGGTGCCGGCGAACGTGGCAGCGCGCGTCTGCTGCAGACGCAGGATCTCGTACTACCGCACGGCTGCACGGCGCCGCTGCAGCTGTCGCTGCGTCGCGGCGAGCGCATCGCCGTGGTGGGCGACAACGGCACCGGTAAATCCACCTTGCTACGGGTGCTGGCAGGACAGCTGCCAGCGCGCAGCGGCCAGGTGCAGCGCCACGCGCCGCTCGCGCTGCTGGACCAGCAGCTGCTGGGGCTGGCCGGTGATCGCAGCATCCTGCAGACCGTGCAGGCCGCCAACGCCGGTGCGGACCCGGCAGAGCTGCGCACGCGTCTGGCCCTGCTGGGCCTGGATGCACAGCGCATCCAGCGCCCGGCCAGCAGCCTGAGCGATGGCGAGCGGGTGAAGGGTGCCCTGGCCAGCGTGCTGTACGCCGATCCCGCACCGCAGGTCCTGCTGCTGGACGAACCCGGCAACGCACTGGACCTGGCCGCGCTGGACGCATTGGAATCGCTGCTTGCCGCATGGCCAGGCGCGTTGATGATGGTCAGCCACGACGCACATCTGCTGCAGGCACTGCGGCCCACGCAGATACTGCAGGTAAGCGCCGATAGTTGGCAGTGGCACGACCCACAGACGGGGTCGTAGATGGGGTCAGATCCCTTTTGCAGCGCAAAAGGGCTCTGACCCCACCGACGCCACCGTCATCCACGCATGGCGTGGATCTACTCCCGCGTGGATGCTGTTGCTTCAACGCTTCCACACCGGAAACGCCTGCGGCAACTGCTGCCACAGCAACGGCCCGGCGCGCAGTTCCTGGTCGTTCAACAGGCAGGCATCCAAGGTGGCGCGCACGGCGCGTTCGTCCATGTGCACGCCAATCACCACCAGCTCCTGCCGCCGGTCACCCCAGAGCGGATGCCACAACCGCGCCATGGCCGCATGCTCAGCATCATCCGCAAACGCCTCCACGCCCGGCAGCGGCGCGCTCCAGCAATCGGCCTGCTGCCGCGCCCAGCCCAGGTCGCTGTACGGCAGCGGCGTGGGCGGCAGCAGCGGCGTGGTGTCTTCGTCACCGGCACGCACACGTTCGCGTGCCGCATACCAGAACCCGGCCGCCTGGGTACGGGTAGCCGCGCCCACGCTGCTCAGTTCGCCCACCCAGTCCATGCGGTTGGCCAGCCAGAACCAGCCCTTGCTGCGGATCACCCCCGGCATGCCCTGCTGCAGCGCGCGTGCGAAGCGGCCCGGGTGGAACGGCCGGCGCGAGCGGTAGACGAAGCTGCCGATGCCGTATTCCTCGGTTTCCGGCGTGTGCTCGCCACGCAGCTCCTTCACCCAGCCGGGTGCCTGCTGCGCACGCTCGAAATCGAAGCGGCCGGTATCCAGCAGCTCGGTCAACGGCACATCGCCGAAGCGCGACAGCAGCAGCTTCGCCTCGCGATTCAATCCACGCAGCACGGCCAGCGTGTCCTGCAGCACGTCATCGTCGGTCTGGTCCACCTTGCTGACCACGATCACATCGGCAAATTCCACCTGCTCGCACAGCAGGTCCACCACGCCGCGGTCATCGTCCGGCCCGGCCTGCTGGCCTCGCTCGGCCAGGCGCAGGGTGGAACCGAAGTCGGCCAGGAAGGCGCTGCCATCCACCACGGTCACCATCGTGTCCAGGCGCGCGATGTCGCCCAGGCTGAAGCCGTGTTCATCGCGCACGGCGAAGGTGGCCGCCACCGGCATGGGCTCACCGATGCCGGTCGATTCGATCAACAGGTAGTCATAGCGACCACTGTCGGCCAGGCGCCGCACTTCCTGCAGCAGGTCGTCGCGCAGGGTGCAGCAGATGCAGCCGTTGCTGAATTCCACCAGCGTTTCTTCAGTACGGCGCAGCGCGGCGCCACCGTCGCGCACCAGCTGCGCATCGATGTTGACCTCGCTCATGTCGTTCACGATCACCGCCACCCGCAGGCCTTCGCGGTTGCGCAGGATCTGGTTGAGCAAGGTGGTCTTGCCAGCGCCCAGGAAGCCGGACAGGACGGTGACCGGCAAGCGGCGGTCGGCGCGGGAAACAGGGTTCATGCGGGGCGGGAGGCTGCGGATGGAAATGTTACTGTATAACATTTCTAGAGCCATCCACAGTGCCGCCTCCGGGCATGGCCCGGCGCTACTTGCCGTAGCGGCGCAGCAGTTCCACCAGCACCTCGGCCTCGGCGGCGCGCTGCTGCGGGTCTTCAGCGGCCACCACGTGTTCCTGCAGGTGCTCGTGCAGCAGTTCCATCAGCAGGCCGTGGGCGGCGCCGCGCACGGCGGCCACCTGCACCAGCACGCCGGCGCAATCGCCGGGCTCTCCCTCGGGTCGATCCAGGGCCTGTTCCAACGCCGCCACCTGGCCGCCAATACGGCGCACGCGGGCCAGCAACTGTTTTCGATGTTTGTGTACATGTGCCATGCGCGAATCATATACCCTACGGGGGTATCCATGAAGACCCCACCGCCATGCAACTGGACGCCCTCGCCGCCGCACGCCGCCACGACCATCGCTTCGACGACGGCAACCCACTGGCTGAACGCAACACCCGCCGCGCCCTGTGGCTGACCGTCGGCATGATGCTGGTGGAAATCGTCGGCGGCTGGTGGCTCAACTCCATGGCCGTGCTGGCCGATGGCTGGCATATGAGTTCACATGCGCTGGCGTTGGGCCTGTCGGTGTTCGCGTACCGCTGTGCGCGCCGCTATGCCCATGACCCGCGCTTCGCCTTCGGCACCTGGAAGATCGAGATCCTGGCCGGCTACACCAGTGCCATCGCCCTGCTGGGTGTAGCCGCCCTGATGGCGGTGCAATCGCTGCAGCGCCTGTGGGTACCGGCGCCCATTCACTACGACGAAGCCATTGCCATCGCCGCCGTGGGGCTGGGCGTGAACCTGCTGTGCGCGTGGTGGCTGCATGACAGCCCGGGCCATGCCCACCATCACCATGGTCACGGCCACGAACATGCGCACCACCACGATCACGGTCACAGCCACGATCACGCTCATGGCCACGCGCACGGGCACGACCTGAACCTGCGCTCGGCCTACATCCACGTGCTGGCCGACGCGGCCACCTCGGTACTGGCCATCGTCGCCCTGCTGGGCGGCAAGCTGTGGGGCGTGGCGTGGCTGGACCCGGTGATGGGCCTGGTGGGCGCAGTGCTGGTGACCGTGTGGGCCATCGGCCTGCTGCGGGACAGTGGACGCATCCTGCTGGATGCGCAGATGGATGCACCGGTGGTGGCGGAAGTGCGCGAAGTCATCGAACAGGGGCCGTGGCAGGCGCGCTTGGCCGACCTGCATGTCTGGCAGGTGGGGCGAGGCAAGTACGCGGTGGCCGCCAGTGTGGTCACCCACCATGCAGCCCTGGACGCCGACACCCTGCGCGCGGCCTTGGGCGTGCACGAGGAGCTGGTACACATCACGCTGGAAATCCACCGCACCGCGTAACGCACTTCCCTGCCCTCGTAGAGTCGAGCTTGCTCGACTGCTTCCCTGCCTTCGTAGAGTCGAGCTTGCTCGACTGCTTCCCTGCCTTCGTAGAGTCGAGCTTGCTCGACTGCTTCCGTGCAAGGCAGTCGAGCAAGCTCGACTCTACGAAAAAGCTGAGGCGAGTGAGCCTAGAGCTTCAGCATCATCCGCAACAGATACACCGCCAGCGGCAACGCGCTCAGCGCTGCGCCGCCAATCCCCAGCCACGCATGGCGCTCACCGCGCACCCTCGCGGCCACGGCAAACCCGCCGCCCACCAGCACCGATGCCAGCACGGCCACCGCCAGCCCCGCCACCGGCGCGCTCGCGCCGAACGCCCATGCCGCCAGCCAACCCGCGCCCCAGCCGGCAACCAGCCCCAGCCAGCTCGCCAGCCCACACCACGGTGCCCTGCCCTGTGCCATCGCCGCTCCCTCGTTCTTGCCGATTATCTGCACGGGCCGCGCCCGGCTGCTGCCTACACTAGCCGCACCTGCCCTGTGGGGACATCCCATGCGCGCGCTCTGCCTGCTGCTGCCCGGTGCCCTGTTGCTCGCCGCCTGCAGTGGCGACACCCACCTGCCGTTCTCCAGCGATCCCCTGCTGGGCTGCTTCGCAACCAGCAGCCGCCGCGCCGCCGAGTTCCGCATCGACAAGGAGGGCGGCCAGTACTTCGTCTCCTTCGAGCGCAATGGCAGCTGGCAGCGTGAACCGAACGCACTGCACAAGGCCAGCCGCAGCGACATCGGCAAGTACTTCCCCGACGATGCCCAGCAGATCGACAGTGCCCTGATCCGCAGCGCCGGCGGTTTTGGCCTGTTCCACGCAAAGGACGGCGCCACGCTGAAAGCCAAGGCCCGCGACAGCGACTACATGGCCCTGCTGCTGATCGGCGCCGGGCCCGTGTATCCGGTGAAGTGTGAGTAATCTGCAAGGTTTCTGATGGCGCCGCTGCGCAACCCGCCCCAGGCTGAAGCTTTGCCGGGGGACCCCCATGCTGCTCAGTCCTCTGCTCGCCGCCACAACGCCTGCCACGCAGGGCGCCTTCGATCAGATACTCACCACTGCCGAAGGTGAAACGCTGGTACTGCGCACGATCGATTGGCCGATCGACGGGGACGCGAGCGAGCGCGTGACCGTGCACTGGGTGCTGGAGGAGGATGGCCGAATGCGCTACGAACTCGACCGCCAGCCAGACGCCACCCGCGCAGCGCACCAGCGCGCCTGTGCGAGAAACGGCATGGTGGTCGGCGACGGAACGTCCTGGTTGGGCGGTGAGGCGGCCACCCACGGCTTCTCCTGCACGTCGGTCCGTACGTGGCCCGCCACGCAACCACGCTAGCGCCAGCGTGGGCGGGTGCCCGCCCGCCACGCACTCACGGCCGGTCAGGTACCATGCCCTCCCCCACCTGCCCCCGGTACCGCCCGTGCCCCATTACTCCGGCCCCCTGCTCACCCGCGACAGCGCGCAGGCGCTGCAGCGCGCGCACGACAAGGGCGCAGGCGACTGGCAGGGCTCACTGGACCTGGGCCGCAGCGAGGAAACCGTCACTCTGGATGCAGAGGGCTTCCAGTTCCGCGGCCAGCACTACCCCTGGCCGGGCAAACTGAAGGACCGCACCCTGTACTACTGGGATGGCGAGGACTTCGCGCCCATTTCCCGCTACAGCGGTTCGCTCATCAAGCTGGTGCCCACCGAATGGGGCGCGCCGACCTTCGAGATCGACGGCATCAAGATGCTGCCGACCTCCAAGCTGTCGCCGTTCGAAGATGCGCGGCGCAAGGTGGAACTGGTGGCGCCGGCCGGCAAGGTCATCCTGGATACCTGCGGCGGGCTGGGCTACTTCGCCGCCTGTGCGCTGGAAGCCGGTGTCGGCCAGATCCGTTCGTTCGAAAAGAACGCCGACGTGATGTGGCTGCGCACGCTGAACCCGTGGTCGCCCGACCCGGAATCGGCCGCCGCAGGCGGGCGCCTGCAGTTCAGCCATGGCGACGTCTCGCAGCAGATCGAACAGGTGGCCAGCAACAGCGTCGATGCCATCCTGCACGATCCGCCGCGCTTCGGTATTGCCGGCGAACTGTATTCGCAGGTGTTCTACGACCACCTGGCCCGCGTCATCCGCAAGGGCGGCCGGCTGTTCCATTACACCGGCGCGCCGAACAAGCTCACCAGCGGCCGCGATGTGCCGCGTGAAGTGGCCAAGCGCCTGGAAAAGGCCGGCTTCAAGGCCGAGCTGGCGCTGGATGGCGTGCTGGCCGTGCGCCGCTGACGCTCACTCGTAATTCACCTTCGCCAACTGCTTCACCCACTGCGGCACCACCGGTTCACCGGCGAAGAAGTCCTTGGGCTTGTTCTCGGCCATGGCCCAGCGGTGCAGCCAGCTGGGGCCGTAGCGGCCGTTGTAGCCTTCGGCACCGCGCGCGTAGGCCGGGTCCTGCAGCGCCTCCTGCAGCGACACGAAGCGATAGCCCCGCCGCTGGGTGGCGGCCACCAGCTCGGCGAAGGTCGCCGCATTGAGTTCGTTGGCATGCATCAGCCATACCTGCGGCAACGCGTAGCCCAGCAGCGCCTGCGATTGCCGTTCGTAGTAATCCACCTTGTTCAACATGTACGGCACGTAGCCCCGTCGCAGGCGCTGCAGCAGCGCCTCGCGCGCCGGTGAATCGGCCTGCTCGTTCATCACGTTGGCATAGGCGAACGCCCAGACCCATTCGCCGTTGTCCACGGTCACCGGCGCCACGCGGTAGCCATGCTGCTGGAAAAATACGTCCATCTGCGCCCGCTCTTCAGCGGTTCGCCCTGCGCGCAGGTAGGGGTGGCGCATCCACTGCGGCACCTGGCCGCGCTCGGCCAGCAGCGGCCGCAGCGTCTGCTCGCCGCGCAGGAAGTCCTGCTGGAAGGCCGCCACGCCCTTGGCATTCAGATCCATGTGCGAATAGGTGTGGTTGCCCAGTTCGTAACCGGCATCGCGCCAGTCGCGCAGCATCTGCACGCGCTGCGGCTGCACCTGGCCAGCCACTTCCAGCTTGTTCTCATTCACGAAGCCCACCACCGGCACGTTGGCCTGGTGAAGCTGCGCCATTAATGCGGCATGCCGCTGCTGCAGATCGGCCGGCACGATCTCATCCACCCGCGCCCATGGCAGATCATCGATGGTGACCGCAATGCGGCGGTCCACCTCGGCGGCGTGGGCCACCAGCGAAAGCAGCAACAACGGTACGGCACGCAGCAACGAACGCATCCATCCATCCTTGTTCGGGCAGGAACCGCCACTCTACCTGCGCGCGCCCCGCCACAACCACAGCCCCAGCACCACGCCCACCAGCAGCACGGCGGCCAACACCATCGCCAACTGCCCCGGGTTGTGCAGCAGCGCGGCACTGCGCCCCAGGAACAGATCGAAGGCCAGCTGCGGGGTCTGTGCCACCGGCACCGACGGATCACTGGAATCCAGCGCGCAGACCACCGGCGCAAGCTGCTTCACGCTGGCCCACGCACGCTCCTGCCGGAACAGGGTCCACGCGGCCAGGCTCAGCGCGCCGGCCTGCAGCAGCACATAGGTGGTGGCCATTCGCCACACGTGGCTCGTGGCGCCGCGCAGCGCCGACAGCCCCACCCACAGCGCAGACAGCAGGGCCAGCAGCACCCCGGCGATCGGCAACCAGCGCAGCTCTTGCCAGAGCTGCAGCGCCTGCGCGCGTTCCAGCATCGCCATCATCACTGCCGTACGCGCGGCCAGATCGGGATGGGCACAGGCGCCGGCGGCAGGCTCCAGCACGTACTGCACGCGCAGATGCAGGCCGGCCTCGGCCAGGGCCAGCGCCAGCAGGGCCAGCACCGGCAGGACGAACAGCCCGGCGCCTCGCCCGGTTGTCAGTGCCGAGGGCTTCATCCGGCGATGTACTTCGGTGGTACGTGGTCGGTCAGCCACACGCCATTGGCCGAACGGTAGAAGCGATGACCCTCTGCATGCATGCGGCCGGCATCCACGCTGAGGATGACGGGCGCGCCACGGCGCGAACCCACCTGCTGCGCGGTCTGTCGGTCCAGCGACAGGTGTACGTGCTGGCGCTCGCCCGGCCGCAGCCCCTGCGTGGCGATGGCTTCCAGGAAGCGCGGCACGGTGCCGTGGTACAGCCACGGCGGCGGTTCCAGCGGCTGCAACCCCAGGTCCACCGCAATCGAATGCCCCTGACTGGCGCGGATGCGCAGGCCATCGTCACTGAGCGCGAAACGCTGTTTGTCGTTGGTCTGCACCAGCCGCTGCAGGTCCGCGCGATCGAGCGCATGCCCGTGCTCGGCAATCCGCTGCAGCAGATCGGCAATGTCGGCCCAGCCGTGCGCATCGAGCTGCAGGCCAATCTTCTGCGGCTCGTGCCGCAATACCAGGCTCAGGAACTTGCTGGCCCGGATCAGAGAAACGTCCTTGTCCATGTGCATAGCGTGCCGCAGCCGGCCACACGATGCCAACCCCGACCTTGGCAGGGCGTCATGTCACGAGCGACGCCGAAGGCTGCCGCCACAGCCAGATGCCCACAGCCAACGACGCCAGCAGCTGACCGATCAGCACGATGGCCATCACATCCGGAGCATGCGGTGGCATCACCCGCGCGGCGTCGAACACCTGGAAGGTCCAGCCCATCGATGCCGCAAGCGAGGCGTCCTCGCGCACCAATGCGTCGGTCATGCAGGCCGCGGGCAGCAGCGTGATATAGGCCTGCCAGACCCGGTCGAAGGCGTGCAGCATCGTACCGCCCAGGGCAAGCGCGCCAACCTGCAGCGCCACCAGGCGGCCGGCGCTGACGCGGCACGCCGGGCTGCTGCGCCGCCACTGTTCCACCGAAGCCGCCAATGCGCCCGCCAATGCCAGCAGCAGCGTGGTGGCCGGCACCCAGGCCAGCGGGTCCCAGTCATCCAGCGCGTTGGCCCGGGCCAGCAGATGTTCGGCCACGCGCATGCGCTCGTAGGCATCGTCGCCCCCGCAGGCCGGTGACAGCGGCTCCAGCAGCAATGAAACGCGAAGATGGAAGTAGCCCACCTCCAGCCCCACCGCCAGAACCGAAACGCACTGGAAAACCAACAGCATCAAACCGGGCCCGAAAACACGGCCGAAGAAAGCGGTCATCGGCCACCTGCGTGGTTGCTTCGAAGAAGGCGAATCCTAGCCAAGCCCATCGCCTCTGTCGGCTGGCAAATGCGACATCGGCGCGGATCTCCGCCATCATGTGCATCCTGCACAGGAGGGATGCCGATGCTGGGGTTGTATCTGTTCGTTCGCTTGGTGGGCCCGCTGCTGCTGGGTGGCCTGGTCGCGCTGCTTGCGTCGCGCTGGATCAACGCGCGCCTGGCCAAGCGCCCTGCGCAGCAGATTGCGCTGCCTGCCGAGAGTCTGCTGGACAGCCCAGCTGCAAAGCGCCGTTACCGCCGCATGCGTCGGCGCAGGCCGAACCTGACACACTTCCAGGTGCCGCCGCAGGCACCGCGACACTGGCTCTGGATCACCGTGGCCGTGGTGATTCTTGCGGCGTTTGGCGCGGCTGCGCTGACACCGGAGGGCGCACGCTTCCAAGTCATGGTGGAAAGTGCCGTGGGTTACCCGTCCACGGTGATCGACGTTGCCATCGACGAAGCGCAACAGGATGCGCTGCTGCAGGCCTGGACCCCTGTGCTGATGCAGGCGGTGCGACCGGTCAGCATGCGCTACCAGCGCGGCCGCTACGGACCACCGTTTGATTCCCATGCGGTGATTGCCGTGCAGGTACGCCGCCACGGCAACCGCCTGCAGATTGCCACGGGCCAGCCGGTACAGGCCGAGCGCCTGCGTGCAGCGCTGGCCACCCTTACCCCCGCTGCCGCGCCGACCGTGCAGATTTCAGAGCGCACGGTGGCGCCATCGTGGGAAATCGGCTGGCGGGCCTGGGGGCCGCGCCTGGCGCAGTAGACGGACTCAGGCCACAGCTCGCTTCGGGGCAGCTCTGGCGTTCTTCAGCGCCTGCTCCGCATTGGCGGCACCACGCAGCATGAGGAAGATCCAGAAGCAGCCGCCGCCCACTGCCAGCAGTATCAGCGCAAGCACCCAGCCATCCGGACCACCCCAATAGAAGAACAAGACCCCGGCTGTGACCGCGGCCGGATAGGCCAGCAGCCAGGCGATGGCTTCGGCAATACGCCAGCCTCTGTGATTGCGGAAGCGCAGTTTCCACTGCAGATCGCCGATGGAATGGCCGGTAAAGAACTGCCAGTACAGCACAAGATCATTCAACCGCCGGGTGGAATCGGTCACTGCCAGACACTGGCGCACCAGATCGGCCGGCGGTGACCGCTCGCTGTAGCGAAGATTGACGTAGGACTCCAGCCAGTAATCATCGCCGGCCCGCTTTGGGTCCCACAGCTCAACGCAATCTTTCCGGTTCCGGCGGCCGTCCACCTTCAGGGCATAGATCGCTTTCGCGGCACCCGCAACCAGCACAAGAACAGCAATTACTTTCGCGGAAACTCCCGCGTTTGCCAGCACGCTTGCATCCATCGTCATCGTCCATAGGGCCAGGCCCATGATGATGACGCGGCATCCGCGCGCATGACAGCGTGCATTGCGTCATGCCATTTCGAAGAAGCCCCTCAACCGCGTGGAAGCTTGGCCGCCCACATGTTGTCCACCAGGTTCGGATAGCGGCGGCCGTTCTCTTCGGCCCGCTGCCGCGCGGCGTCTTTCTGCGCCTGCGACAGCGGTTGCGTCTTCTGCCCCTTCGGGTTGGGCTTCTTCCAGGGCGGGGTGCGGGGGCTGGCCATGGCGGCAGTATGCCTGTGGCGTCCTACTTCTTCAGGAAGTTCAGCAGGGCCAGGTTGAAGTCATCGGTATGGCTGGTGTTGCAGCCGTGCGGTGCATTCTTCAGCACAACCAGCTCGCTGCCCTCGATGGCCTTGTGCGCGCGCGCCCCTGAGCCTTCCAGCGGCACCGTCGCATCGCTGTCACCGTGCAGCACCAGGGTGGGCACACTCACCTTGTCCAGGTCCGCGCGGAAGTCGGTGGTGGCGAACGCCTGCATGCAGCCCAGCGCCGCCCGCGGGTCGGACTGGTGGCACAGGGCGATGGCCGCCTGGCGGGTCTCTTCGGTCACCATCAACTGCCCGTTGGCGCTGAAGAAATCGCGGGTGAAGCCCTCGAAGAACGTCTCCCGGTTGGCCTGCAGCCCTTCGCGCATCGCATCGGCGTTTTCCTGGCTGAGCGGACCGTTCGGGTTGTCGTCGGTCTTCAGCAGATAAGGCGGCACCGCCGCGGCGAATACCACGCTGTGCAGGCGATCCTGGCCATGGTTGGCAATGTAGCGCGCCACCTCGCCGCCCCCCATGGAAAACCCGACCAGGGTGACGTCCCGCAGATCACGCGCGTCGATGATCGACGCAAGGTCGGCGGCCAGCGTGTCGTAGTCGAAGCCTTCGGCGGGCTTCTCCGAGCGGCCAAAACCGCGCCGGTCGTAGCTGATCACCCGGTAGCCTGCATCGCGCAGCACCGGCACCTGCGCCTTCCAGGCTTCGGCTGACAGCGGCCAGCCATGGATCAGGATGACCGGGCGGCCGGTACCGCCGGTGTCTTCAACGTGCAGGCGAATGGAAGGGGCAGTCATGGCAGCTCCCGTGGGGAAGGAGGCACCTACCCTAGGCAGGCCCACCGATAGCCGCCGTGAGGGAATCGGCCGCGGCCGTGACACCGCGTGCACGGCCCAGCCCTGGCCATCATGCCTGCGGGCGCTTCATGCGGTCATAGACATCATCGGCCTGCACATCCACGTGGTCGACCCGGGTCACCTTGAAGTTCAGGTAAGTGCGCTGGTCCTTGCGCGAGGTATCCAGCGTGGGCGTACCGAAGATGAACACCACGCAGGCCTCGCCGCTGGCGGCAAAGCGCTGCAGACGCTTGATGTGCAGCGCGCCCATCTTCGAAGCATTCAGCGCGCTGTTCCAGACCATCGCCGTGGGCGCCTGCGGCGGGTCCAGCACCTGCTCACCCAGCGTATCGACGCGCGTCATGAAGCGGATGCGGTAGCCGTCGGGCGTCTGCGCGATCTTCGCCTTGCCCCAGTACACGCGCGCCTGTCCGGACAGACGGGCCCGGCGCGGCGAGAAATTCTCGAACATGTCGCGGTAGCTCAGCGCCGATGTCGCGCCCGCAGTCAGCGTCTGGGTATCGTCCGTACCGTCCCGGCGTGCCTTCAACCAGCGCGATACCAGCGAGGCCACCGAATAGAAATCGGTGCGACGGCTGCGCAGGCCCGCCGCATCACCGCCACCGCCGCGCGTGCTGCCACTGCCGCCCCCTGCGGCGGGCGCCGCATCACGCACGGTGAAGTAGTCGGCCGGCCGCTCGAACAGGAACCGATCCGGCGGCGGCGCGCCCGCTGCATGGGTCTGGCCCTCGCCTGCAGCGCTTGCCTGCTGCGCTTCGCGCTCGGACGCATACGGACAGCCTTCGGCGTGCGCCGGCCCTTTGTGGAGCACACGGTAATGCGGCTGCACCTGCAGGTTCAGCGCGTCGGTTTCCAGGTTGACGCAGGTATAGCGCGCCGGGCAGCCCTCCTGCGGGCAGGCGAAGGCCCGCCGGTCGTTGATCACCCCCGCCCAGTACAGCTCATAGGCGCGCTCGGCATTGATCACATCGTTGAATTGCTCGCTGTACGCCAGTTCCGTTGCCATCGCCTTCCTGTCCGCTCCGTCAGCGCTGGTGATAGCACTGCACCGCCACGCGCCCAGCGTACCGGGTTTGCATGAACTCGTCCGACAAGCCGGGCACCACTTCCACCGCACCCGGCTCAGCCCTGCGGGCGGGCCACCCGGGTCAGCATCCAGCAGCCATAGCGGCGCGCGAAGGTGTACTGCTCGGCCTGTCCATCGTCGCCCAGGCGTACCTGCTGCCCACCGTCGGCCAGCGGGATGATGGCCGGGGTGGCACGCAGCGTGGCGCCCCGCAGGCGACGCAGCCGCGCCGGCCCCGCTTCCCGGTGCACTTCGGTAGCCACCGGGCCGCCCTCGCTGGCCACGCCATAGGCGGGGGTCTCGTATTCCAGCGGATCGGTGGTGTAGCGCATGCGCACCCGGTCGTCGGCCGGATCGGTGAAGTGGCGCAGGAACTGCGCGAAGTCCTGTGCCGGACAACTGGGGTCATCGCCCTCGGCCGGCATCGACTGCGCATGCCCCGAACCGGCCAGTGCGAGCATCCCCATGCCCAGCAGCCAGCGCCTGAATGTGTGCACGTCCATCGTGCCGTTCTCCCCGAAGCATCCTGGTAAACCTGCGCGCGCCATCCCCTGCGCCGCAGGCACACAGGCTAGCAATAAATCGGTTACCCACGCAGCCACCGGCGTTCTACACTGCCCGTCCAGATCCAAATGCGGCCGCACGGAGCACCCCATGACCCCCGACCACCCCGATTACATCCTTCACCAGCAGATCCGTCAGGGCGTGGCCGCGCTGGACGAAAAGCATGGCCGCAGCTTCGACACCACCAGTGAAAACCTGACCGCCAGCCTGACCGTGAAGGCCCGCGAACAGGGCCTGGAGCGCGCCGACCACGTTGTGGTGAGCAATGCCACGGCCCAGCACCCGGCCGGACACAACATCTTCGTGGTGCAGGGCGACCCGGCCAACCCGGCCCATCTGCGCGCCATGCTGCCCACCGCCGAAGCGGCCCAGGTGCCAGCCGAGCAATCGCTGCAGAAGCTGGGCATTGCCCCGCAGCAGCCGGCCGTGGGGCTGCAGCCGGAACAACAGGCGCGCGAGCAGGAGCAGCAGCAGAACCCGGGGCAGCGATTGGGCTGAGGCGTTGTTTACCCGGTGGCCGGAACGAGTTCCAGATTTTCGAACACCATCGGGCTACCTGGCATGGGCGAACCAGGGGCAGTTGCGCCCACGCTGCGCTACACCATGCGCGGCCCGGCCTGTTCCTGCACCTGGCGCTGCTGCAGCTCGTCCTGCGAGCGTGTCTGCGCGGCTTGCGACAGCTCCTGGGCTCGCTCGAACGACGTTTCCGCGGGCGTCTGCGCGGCTACCGCGGTTGCCATGCTCGCGCGCAGATGCGCGGGGTCACCCGGTTCGCCTTGGACGATGAAGATGTTCTGCGCGGCATCGGCTTGCGCCGTGCGGTTGCTCAACAGCACATGATCGACGTGGGTCAGGCCATTGGCCTTGGCCAGGGCGTACAAGCTGGCGCTGATGTTCTCGCTCGTGGCGTCGAACGTGCGGCCGTTCTGTGCGTCCAGCGCGGCTACGCCTTGATTGATCTGCGCCAGCATAGGATCGTTGCGATGGCTGACATCCGCGCCTGCAGCTGCCAGCGCGCGCTCGGGTGACAGCGTTGGCGCGTCGTTCTCAGAAAAGATCTTCTCGCGCCAGTTCTGCGTGGGCATCTCGTTGAAATGCTCCTTGTTCAGATCGCTGTCCGGGAACGGCGGTTTGATCATCTGGATGGGTTTGACGTTGTAAATCGGCTTGATGTCACCTTCGAAATCAATAACGCCAAGAACCTTGGAATCATGGATTCCCGCGTGCTTCAGAGAGGCCCAGACGAAGTCGGTGCAGCTGTTGGTGAACGTTTCGTACTTCATGGAGAATCCGTACTTCTCCGGGTTCTTCGCAAACTCCTGGATCCGGTCGAACTGATCTTTGCTGATCTCCATGGTCCTGGAGTAGTAGGGATCCTTGTAGTTGACAACGTCGCTATTGACGATGGTCCCTGGCACCGTTACGTCGTACCACGGGCGCTCGTAGCCCTCGGGTGCGCCGCCTGGCTGAAATCCATGGCTAAATCGCTTCAAGCCCGCGCCTACCTCCAGGTACACGTGCCCAGAAAGCGAAGGATGCTTACTGTTCTCCAGCGGTGTTCCCGGGGCTGCTACGTAGAGGGTCAATGTGTGCCGATCGTCCTTGTCCATTACTTTGATCTCCCCATGTAGGCAACATACAGTTCAGCGTTCAAGTCTTTCAGCTCTGGCCGGTCTTCGAGCAAATCAATCGAAAGTCTGTACTGGCCCGGCGTTGCGTCGGGAACGAATGCAAGACCCAGCGATGCGTAATGTAGAGCCGGGGAAACAAGCCCAGCGTCCTGCAAAGGCCAGGGCGCGGGACTGAGCACAATGGTTTGAGGCACCAGCCCCTCTGGGTCCAACTGCACGACCCGACGCGCGCTAACGTCATAGCGCTTCAACGGCACTCTGACGTCCGTCGCGCTCCCCTTTCGGAACAGCTGTACTTTCGCCATCAAATCGTAGCCGTTGAGCAACCAACGCGCCTTTTCGGCAGACTCCTCATCTCCAGCAACCCGCAGACCGATCAGTACCGCCGGAGCCAGATCTGCTCCAGCAGGCGGCAGCTCAAACTCCAGATCCACAATCTGCCCCGCCTTGTCCAACGCAATCGCGCGGGTCAGCGGAACCACCGTGCGCGCAGCGGCTTCCTCTGCGGTCAGAACTTTCGGCGGGGGCGGTGGTGGCTGGGCAGCGCAGCCAAGCAGCATGAGCAGGGCTATGGCCAGTGCGACGGTGCGCAGGGGCGGCACGGGGGCGATGTGCATCACGGCGTCCATGGGTCAGGTCGGCATTCCATCGGGGCCGTGCCAGCGTGTGGCCAGGCCGATGGCCGAATCTTCGCACAGGCTTGTGAACACGCCTGTAGGGCAAATCTGAAAGGTGACCGGGGCCACGGTTTACCGGTGGTCCGGAAAGGAAAAAGGCAGGGTCTGCACCCTGCCTTTTCTGCGGAAAGCCGCCAGGCATGGCCTGGCGCTACTGTGCTACAGCTGGATGCGGGCGACGCTTTCTTCGCTGCCCTTGGCATCCTTTTCGCCATTCTTGATGCTGACGTACAGCACGTTGTTCTTCGCATCCAGCGCCAGGCTGTTCGGGTGCGTGGGCACGTCGTACGTGGCGACCTTCTGGTAGCTGTTGCTGTCGAAGGCGGTGACCGTGCCGCCATCGCGGTTGGTCACGTACAGGCGCTTGCGCGGTGCATCCAGCAGGATGCCCAGCGGGCCGGCATCGGTGGGGATGCTGGCCAGTTCCTTGCCGGTGCTGCGGTCAAGCACCAGCACGCGCTGGCCCGGGTGCTTGCTGGTGAAGCCCTCGCTGCTCTTGGTCATGTAGTTGCGGATCATCTCCGAACCCTGGTCGGTCACGAACAGGCGCTTGCCGTCCGGGTCCACCGCGATGTTCATCGGCTGCTCGGCGGCGATCTTGTGCTCGGCCACCACCTTCTTCGAATCGGTGCCCACCACCACCAGATCGGCCAGCAGGTTGCTGGTGTACACGCGCTTGTTGGCTGCATCCAGCGCCAGGCCCGGGGCCTTGGCCTTGCCCAGGCCCGGAATGGTGTCGATCAGCTTCAGCGTGGTGGTGTCCACCACGAACAGCACGCTGCCTTCGCCGGAATGACCGGTGACGTACAGGCGGTTGGCCGCGCTGTCGACCACCAGCTCACGCAGGTCGTGGGTGTAGCCGGCCTTGCCGTCCTTGCCCACCTTCTTTTCCATCAGCTGCACGGTGCCGATGGCCTTGTTCTGCGCGGTGTCGACCACGGTCACCGAGGTATCCACGGTGTTGCCCACGTACAGGCGGTTGTGGGCGTCATCCAGCACCACACCGAAGGCCTTGCGCTCCAGCGGAATGCGGGTCTGCACGGCCAGCGTGGTCGGGTCCAGGCGCAGCACCTGCGACGGGCCGGCGTTATCGCCGAAGCCACCGGACGAAGCCACGAACACGGCCTTCTGGCTGGGGCTGTAGGCCAGCTCGTACAGGCCCTGGGCAACGGCCTGGCGCTGCACGGCGGTGGTGGTGCGGGTGGCGGCGGCGGCGTTATCGGCGAAGGCCGACGGCGCGCCCACGCTGAGCGAGATGGCCACGGCCAGTGCGGCCGAGCGGAAAAGCGACAAACGGTTCATGCGAGCATCCTTGAAAGGGCACGGGAGGGTGTCCTGGCTCGCTGGGCCGTACTGCGACGGCCCGCCCCGCATCTGTCTGCGCAGGGTGGGCTGGCTGGGTTAGCAGGCCAATGGTAGCAGGTGGGGCCGGGGCATGGGCCGCGCGCGGCGGGGCGGCGGCCTCAGGCCATGCGCGGGCCTTGCGACTGCTGCAGCTGCGGGTCCTCCTGCAAGCGCTGTGCGTCGCGCTGCGGCTGGGCCTGGGCAAGCTGTTCGACGCGCTCGAACGAAGCCGCCACCGGGGTCTGCGCCGCCACATCCGCCGGCAGGCTGGCACGCAGGTGCGCCGGATCGGCGCGATCGCCCTGCACGATGAACAGGTTGGGCGCTGCATCGCCGCGGCGCTCGCCGAGCAGCACGTCGTCCACGTGGGCGAACTGCTGCTCCTTGGAAAGTGCAAGAAGGCTGGCGCTGACGTTGGCGCTGTCGGCGCCGAAGGCATTCATCGCAACGACACGCTCGTGGATCTGATTCAGGCGAGGGTTGTCGGCGTGGCTGGGATCTGCGGGCGTACCGGTCCACGCCAAGGCACCCGCACGGGCGGGATCATTGGCATCGGTGGACCACCGCTGTATCGCGTTGGTCTGCTCGGGCATCGGCTTCCATTCTTCCCGGTCCAGCTCACTGCCTTTCACCTGCGGCCGGATGCTCTGCACCGGCCCGATGTTGTCCAACACCTTCAACGTACCTTCGTACGTCTTGAATTCCCCGAAGATGGTGTTGCCGTGAATTCCCGCGTGGTTCAAGGCACCCCAGGCGAAATCCACGCAGGAGTTGGACGCGAGGTTGTAGTTCTTTACGTCGAAGCCATGCTTGGCGGGATCCTTCGCGAACTCGACGATCTTCTCGTACTGCGCCTGCGTAATCTCGATCGTGCGTTGATAGCGAGGGTTCTCATACGCACGAAGGTCGTAATCGACAACCTTCCCGAGATCACTGTTACCGGGAATCGGCGTTCGGGTATACCCGAAGCTCTGCTGCGGCTCGTCGGAGCCAACGCGATCAATCGACAGGAACATGTGCCCGACATCGGAGGCGCCAACCTGCTTCCGCTCATTGTTCTCCAACGCCACCAAGGGCGTACCCGGTGCGGCCAGGTGAACGGTCAGGGTGATTCGTTCAGAAGAGTCGTTCTTCATGTTTACTTCCCACGTTGTTGGTAGCCAACCATCACATCAATCTGGAGTCCTTCCAGATCAGGACGATCCTCAAGCAGATCAATCCGCAGGCGATATCGGCCTCGCTCTCCTAGCCCCGCGCTGGCCCACTGCAGTTCGCCATAGCTCAGCTGCTGGGAGTACAGCCCCGCTTCGGCCAAGGTGCTCACTGCAACATCCGCGCCCCATAGCCGCTCACCCACAATGTCCGTTGCCAGCTGCACCTCGCTGCGACCGTCATCGGAAACTCTCCACAACGGAACGGGCTTGGGCGAAGGAATATCCAGCCGTTCCAGTGCTACGCGCGCCTTGAGCCCGTCGCGCTGGATGGCGGCGGTTACTGCGTGCGCCTCTGCCGGCTCCTTACCCTCGCTTCTGAGTCCGATGATCAACGTTGGGGTGGCGGACCGATCGGGCTCCGCTGCATCGAACGTCACATCCACGATCCGCCCTGCTTTATCCAACCGCACGCCGCGGGTGAACGGCACCACGGTGCGGGCGTCGGCCTCGGCGCGGGTGAGCAGCTTCGGCGCTTCCGGTGACGAACCACCGCCGCAGCCCACCAGCAAGGCAAGCGCCGCAGACGCAACAACTGCACGCACCGCCCGCATCACTGCTCCTTCAACCGCAGCGAATCAGCCACGTCGGTCTGCGCCGCCACTTCGGTGGCAATGCTGGCGCGGCGGTGCCCAGGGTCGTTGCGGTCGCCCTGCACGATGAAGATGCTGCCGGCGGCGGGGCTGTCCTGGGTGGGGCGACTGAGCAGCACGTGGTCCACGCGTGACAGGTTGTTCTGCTTGGCCAGCACCAGCAGGCTGGCGCTGATGCGCTGGCTGGTGTCATCGAAGGTGCGCCCGTGCGCGGCATCCAGCTCGGCCACTTTCTGGATCAGCTGTGCGAACAACCGATGGTCCGGGTGCGAGGGGTCCAGCAGCGTGCCGGCCACTTCAATGGGCGTGGGCGGCGGCTGATCGTCGGGCCGTACCCCCTGGCGGTGCAGTTCGGCCTCGCGCTCGGGCATCGGGTGGTGATGCTCGGCGTTCAGATCGCTGTCCGGGAACGGTGCGGCAATGCACTGGATTTCCGGCAGGTTGAACAGCACGGCGAATTCGCCCAGGTCGCTGCCACCATCCAGCGGCGCGGGCAGCGGGTGCAGGCGCGCGTAGTTCAGCGCGGCCCAGACGAAATCGCTGCAGCGGTTGATGGTGGCGGGCCGGTCCACGTCGAATTCGAACTCGGCCGGTTCCTCGGCAAAATCGCGCAGGCAGCCGTAATGCTCCTCGGTGATTTCCAGCGTGCGGCTGTAGTACGGGTCCACGTGCTCGTCGGCATCGTCGTGGCGCACCTGTGCGTACTGCACGCCGCTGGCGGTCTCGCCCGGTGGCAGGCGCGGTGGCGCGAAGCCGTAGCTGTGGGCCTCGTCACCGGCGGCCACCTGCAGGAACATCTGCCCGCGCGGCGAGCTGCCGCCGCTCTTCAGCGGGGTGCCCGGCGCGGCCAGGAATACGGTGACGGTATAGCGTGTTGCCTGCTCCATGCCTGCTTTGCCTTGTTGGGTACTGCGGTCCTGGCCGGATGATCGCACAGGTGGGTGGAGCGGCAGGTGGAGGTGGGGGTGGTGACGCGATTGGCTTGCTGAATGTGTGAACCAGCGAACACTGAGGCACGAGAAACACGTCCAGACCATCGTGCGCCAAGCGCCAGCAACTACCAGCGGCCTTGCCCTGGGCAGTGGAAAAGGATGCCGCCACCGAGCAGCTGCGTCCCTCATCCTTCCAAAACCGCTTGGAGCGTGACAGGCGTCGTGGCGCACGCTGCAGACGCTGCCATATAGTGCTGCGTACACCGCAAGGAACGGCTGCATGAACCTGCCACCGCCGGGCCGCTGGTTGGCCCTGGCCATCGCCTTGGCAAGCAGCACAGCCTGCAGCAAGGCTCCCTCCAAGGAACCGGAGCACCGGGAGACCCCCATGACCAGTACCGCACAGTCCCACACCGTGGACGGCTACACCTACACCACCGCCCCCGTGGAAGCCGCGCTGGGCCCGCACCGCTACGCCTTCCCCGCCAACCTGTACGACGACCAGATAGGTCCGGCGGTGGGCGGCGGCGTCGGCCTCACCCTGCTGTGGCCCGACCTGCAGGCGGCACCGCCGGGCACGCGCGCCTCGCGCAGCATGTCCGACCACCACCGCGCCGTCAGCCTGTCGCTGGACTACATCGACGCAGTGCCCATCACCGAGCTGCTGCCACGCAAAACCAGCACCGAAGCGACCACCGAGGACGGCTCGATCAACCGTGACGACCCGCGCCGTCGGCTTGACCTGCGCACCGCCGGCACGCCGCATTTCGGGCTCACCCCGTACGCCATCGATGAAACCCGCATGGCGCAGTTTTCCCAGGCCTATGCCGCACAGCGCGGCGCGCCGCCAGTGCGCTCGCCCGAAACCGACCAGGAGTGGTACATCGCCCGCGACGCACAGGGCGCGCTGGCAACCTTCATCACCTGCAACCCGCCGCAGGATGGGAACGAGGGCCTGACCGTGCAGGGCACCACGCTGGTGGATGACCCCGATGTGCCGGTGGCCACCTGCCTGCATACCTTCATCGACCCGCAGGATGGGTTGTCGGTGCGCGCGATCTATCCGCGCGTGCTGCTCAAGGACTGGAAGGCCGTCGAAGACGCCACGCGCGCCCTGCTGGCCCGCTACAAGCTGCGGTAACCGACCACGGTTCAGGAGGAACGGCAGCCATCCGTGGGGCGGCGAGGGCAGCGCATGCGCCCTGCACGGCCGACCCGATCAGTCCGGCAGCAGTTCGATCCGCCACTGCTCAAGCAACGTCTGGCTATCCTCGCCTGCATCTCAAGAATCTCCCGAACCCGCCGCTAATGCCGTTCAAGCGCCCGTTCGAGAACCCGATGAGCACCGAATACAGCACGCCGCCGTCCCAGGCCGCCACCGTCAACCCGATGCGTCTGCCCAACACCCTGCACCTCACCCTGGGCGCATTCGCCATGGTGATGGGCCTGGTGCTGCTGCTGGGCGTCAGTAACGCCGAACAGGTACGCGCCATGGGCCTGGGCTCGGTCGGCCGTGCCGTGACCGGCCTGACCCTGCTGCTGTTGGGCGGTGTGCATGTGGGCGTGGCCATGCGCTACTTCCGCTTCACCGTGCTGCCGGGCGAGGCCGGGCAGATTGCGGTGCCGTCGGGCACCGGCTCGGTCAGCAACCACCTGGTGGGGCTCATCAACGACGGCATCACCGTGCGCCCGCGCCCGGATGATCCGCTGCTATCCATGCTGTATGGCCTGGTGCCGCACCTGATCAACGCGCCGTCGGCCATCCGCTGGCATGCGGAAACCCAGCTGCGCCGCGCCGTGTATCTGGCCGGTGTGCTGGTCAGCTTCGCGCTGGCGTGGGTGTTCGCCCAGCCTGCGGCCTTTGCCTGGATGGCCGGCCTGTACTTCGCGCTGGCCGTGCTGCTGCTGAAGCCCTTCGCCACCCTGGCGGCCATCCGCCGCGGCGCCATGGAAGCGGCCCCCGACACCGTGCCCGCACCACGCTGGGGTGCGATGGTGGCGCTGCTGCTGGTATCCATTGCCGGCCCGCTGGCCATCACCCTGTCGCCGGTGCAGGTGCCGACGCCGCCCTTTGCCGTGGCCACCGTCGTGCTGCCCACCATCGCGGTGCTGGGCAGTGCGCTGATCGCCAGCGCGTTGTTCACCGTTTCGCTGATCGCCCAGACCGGCGGCTACAGCGCCTCGGCCGCGCGCCATCTGGTGCGCGAGGATCTGCAGATGCCCGATCTGACCAGTGGCCTGCTGGAGCGCCTGAAGACGCGCATGCCCTACTCCAGCCAGTACTACGCGCAGGACCACGATGTCAGCAGCGATGCCTTCGACGGTCACCTGCTGCTGGAAACCGAACCGCGCGTGCGCGCCGACCAGAGCGCACCGCGCCTGGCCGAGGCGTTCACTGCCGCCTGGAGTTCGGACACGCAGCGACCGCTGCTGGCGCTGGGCCTGTTCGGCCTGGTGCTGGGCCTGGTGGGCGTGGTGTTCGCCTTCCTGTACGCGCGCAGCAGTGGCGCGGCCATGATGGGTCTGATCGCGCTGGGCTTCATTTCCTCGGCGCAGTTCGCCCTGGCATCGGCACACAAGCTTTGGAACCGCGTGGACTTCCAGTCCACCGTGTACCGGGTCAGCTACCGCGGCACCTACCACCGCGCCAAGCGCGTGGCCGGCAATGCCTACGCCGGCAACGGCACGCTGGCCGAGGGCGCAGTGCGCTTCGGGCCGCTGCGGGTGGCGGTATGCGTGGCCGAAGTGACCTCGGTGGCCTTCGCACGTGGCGGCAAGCGCCACATCACCGCGCTGGACCTGCTGCCGGACGAATCGCGCGCCCTGTTCGGCGTCTTTGAGGACTACAGCCGCGACGCACAGGATCGGGCCGGCCAGTTCTACCAGCAGGAACACCAGGTGCGTGAGGTGATGAGCCAGGGCGCACGCCCGCCGGAGCTGCCGCAACGCCAGCAGACGGTGGAACAGGTGTAATGCACGGCCCCCGAGGTTCGCTTCGGGGGCCTTTCTTTGAGTGAAAGCGTGTCGCCAGGCGTTACGCTGGCTGGCACTGGAAACGGAGATTCCCGATGTCTCGATTCACTGTGATGCTGGCGCTGGCACTGGCGGCGCTCGCCTGTGGCGCGCCATTTACTGCGACCGGCGCGGAAACGCCCGCTGTTACCACCGAGGTGTTTGTAGAACCCGGTGACAACGCCGGCCTCGTACTGGAACACGCCCCCGCCACGCTGCACGCGCCGCCGCCGCGCTTGCCCGAGGGTGTCCAGGCACCGGCGTTGCCGATAGTCGTGGCGGCCGATGTGGATGCCACCGGCGTGGTGACCGATGTGATGGTGGAGCTCTCCAGCCGTCTGCGTGACGTGGATCGCGCGGCGTTCAGCACGGTCAACCAGTGGCGGTTCGAGCCGGTGGTGATTGATGGGGTTGCAGTGCCAGTGCGGTTGCGGGTGAAGGTGCGGTTCCTGGCGGAGGACTGACAGACCAGTGCCAAGCGGGAGCTGAGCGCACGCGCCGTACAGGCGGTCTAGCCCGCGCTGGCCGCACGCACCTGAATGTCCTGCTGCACGCGCTCGTCCTCCAGCTGCTGCTGTGCAAGATTGGCCGCTGCACGCTGCGCCGCCTCGTGGCTGACCGCATCGAACGCCTGCAGCGATTCCTCCACCGGTGTCTGCACCGCCTGCTCGGTGGGCATGTCGGCCCGCCGGTGGGCGGGGTCGGCCGGATCACCCTGCACCACGAACAGCCGGTGGCCAGCGGGATGCTCCGCGGTGGCGTTGCTGACCAGCACGTGGTCCACCCGCTCCAGGTCGTTGTCCTTGGCCAGCACCAGCAGGCTGGCGGCCACCCGCTCGCTGGTTGCATCGAAACTGCGGCCGTAACGGGCGTCCAGATCCTGCACGCGCTCACAGATCTGCTGGTAAAGCGGGTAGTCGGCATGGCCCGGGCGCGTGGGGTTCGTTGTGTCCTCAGGCGCGCCCTGCAGCGGCTCAACAGTGCCGGGCTGGGGCGCAGATGCGGGTGCCGCAGCTTCGGGCACTGTCTCCTCAAGCACCACCTCGGGCGCTGGCGCAGGCTTGACTGCGGTCTGCTCGCCCTCAGGCGCCACGGCGCGATCGACGGCGGGCTGTTCCGCAGTTCCCTCTGGCACAACCTGTGTCGCCTCCGGTTCGTTCTGCAGCGGCGCTGCAGGTTCCATCTGCACGTCCGGCGCAGGGGGCGGGGGCGGCGGGTCTGCGACCACAGTGCTCGCGTGGGCCATGGGCTCGCGTTCAGTGGGCTCGTCCCGCACACGCTGCGCAGTGACAGGCGCTGCCTCGGCCTGCGTTGGCAGTGACTCAGGCGTAGTGTCGTGGCTCGGCTGCAGCGACGGCTCGGCAGCCACCGGCGTGGAATGCGCGGTAGCGGGACGTTCGGCCTCTACCTGCGGCGCCGGGTGCTGCGCCGCTTCGGTGCGCCGCTCGGGCTCTGCAGTCTCCTCAACCTGCCGGGATGGCTGGGAGGTACGTGGATCATCCGTCGGCAGCAGAGCATTGGGATCGCGCTCCCGTGTTGGGCCAGCCGGCAGCACCGGTGGCGCAGCTGCAGCCGTCGGCTCAACAGGCGTGGGCGGGCGCTGCCGTTCCGCTGCGCGCTGTGCTTCGGCGACGGCGTCGCGCGCGTCGGCAGGTGCGGGATCGTCCGGCCGCGCATGCTGTGCAGCAGCCGACGCCACCTGCCCTGCATCCACCGTGGCCGCACCCTGCCGATTCGCCTCCTGCAGCGCCTGCTGGTACGCCTCTTGTTCGCGCGGCGACAGTGCGGCAATACGCAGCTCGGGCGACTCGGGTATCGGCGCCTGCTCACCAGCGCGCTCGCGCACTTCACGCCACGCCGCCTGCAGCTCTTCGGTGCTTGTCGTGGCAGCCGGCCGGGCCACGCCGTCTTCGCCCACCTGGTAATGGGTAATGGCGCGCGATTCACCCGCAACGCCGTCCACCGGGGGCGCCAATTGCTGCAGCGTGGGCCCGTTGATGCCGTGCTGGCTGCGTGTACGCTCCATTGCCAGCTCGATGGCGTCCATCCACTGCGGCGAAGGCGTGATGCCGGCCGAAGCGTATCTATGCCGCACCTCGTTGCGGTTCATCTCCGCATTCGTGGGTGCCGGCCTGGCCTCCAGTTCGGCAAGGCTGCGCTCGAGCGCATCCAGCGATGGCTGCTGGATGGTTCGGGTCAGCTCCAGCTCCAACGCCATGTTGCCCTGGGCCACTACACCCTGGTGCGACCATTGCCCAGCCGCATCGCGGTGATACAGGGTGTTGTCGGACCCAAGAATGGCATCGGGCTTGGCGCGCGCCGCGTCCACGGCGTCCGGCACCAAGGGCACGAAATCACTGGCGCGGCTTGCCGCGCGCGCTTCTAGGTAGCTGGCTGCGATTGCCGCCTTGCCATGCGCGATGTTGTCTTCAATGCGCTGCACGGCCTGCCGGTTCAACTCGGCCGCACGTTCCGGGGTGGCTATCTGGGTTTCGTACACGCCGCGATCGTTGGCCCCCACCACGTCTGTCTTGACCTGTCGGATCCATTGCTCGGTCTGCGGATCGCGCTGCCAGTTCTGGTTGTCCAGACCGTTCACATCCTGCGGGCCAGCGGGAAGGTTGAACGGGTTCTGCGGCTCGGGCGCCTTGCCCAGTGCCAACTCGACAGCGCTCGCGCTGGCCTTGGCCCCCAGCTCACGCGCCTTTTCATAGCTGGCACCCACGCTGAACTCGACAGCGTTGGGCGAACGTTCGGCGGCATCCTCCAGCTTCGCCTGGCGCTGCCAGTTCAGCCTGTCGAACTTCCAAAGCACACCCGCCGCGTCTTCCTGCTGATACACCGCACGGTTGTCGAGCAGATCGGCACCCTTGTCGAAGGCCTTGCTCATGAACAGCGCGTCGGCCGCCACCACCGCCGCCGGCACGAAGCTGGATGTGCCGATGAGCGATGCCGTGGCCATGCCGCCCAACCAGCCCCCGCCACTGCGTGCGAGTGTGTGGTTGAACTCGGACTGGGCGGCTGTGCCATTGCCCTGCTGCAGGTGCTCGGAAATGCGTTGGGTGGTCAGGATGGCGTCCACGCCGGAGGCGAGGAGACCGCCGGAGCGGACGAGCTGACTGGCGGAGGCTTCGCCTATGAGGACGTCGAGGGTTACGAAGCCGCGTTGCGAGACGGGTTTGTATGCATGGGTCGCTGTATGGGTAAGATCATAGAGGTCTGCCCGAGCTCTACCGATGCCGGGAAGGTCGTCCACCAAGGTCTGCTGAACGCGAGCACGCGTCGCTTCGGAAAGCGCCAAACGGCCAGACTGCTCCGCATCCGATACCGCAAGCCGCATTTCCATTCGCCCAGCGACTTCACGCGCCAACGCATCACGCTCGCCAGGACCTGCCACAAGATTCTGAGGTTTGGCAAGAACCTCATCGAGCAAGCGCCCAACCCGCGAGTCCGACCGGACCATTGCCGCCCACTCTGACTCAACGGGACGCATGCGATTGAGCTCATTCAACTGAACAGCGTGATCAATCCTATACTGCGCTCTGGCACCAATCGTGCGAAGGTTGACCTCGTCGGTTTCACGCGATGTCATGAAGTTCGGCGTGGTAGCGAATAGGTCACCATTGATCAACGCCACCTTCAACGTGTCACGCAGCTCTTCGACCCGAGAGGCGACGCGCTTCAGTGCAGCTAGATCGTCGTTCAGGGCGGCGATACCGTCTCCAGATCTACCGATCGCGTTGATGGCATTGGTCACACCTGACGTATACGAGCTGCGCGTACGGCCCCGGTGCGGCGATGCTTCAAGATCTTCAGCGAGCCCACCGTTTACCGCAAGGTACAGGCGGTTGGCCGACGAGTCTGGATCAATCAAACCCCGCTCAACCAGCTTATCGAGCAGTTCGTTGTTTACGAACAGGCTCTTCTCAAGAACATGGTGGCTTTGCAGGATCACTCCATTGGACTGCATTCTCGCGATCTCCTTCGCAATGACTCTCGTGCGGAATTGCTCGCTGGGCGATCAAAGGCTGGCGGCATCCATCAGCCACACTCCACGCGTGAGGGGAGTGTTTCCAAATCCAGACTCAATCATCGCGTCACGCATGACGCGATCGCAGTACACATCTGCAGTGAACGGAGTCCTGAACACATGGGATCCAGCTACGACGTCCTTGCGAAAGGCGAGATTGGCGCCACCGGCTATGTCATAGAACTTGCCATTTGGATATCCATCCACGAGCACTTCCACGTTGGATGCTGCCTGATCAATTGCATCCAAGGTGCGAACGACTTCACACAGAAAGTATGAATTGTCCGCAGAGAAATCCGCAGATACAAACGCGCACTTCTTGAACTCGAACCCCTCCGGATCAACTCTTTCAAGTACATTCTTGAAAGCCTCGGAGACTAGCCAATAGCCTTTGAATCCTCCCTCGAGATCACGGGGCATTTCCCCAATCGAACTGTCATAGCGAAGGCACGGGACATCCCTCAGGCCCGAGAGCCCCCCGCTTCCGGGCGGCAGACTGAGGTGGCGTGCCAGCGGGATGTCCTGTTTGTTCTCCAACACTAATCCTCGTCCGCGGCCACCACCCCTGGTATCCGGCGTTACGAGGTAGAACTCGCCACTCCTCGGCGCGTTGACTTCTTTCACTCTGATCTCCCGATTCGAAGCATTCTCTGCCGTACACACGCCTTGGTGCCCCGGCCTCATCCGCCGCCGATTTCTCCGCCTTCTCGCATACAATTCCGTGCCAAGGCAAATCGCGTGCGCCGGCAATCAACGGCAGCTATGTTTGGACGGCTTCATCCACGATGGCCGGCAACGGCCCCTTTTTACTCGGGGCTGGGCCTTCGGGCAATCGGAATGCAATGAAACCCCATATGGAACGGACCTGCGTCACACCCTGCGCCCGCCCTCACGGCGAGGAACCCATCGCCGGGCCAGGTCTCCAAGGCACCGGGCTGAGAACTCGAATACAGCCGTGCCCAGCGCAGGGAGGTACTCTGGCCTTGCGGGTGGGGACCATAGCCCCCGGCAAAGGCCAGGACCCTCAAGGAGTTCAACATGCAAGGAAGACAGCTGATCTTGGCAGCTACGCTCGCGCTGTTCAGCGGAACATTGAGCTGCACGTGGTGAAGCTGCAGGAAGCGAAGAAGGGTTTTGTGCTTCTACCGCGTCGCTCCGTGGTCGAAAGCAGCTTCGGTTGGGTCAACCGCTTCAGGCGTCTGGCCCGGGACTACGAGCGCCTACCTGAGACATTGGCTGGGCTCCACTTGGTCGTCTTCAGTATCCTGCTGCTGGGAAATGCCGCCAGCCTTCTTCAAAGTCCATAACACTCGCTTGGTCCCCATCCCTTGGCTGATAGATTCTGTTAGCGGATTCGTGCTTCTCAATGAATCCCTCCTGCGCCAATAGTTGCAGGAGAGGATGACTGTCAAACTCAGCCTGCTCAAAAACATGGTGGCTTTGCAGAATTGTCATTGAGATCGCTCCTTCCTTGGCAGCAGAAACCAATCTATCGACAGAGATCAGTAGTCAGCTGCATCCTCCAACCAGACCCCGCGCGGATGCTCGCACCCACCAAACCCGCTCTCCACAAGGGCATCCCTCATGACTCTGTCGCAGACGATTCGTCGAGAATGAAGATCCATGAAGAGATGCGATCCACGGGTAACATCCTTATGGAACGCAAGACGCGCCCCGCCTGCAAGGCTGTAGTACTTGCCGCCAGGGTACCCGGTGCGCACGTTGACCACTGACGCAGCTTCATCAATGGCGTCGAGCGTCCTCACCACCTCGCAGAGAAAGCGCGCCTCTCCCTCCTGATCACTATCCTGGACGTACTCGCAGCGAGCGAAGGAAACCGCGTCCGGATCTACAGATTCAAGCACCCGCTTCAACGAATCAGATACCAGCCAATAGCCTTTGAACCCGCCTTGCAGGTCAAGAGGCAGTTCGCCCTTGCTGACGTCGAAGCGCAATTGTGGGATGACCGCCAGCGCTTTGAGCCCACCACTACCCGCAGGCAAGCTCAGAGCCTCAGCGAGTGGAACATCATCGGCATTGCTCAGCGTGATCCCGTGACCGCGCCCCCCTCCCCGGGTGTCTGGGTCGATCAGATAGAACTCGCCCTTCTTGGGCGCATGCTGATTGGTCATTGTCTGTCTCCCACGTTCTCCACCGCAGTTACAATCCGTATCGTCTCTGAAATGAGCTGTCGCCGCTAGCGCTCCGCGAGCCCCTGCCCCCCCATTGGACCTCGCTCCCTCAAGTCTTGTCACAACGACTTCCGTGCGCTTGCGAACCGACCAATGAGAGACCGATGGCGTCCATCAGCCAAGCGCCACGCTTGAATGGACTGACGCCAAATACAGATTCGATCAGGGAACTCCTTTCCAACTGGAAAGTCTGTCTGGCGCTAGTAGTCCGCAGCGTCTTCAATCCAGATACCGCGCGAATTCACTGCCGTCCCAAATCCGTGCTCAACCAAGCAGTCGCGCAACACCCTATCGCAGTACACCCGGCTACCTGAGTGGATGTCCATGAACACATGTACCGCACCCACCTCAGCCACTTTGAATGACAACTTTGCTCCACCGGAGAGGCTGTAGTACTTACCATTCGGGTAGCCTTCAAGGACCTTCACGCTGGATGCCTCTTCATCAACGGCGTCCAGAATCCGTCTGATTTCGCATAGGTAATGTGGCTCATCTTCCGAGCCATCCTCAAGCTTGAAAGTGCACCTCGCGAAAGAAAAGCCTTCTGCGTCCGCTTGCTCCAAAACATCCTTGAGCGCCTGCGATACCAGCCAGTAGCCTTTGAAGCCGCCATGCAGATCCGAAGGCATGTCGCCGATCTGGCTATCGTAGCGAAGCCTGGGAACCGCCTTCAGCGAAGCCAGTCCACCGATTCCAGCCGGATCGCTCATGAATGCAGGCCAGGGGATCTCATCCTCATTGTCCAACTCAACCCCGTGCCCCCGACCAGGCGCGCCGATATCGGGGCTGAGCACATAGAACATGCCTTTAGGCGGGTCAACCTTACTCATGTCTACCTCTTTCATCCTCGAGCTACTTTGCTGGGACAAACGCGAGCCAAATCCCGCCTGTGCGCGTGAAATGCTGGCAGCGCCGTTCTGTAGAACACCTTGGCGACCACAGGGCAACTACTACATTTCCGCCGGCTGGCTTTCGTTCCGATGCTCGCTGGGGCAACAGCCGTGCGTTCGCTGCCCAACGAACCCTCCAATCTCAGCCGGTCACCACGTCATGGAACCAGACCCCGTTTGAAGAGCTCTTGGTGACTATTCCGGCGGCTTCCACCGCCTCCTTGAAGACGCGATCACAGAACACACCTTCGTAATACGGGAGGCGGAACACGTGTGCATCGCCAATGACCTCCCGTTTGAACGCCAAGCGCACAGTGCCGGTAAGTCCATAGTACTTACCCTCCTCATAGTCATCACTGACGATGATTCTCAACTGAGATGACTCTTCGTCCAACGCGTCCAACGTTCGTACGACGTCACATAGAAAGTACGATTCTCCGCTTGCTCCGTCGGAGAAGCGGTAGTCGGTTTCGTTGAACGCAAATGCCGCGGGATCCACCGTTTCCATGACATGTCGAAGCCGTGCTGATACAAGCCAATACCCACTCATGCCTGGCTCAAGATCCTCGGGTGGCCATCCTTCCTTCTCGTAGTACACGAGACGGGGAACTTCGCGGAGAGCTGGGAAGCCACCGCTATCCGGACGCAGCAGAAAGTGTGGAGGCGTCTTGAGCTCCGATTCATTCACGAAGATCACGCCGTGCCCCTTGCCGCGACGCCTTGCATCTGGCCGCAACTCGAAGTGCTCGCCCTTCTTCGGAATATTCGATGTCATGAGGGGCTGTCCTAGCGAATGATCGAGAGCTCGCAGTCATCGACTGCAGAGGACAAGGCTGCCAGATTTCCAGGCGAGCGCCTAAGCAGAAGCGTGCGCAGGCCTGGGAGGTTCTCAAACACCACACCCTTTCGCCTTCCCGGTCGGGTGGCATCCGGCATCAGGAGGACGAACTCGCACCACTCGGGATGACTCATGCGCGAAGGCTCTATTTCATGCAGATCATCTTTCATTCCCGCTCCACGATGATCAGATGCGTGCTGCATCGATGAAGGAGATCCCGCTCAGCCTTGTGGCCTTGGGAATCCCCGCCGCCCGGATGGCGTCGACGAAGCGGCGGTCGGCGATGACAAACGTACTGAACGGCGTAAGGAACACGTGAGCGCCACTCAGGGCGCTCCTGTTGAAAGCCAGGCTCGCCCCACCGGTGATCGAGTAGAACTTTCCATTCACGAAGTCGTCGTCCACCTCTATGTCCAGCCGGGATCTGTCCTCATCGAGTGCGTCCAACTCACGCACGACATCGCATAGGAAGTAACGCGGCCCCCGCGCGCCGTTCTGCATGCGGATCTCACACTCCACAAATGCAAACGCTTCCGGGTCGACCGCGCACATGGCATTGTGTAGACGCTCGGAGACAAGCCAATAGCCATCGAAGCCACCCTCCAGATCGCGCGGCGTGGGCCCTAGAGATGCATCAAAGATGATGCGCGGCGTCTCGCGCAACTCGGGAAAGCCACCACCCTCCGGACGCAGGATGAGTCGGGGCGGCGTAAGCAGCGCCTGCACATTGTCGAAGACGGCACCTCGAAAAGGATGATTCGTCTCCAGATCAGGCGCGAAGAGGAAGTACTCTCCCGTCTCGGCCAGGCCATCGTCTGTGGGCTCCATCGCGTGCCTCCTGGGCATCCCTGTAGCGCTGCAATTCGCTTCTATACGACCAGCACCAGATCCCCATTGATCAGCGCGACTTTCACAACGTCCTGCTAGTCCCGCACAGCGCCCGCTGCCCGTGCAACCGCGGCCGCCTCGGCAGGCAGGTAGAGCCGGTTCTGTGAGGCATTCGTATCGAATGCTCCGGCCTCGTTCAGACACCGAAGCAGTGGGCTGCCGGCAACGATGGTCGGCCCAATGATCAGCTGCAGATCGAACCGCCCTTCCTGTTCATCACTATTGGACATGCTTCTCCCTTCCAATGGGCACCCGGCAAGATGGCTAGCAACGGCCTCTTTTTACTCGGGGCTGGGCCTTCGGGCAATCGGAATGCAATGAAATCCCATATGGAACGGACCTGCGTCACACCCCGCGCCCGCCACGGTGGGGAACCCATCACCGGGCCAGGTCTCCAAGGCACCGGCCTATGAACTCGAACACAGCCGTGCCCGGCACAGGGAGGTGCTCGGGCCTTGCGGCTGGGGCCATCGCCTCCGGCGGAGGCCAGAGTTCTTCTTGCAGCTTCAGATATCTGTTGCGTCCGTAAACCACAGCCCTCGGGATATTTCCCCGCCACCGATTCCAGCGGCCAGAATCGCAATCCGCAGTGCGCTGTCGCAGAACACCAGATTTCCAGAGTAAGGCGTCCGGAAAATATGCGAGGCTCCAATCACATCCTTGCGGAACGCCAAGGAGCTTCCTCCTCGAAGGTCGTAGAACTTGCCTTCTGGATAGCTTTCGTCTCGAACAACACGAAACGTTGAAGCGTCTTCGTCGACCGCGTCCAGGACGCGAGTAACATCACATAGGAAGTAGCTTGGCCCCTTGGAGCCATCAGCTAGCCTGTAGTCGCACGCCACAAATTCAAATGCATCCGGGTCGAACGAGACGAACACGTCACGCAGGCGGGCCGAGACCAGCCAGTAGCCACTCATTCCCCCCTCGAGGTCCTCCGGAGGTTCACCCTTCTTGGGCGAGTAGACGAGTAGCGGTTTCTCGATCAACGGAGGAAATCCCCCTCCCTCAGGACGGAGAACAAGCCGTGGAGGAACCCTAAGGTTTTTGACATTCTCGAACACCACGCCATGCCCCCTCCCGCCACGAGTTGTGTCAGGCATCAGCAGGAAAAACTCCCCACGCTTAGGCAGGTTTAACTTCGACGGCTCTATACTTCTCATCCCCCCCTGAATACCGGCTTCCAGCCTAATTGCAGCTGGAAGTTGCTGGAAGAGGTATTCATATCGAACACTCCCCCTGTTCAAGGCACCGGCCTGAGAACTCGAACACAACCCTGTCCAGCGCCGGAAGGTACTCTGGCCTTGCGGATGGGGGCCATAGCCCCCGGCAAAGGCCAGGGATCTCAAGGAGTTCAATATGCAAGGAAGACAACTGATATGGGCCACTACGCTCGCGCTGTTCTGCGGAACAACCCATGCCCAGACCTCCGCTGCCGCTGCCGCTGCAGATTTGGACGCGGAAATGGAAATCGTTACCCGCAACTACATCACTGAAAACCCCAGCGTTTCGATCGATGACGCCATCACACGGCTCGCCATCCAGGGCGAACTCAATCCCACGTTCGAAGCGCTCAGGGACGAGTTCGCGGACCGCCTGTCCTCCCTTTCATTCCGGCATGCACCCGATCAGCACATCTTCGTGGAACTGACCGGAACCGAGCCGGTGCCCAACCGGGTAGTGAAGACCGAAAGCGGAAGCACGCGCGTGGTGTTCGAGACCGGGAACGTGCACACGGAAGCGGAGTTCGATCGGATACTGGAACGGAACAACCCGCTGATCTTCAGCTCGATTCCAGGGTTGACAGGCATCTCGGGCTTTCCGGGCGAGAACCGCGTGCTGATCATGATCGAGGGCGATGCGGAGATGGCCAGAAGCCTGGACCCGCAGGTGAGGCAGCTGGTGCGCGCCATGGGGCTCAAGGTCGACATTGAGCCCAACCACCGCAGATCACGCAATCTCTAAACTGGACCTGAAAGTTGAGAACCTCACGACCAAGCCTCGCCAGCCTTCCAGTTCGCTCACCCCATGCGCATGCCTCCCGCCGTTTGCGCGGCAGCATCACGCTGCTGGCTCTCCTGCTGACGTTGCTCAGCCAATCGCGCGTCGATCTGCTGGCTGCGATTCACTTCGTCGGCAAGCGTCTGCTGCGGCTGGTTCAGATCGACCATCGCCCGATATCCGGGTGTCGTGCCCAAGACAAAAATCTTCCCCTCGTGAAGCACCGCCTCACGCAACTGCTCTGGTTTCTGTATGCCGGCCTCCCTTGCCGCATTGACAGCAGAAAGCACCTGCCCATCACTAACAGTGGTCGCCAGCTCTGAACGCATGCGGTCATACAGTTGTTGCGAGTCCTTCGAGAGTGCAGCTCGCTCAGGAGGCTGCGACCCTTCTACCTCGGTCAACAACTTTTGCAAGCGCGTTGGCTTCTTCGGAAGCGGATTTTCCTCAAGCGTGTTGAGCGTGCTATTGGGGAATGGCTTGGGAATGCTCTTCAGCGCATCCAGATTTGGCAGCACCTTCATCGTCCCATCGAAGTCCCGGTCCGGACTATCGAGCTTCGGCCGAAGCCCCGCTTGACGCAGGCCCGTCCATACGAAGTCGACGCAGCTGTTCGATGCTCCGTTGTAGTACAGGCCAAACTGCTTTTCGTTTCTATCGACACCAGCCTCGCCGTACGCCTTCAACTTTTCGTACTGTTCCTCGGTGATCTCCAGCCGATAGGTGTAGCGCGGGTTCTGATACGTCTTGTACTCGTCCTTTACCACCTGGCCGGGACCCATGACGCCGGTACTAATGGGACAGAACCCATAGCCATCCTTGTCTTTCGAGTTGGATACCATGAAGTACGCGTGGCCAGCGGAGGAGGAATGGAGCGATCCGCCCTGGTTGACCACCGTGGTGCCCGGCGCTGCCAGATACACAGTCACGGTATAGGGGCCCTTGCCCTCTCCAGCGTGTGCCACGCCACCTGTACCAGCCTGGGATGAGTTCTGCATTTGACTCTCCATGTCTTACTTCACGTTGTAGTTGGCAACAAGAAGCTCAACCTTCAGATGTGCGATGCGCGGATTCTCCTGCAGGTTGGTCACCTGCAAACGGTATCGTCCAGGCGACAAGCTCTCGGCTGTCGCACTGGCCACCTCGAATTGGCGATAGGCCATGGACATGTCGTATTTACCGACCTTCACCAAGCTGTTTGAATCGGCCCCGGTCGGCGAGCGCTGCGGAAAAACGTCGCTGCTTGCTTGAATGAAGACGGGGCTGCCGGACACGGTCGAGGGGTTGAGCCGATGCAGGACCACCGGCGTCTCATCGCTCCCATCCACCCTCCACAACTGCACTCGCAAGGGCAGCTCCGCCTTTTCCAGGAAATCCGCATCGCCGGGCTTCATGTCTGGGCGCCCCGGTGGGCCGCCCGTGCGGAAGCCAATCAGGAATGTCCGAGGCCGGGGGTCATCTTCCCAAGGCGGCGGCAGCTCGAACCGCGCCTGCGCTACGGCGCCTGCGTGAACAAGATCCATCGGCTTGGCGACCGGGAAACCATCGCCATAGACAGGAGGTTGGTTGCCACCGCACGCGGCCAGCAGCAGCGGCAAGGGCAGCATCCATTGCTTGAACAGGTTCCTCATCCTCACCTCAGACCGTGGAGATACATCGCGAACAGAACGCGCGGCTTGTTTATACACCCCCATTGCCGTGGGCGCCTGAAGGATGCCTCCGAACGCCAAAGACTGAGCGGTGCGTCTCTGTTACTGGTACGCGAAGGGTATCTCTGCACTGGAACGTGTCGACGGATCGACCTGATCCGTGCCAATTGCGACTCGTGAGAAGCGTGAGCGAGGGGAGGAGACCTGTTCGTATCCGTATAGTGGCTCCATCGCTGGAATGGACCTGATGATGGGCACTGTCATGCCGTTCAACTTCGATGCCCGAGAAAGTCCACCGTAGTAGGACGGAGCGGAATCTCCATCTTCCACCTCAGGACGCTTCCAGATGCTCAGTTGGGTGGCGGCGATAGTCGCCAGCACCGCACCAACGACCATGAAGGATCAAAACATGCCAAGTACGTTCTATCCAGATGCGAAATCAGAAGCCGAGATGCGGAACGCGGTAAGGGTCAGCCTTTCCCGCCTGCAGGGCGGCGGGCCATCACCTGCAGAATATTGGTTTGTGTTCTTCCGCAACGACGAGCGCGTAGCTGTCGCGGGGGCGGAAGGAGGACTTGATTGGCCCTTCAGCGAAGAGGGGCGTCGGGAGACAATTTACTCGCTCGATTTCACACATCCGCAGTCATTGAAATGCTTGCTCAGCAAGAAATCAGCACTAGGTAGCACCGAGGACGATTTTTCGTTTCTGCGCAGGATCGTTCATGCGCTGCTAGCGGCTGCTGGCTCCGGCGTCAGCTCACCGATCACCGTTCGCTACGTCGCCTTGACCACCCACGATGCCTTGACCGGCGCGGGGGTGCCCGCGAACGCGCATCACGTGCTGGATTCGCTGGACAGCTACCTGCTTCTCGCCAGCCTGGAGATTCCGCCAAGGGATTGAGGACGAAACGCCTCAAGGGCCCTGCAAGGCGCCCTTGGTAGGCGTCGATGAAAAGGGGGCGAACCCCAAAGCGCCCCGCCGCTCCTGACATCCCCATCACCCGCTTTCACGCCGCTGGAATCGCGGCCTGCGCACGATCAGTCACACCCCCAAGCAGACCCAAGCGATGGCCCCCCAAAGCCTCGCTACCTGATCCTGATGCAGCAACTCGCCCCCGATTTCTGGAACCTGCGCGGCACCTTCAAGGTCGCCGGGCTGCTCGACGTAGGTACGCAGCTTTCCGTACTCCGCCGCAGCAATGGCCGCTTCGTGGTGCTGGACAGCTACAGCCCCAGTGACGCCCAGCGCCAGGCCCTGCTCGGCCTTACCGCCGGCGGCACTTTGGTGGACGCGATCATCAACGTGCATCCGTTCCATACCCTGCACTGCGAGCCCCTGCACCGGCTGTTGCCCGCTGCCCGCCTGATCGGCACCCGCCGCCATCTGCAGCGGGCGCCGCACCTGCCGTGGGATCCACACGTGATCGAGGACGTGGCCACCCAGGCTGACTTTGCCGACGACTTGGATTTCTCCATTCCCGCGGGCGTGGATCTGGTGCCGGCCAATGACAGCGTGCACGCCGGTTCGGTGCTGGTCCGCCATCGCCACAGCGGCATTGTCCATGTGGATGACACGCTGAACGTGTTGGCAGCGCCCGGCATGCTGGGCAGGTGGCTGCCGCAGTCGCGCCTGAAGTTCCATCCCACGCTGCCGCGTGCGCTGCAGGCCCGCGCCGGTGCCGCTGATGCGTTTGATCGCTGGGCCCGCGCATTGGCCGCGCGCTGGGCCGGCACCCCGTTCGTCTGCGCCGCCCATTCGGCGGTGCGCAGGCTGCCCGCCCACGGCTGGCGCGACGAGCTGCTGAAGGCCCTGCACAACCTGCAGGGCGCGCTGCACCGCCATCGCCGTCGCTACGGCTGACGCCGCTCCTACCCACGCCCTCCCTTCCCCAAGACAAGGTGGACCTGACCATGACCAAGCAGCAGCTCACGACCATCAACCCGCTTACCGAACAGGTGCTGGATACATACGCCTACATGTCCGACGCGCAGGCAGCGGACACCGTGAAGGCGTGCCACGAGGCTTTTCTGCAGTGGCGCCTGCGCAGTCTGGAAGAGCGCGCTGCGGTGGTGGCCGCCATTGCCCGCAAGCTGGAAGAGAAGAAGGAAGCCTTCGCCCAGCTGATGACCAACGAAGTAGGCAAGCTGATCGGTGACAGCCGCAGCGAGGTGGATCTGTGCGTGGCCATCTGCAAGTACACCGCCGAGCAGGGCCCGACGGTGCTGGCTGATGAAGAGCGCCCCTCGGCCAATGGCGTGGGCATAGTGACCCATTCGCCCATCGGCGTGGTGTACGGCATCCAGCCGTGGAACTTCCCGGCCTACCAGGCGGTGCGCTACTCCATCGCCAGCCTGATGGCCGGCAACGGCGTGCTGCTGAAGCATGCCGAAAGCTGCACCGGCAGCGGCCTGTTCCTGCGCGACCTGTACGAGGAAGCCGGCCTGCCCAAGGGGCTGTTCGGCGTGCTGCTGATCAGCCATGACCAGTCCGATGCCATCATCGACCACGACCTGGTGCGCGCGGTAACGCTTACCGGTAGTGAAAAGGCCGGGCGCACCGTGGCCGAAAAGGCCGGCAAGGCACTGAAGAAGACCATGCTCGAACTCGGCTCAAACGATGCCTATCTGGTGCTGGACGATGCCGACCTGGAACTGGCGGTAAAGACCTGCGTGAAGGGGCGCCTGTTCAACAACGGCCAGACCTGCGTCAATGCCAAGCGCTTCATCGTGACCGAGAAGAACTACGACGCGTTTGTTGAGGCGTACGCAAAGCAGTTCGAGCAGATCCGCATGGGCGACCCGAATGACGGCAAGACCCAGCTCGGCCCGATGGTGTCCAAGGCCCAGCGTGACACCCTGCACGAGCAGGTCAGCAAGAGCGTTGCCCAGGGCGCGCGGCTGGTGGTGGGTGGCGAAGTGCCGGCCAAGACCGGATGGTTCTACCCGGCCACGGTGCTGGCCGATGTTGCGCCGGGCCAGGTGGCGTATGAGGACGAGCTGTTTGGGCCCGCTGCGGCCATCATCAAGGCCAAGGACGATGATGACGCCATGCGTATTGCCAACGACAGCCGCTACGGGCTGGGCGGCGGCATCTTCAGCCGCGATGTGAAGCGCGCGCGCGAGCTGGCCACCACGTACTTCGATACCGGCATGGTCTGCATCAATGGCTTCAACGTGGCCGGCCCCACCCTGCCCTTCGGCGGGGTGAAGGCATCGGGCTACGGCCGTGAGCATGGGCCGGAGGGGCTGAAGGAATTCGTCAACATCAAGTCGATTACGCTGCCGGCAGGGGCGTGATGCGGGGGCGCTGTCTGCCGGGTCACGAGGCAGGACGACCTCCATTCAGGTGAGCGAATCGTTGATGGAATTGTGAACTCGAGAGCACTTCTGATCATGGTAAGACAGCGCTGCTCAGGCTGCACGCCATATAGTGGCCAGACCGCTGCAATGGATGTGCTGATGATCAGGAGTTCTCTACGAGCGTTGGGCGCTCGAACCGCCACATGTGGGCTTGTGGCTCTCTTGGCGCTCGGAGTGGGTTGCGCGCGAACACCTGGTGCGTCCAGCGCCGGCGAGCGGAGCTCAGGACCTGAAGCACAGCCGTCCAGCATTCCGATGGCCGAGCTGCAGGCGCGCATCCTCACTTACGCAGATTCACTCAGGTCGCGCGCGGACATCAGTCCAGAGAAGTTCGGTGAGGCGATTGGATTCACCCTATTGCCCGTCCAAGGAAACAGCATCAAGACCCAGGCAAGAAGTCTTGGCGTGGCGGAGGGCTACAACTACAGCGCGTCCTATTTCTCTGTCGAAGCGCCGGATGACTATCCCATGCACTCGATCATCTTCTATCAGGCGGGAAAGCCATCTGTCACCGAATCGCCCGACGGCGTCTGCTACTGGGACGCAGACAAAGCGGGGCGCGAGCTGGAACGGCTGGGGTACTCCGGGGGAGAGGAATCTCCATTCCAGAGAGGTGGTATCAGGAACTACTGGCGTGCAGGTAGTGAGGGGAAACAAACGCTGAGGACCAGTCTACTCACCTACGCGAATGGGACGAGCCCACGTGCAGCAAGGTGCGTCTATGAAGTGCGGTTCGGAGGAGCTGACCAGTGACGATAGGACGACCTGAAGTCGGACAAGCAGCTGCCGATGGGTAGAGATGGATGTGCGGCGCGTGATGCTCTGCTTTCAGGACGCAAGCCTTTGGAGAGACGTGGACGCTGAGCGTACGATCAGAGCACACTGGCCAATGGGTTGAGTAGGAACGACTATGCCAATGGACTTCAAGCCACTCGGTAGTTCTGCGATTGACGCCAGCAGCGGCGTATCCATCCCGCAGCCTCGCATGCTACCCGCAACTCTGCCAGAAGGCGGAACAGGCATCGAGCTCCAGTACGCATTCCGTCGCAATGGCGATCGAGTGGGCGGTTTAGGGATCTTCGGAATCGAGACTGCATTGGTGATCAATGGTCACCGCGAGTGGCTGTACAAGCTCGAGATCACGCACCATTCGGCCTTCGATTCGATTTTTAGACTGAAGCGAAAGATTGGAAACACGGATGATGATTTCATCTTTCTGTCCGCCATTGCCGAGGGTCTTGGAGCTGTATTTGTAGGCAGCGCCGATAGTACCGAGCCACAGAGAAATGTGGTTGTGACTTCTCTCAACGCCCTCAGTCAGCATGGAGTTGCGCTGCCCCAGCACATTCCATACTCAGCGAATGGCGAGATTGTCTTGGCAGAGGCATGCGTTCCCGACAGCCAATCGCAGGCGGTGGACCCGTAAGCAGATGCGTGTTCAGTTACTTTTCCGCACAACCGTGGGTGGAGCGACCAACAGAGCGAAGGACAGTCCGCTATCGCCTCATCAGGTGGAGCGAGTTCCCGGCTACATCGATGCGTTCGAACGTCATGCCCCTCCTTTCAGTCGCCCTCCCCTCCGACCCAGCTTTTCCCAAGAACGGGTCCCGATAGCACAGCAGCTATGGTAACCACTGTCATGCCTTTCAATTTTGAACCTAGAGAGGCGTCTGCCGTAGATGAACTGAGCGGAATCTCCATCCTGCGACCCAGGATGCTCCCAGATGCTCAGCTGGATGGCAGCGTAGGCATTGAATACCAGTACACCTTTAACCGCGACAGCAAGACTGTGTGGGCCACTGGCTTCTTTGGCAAGCAGGCACTCATCAGCACGAACGGCGGTCGCGAACGCCGTTACACACTGGATCTTGGCCCTGATTGGGTACTCAATGACATGCTCAAGTTCAAGGACTCACTCGGCAGTTTAGATGAGCCATTTGCGTTCATTCAGAGCCTTGCACAGGGTCTTGTGATTTCGTTCGCTGTACAGGTCGGCAACCTGCAGAACCTGCGCTTTGTAGCTTTCACCCGCGCCGACGCACTGACACGAGCTGGGGTACCGGTCCCGGAGGGAACTCCAATCTGCGATGACGGCTCCATCATCCTCGCCAGCGTCTTCATCCGCGCTCACCAAGTCTGAGGAGGACCTTCATGGCCAGCTCAACCTTCGATGACTACGCCAGGACAACGTTCTCTGTAGCGACAAACGTAGCCGACGACACCACCATCAGTTCCCAGCAGATGGACGACGTGATCGACTGTCTGACGTCAGCTGGATCTGGCCCGGGTCGCGCGGCGAGTGCTGCGGAATAGGTGGAGGGAAGGCTGCAGAGCCTCCTCGACTCGTGAGGCATCACACTGCTTGTGGTTGGGGCCGCAGGAGCATTCCAGGGAATTGTCTGGAATGAAGGTTGGTTCGCGGGCAACTGAAGGCGGGGCGGGTGACGCAATTGGCTTGCTGAATGTGTGAACCAGCGAGCAGTACGGAGGGCCTTAGGAACTGGCCCATAGAGCAGCCAGAATGAGGGGCGTATAGTCCGCAAGAAGACGCGATGGGATCATTGATTCCCATCGCCTGCAACCGGACTCCATTGAAGGATCAACCATGCCGCTGGAATTTGAGCGTCAGCCAGGCTCCGCAGTCGATCGCCGCACCGGCGTGATCATCACCGCACCGCGCATCTTGCCGGCGAGCCCCCCCGAAGATCCGAGCCACACCGAGTATCAGTATCTCTTCTATCTCAATGGCCAGAGAGTTGACGGACTGGGGCTCTTTGGAAGCGATGAGATGGTTGAGACAGAGAGTGGCCGCGAACGCGTGTTTGCTCTGGATCTGGGTCGCGACTGGGTTCTGAAGTCTATCCTCGGCTTCAAGCAGACGTTGAACAATCAGGACAGCAACTTCGCCTTCCTATGCTCAGTTGCGCAGGGGCTGGTGCTGGCGAACATGGACCACAGCAGCCCAAAGTATGGCGTGCGATACGTTGCGATCACCACGGCCGAAGCACTTGCTCGCAACGATATTCCTACAGTCGGCTTGGCGCCCGCTCACCATGGAGGCGTCATTATCTTGGCTGAAGCAGTCAATCCCATCCGTGCGGATTGAGGCTGACCGTCATGTCAAAATTCACATTCGACGATTTCGCTCTCGCCACATTGGGCGGAGCTAAGAACACTTCTGACGGCAGCCCGCTTTCAATGCAACAGAAGCAAGAGGTGATCTCCTATCTGAGATCACCGCAATCGGGGCCTGATGGCGTTACGAGCTTCGCTGACTACGTCGCTACGAAGATGCAGGCACATCCTCCTGAGCTTCCCGCAGGCACCGACTATCTGGGTTTCTCGGCTACTGATCGCAGTGGGAAACTGAATTTTGATCATGCCAAGAACTATGCAAAGGACGTAAACGGCAGCGCCGGCATCATTGGTGACACGCCTTGGGGACGCTTCATTGACGAGATGAGGACGGACCCTCTGAAACACCCGGAGTTCCAGATCATGGAGCGAGGGCTTGAGCGCTTCATGAATGCGCAGGGGACGGAGCCTTGGGGCGGCAATCATAGAGGAGCGCTGCAGGACGTCATGTGGAACGCTGGCAGTCCGACGTACTTCGAGAACGCCATCGCCACAAACAGGCCCTTAGTGGCATTCGTCGATGGCGCAATGCCGGGACGTGGCTTCGACAAGTTTGAGCTAGCCACCGCCCTCGATCACCCCACCGTCCGCATCAACGGCTACCCCATAAGCGCATTCGGTCCGGACCCGCTCACCTTCGCCAGCCAGTCAGCCGCCGAGTACCAAACCCTCGAGCGCACCCTGGCCCAGCACGCCACCACCAACACTGGCCAAGCGGTCGACGTCGCCCAGGTACGCCTGCACCTGAAGCCTATCGATGGCTATGACGCCATGGGCAAGACCCTCTTCGAAAAGCCCCTGCACGATTACAGCGCCCTAAGCCTGCACGAGATGTCCACCACCCGCGCGGAATGGGTCGCTGCTCGCTCGGCGCTGTCTACGGGCCCGCGCTTGTTCGCCGATCTTCCCGAGCCACTGCCCCATTCGCCAATGCAGCCAGGCGCACCGCGCGGGCCTCCGGGCGTGGCAGTAGCCGAGGCAGTGCCCCACGGGGTGAACCCCGGCATGAAGGCACTTGGCGTGGCCGGCGTCGCCCTTATGGCGCACGACTTCGCCACTTCCGGCCACAAGTGGGTTGAACTGAACTCGCAAGGCAACACCGCAGGGGCCGATTCCACTTCGGCGCACTTCGTCGGTCGCAACCTGGGCGGTGCGCTGGGCGGCTTCGCCGCAGGTGCGGGCATTGGCCTCGTATCCGGTTCGTGGTCGGGCCCCGGCGCTGTTGTTGCGGGCATCGCTGGCGGCGCGCTTGGCGCCCACCTGGGTGAGCAGTGGGCCGCACAGAAAGACATCGAGCGGGTCTATATCCAGCAGGACCCGTTGCACCGCACCTGGACGCGTAGCCCGGCAGACCCGGAGGGCCGCTGGCTGCGCAGCGCCGAGCAACAGCAGGTGCAGAGCGCCGATCTGGGGACTGGCGTGGAAGTTCGGCCCGTGCAGACGGCACAGGGCGCCGATGTCACCTTCAAAGCCGACTATGTGGCCACCGGCACGCTGGAGCGCCAATTGAACTGGCAGGCCGCCCGTGCCTCTTACGAGCTGGGCCTGGCCAACCTGCCACCGCCGCAGAATCCCTATCGACTCAATGCCAGTGGCTTGAAAGAGCCGCCACCCAGCGCCTTCGAGACCGGACGGGAGTTCGTACGCGATACCGTCTCGCGGCAATGGGAGCTGGAGATACGGGAAGTCGTTGACGGGCGCACGCCCATCACCCGGCGCGAGTCCGTTCCGCCGGAACGCGAACCGGCCCTGGATGAGCAATCGCGCACCGTCATCGCGCAGAACGCGGCCAACACCCCCGCGTCGGTGGCGTCGCGCTACATGGTGGCCCACGAGCAGGGCCGCTGGAGTGATTTCGGCGACGCGCAGAACCCGTCCGTTCCGCAGGCAATCCGCAAGGCGCAGGACGGCGCCGATACCCTGCGTGCAAGCGACGGCCGCAGCTACAGCCGCCACTCGGATGGCCAGTGGGTCCACGACGGCGTTGCCTACGACACCCAGGCCAATCGCAATATCGGCGATGAGCTGGAGATCACCTGGCAGAGCCAGAACGCCGGCATTGCAGACATGGGCAGGATGGCCGAGCAGATCAAGGCCACCGTACACATCGCGCCTGAGGGCGTGCGCGGCCAGGTGGAAACGCTGTACGCAAAGCATGGCATTCCGCGCACCGAGGAGCAGCTTGCCGCCACTACGGCTGCGGTTGAACAGAAGCTGGCCGACGTTGGACGGCAGACCGACATCACGCTGGAACTGATGCCGGACCCGCGCACGCACGCGCCCAGCGCGGACAGCGCCATCGCCTCCTTCGGCACCGCCCCGGGCAACCGCATGGAGCTGACTTCCACCACCACCGTGGAGGACATGGTGCGCATGCAATCGGCCCATGGGGCCCCGTCCCCTGCCCTGCCGCAGATGGATGGGCAGCAACGCGAACGCCCATTCGTTCCCGCCGTGGGACAGGAACCGGAACGCCCCGCCCACGCAGTGCACGGCCACGCCGGCAAGCCCGTGGAGGAACCCCAGACCGCAGGCAGCCCGCTGCTGCCGGGCCACCCCGACTACCCACTCTACGAGCAGATTCGCGACGGCGTTTCGGCCCTGGATGCCAAGCATGGGCGCAGCTTCGATGCGATCAGCGAGCGCATGAGCGCGAGCCTGCTGGTGCTGGCCAAAGACAGCGATCTGTCACGCGTGGACCACGTAGTGCTGAGCAATGCGACTGCGCAGACCCCTGCGGGGCACACGGTGTTTCTGGTGCAGGGCGAGCTGAACGACCCCTCGCATCTGCGCTCCTCAATGCCCACAGGGCAGGCCGTGCAGACGCCCGTAGAGCAATCGCTGCAGCGGTATGAAAGCGTGAGCCAGGAAGCGCAGCAGCGTGCGATGGGTCGTGAGCTTGAGCAGCAGTCGCAGGAAGAGCGGATGCAGCAGGAGGTGAGAGGGCGTGCGGCGAGTATGGGGTGATCCCCCCCCCGGTACCCATGAATACCCTCTTGGACCATGACCGTGCTGCCGATCGATCCCGCATGGCTGGCCGCCTTCGATGCCGAGCTTCTCTACCTGTTCGCCATCGACCACCAGGATGCTGGCATGGATGCCTCCCTGCTGGGCTGCTACGCCGATCTGCCGCCGCGCGAAGTGGTCGACGCGCCAACCGCACGGCACGTATATTTCTCAGCTAGATGAGCAATGGATTGACTCCATGAAGATTGCTGCTTTCAGCTTCCGCTGTGCTGTCACGGCAGTGCTGGCACTGGGCGCCGGCGGATGTATGAATTCCTCATCCATGGAATCGCAAAGCAAGGAGGCTGAAATGAGTGAAGATCCCAGCGTGCGCCGCACGATCAAAGGGCACACGTACACCACTGAACCTGTGGAGGCCAGGATCGGCCCGCACCGATTCATGTTCCCCGCCAATTACTACGACAACCAGATCGGCCCGTACTTCGATGGCAGCGTTGGGCTGACCGTTCTGTGGCCCGACCTGGGCCCCGCCCCACCGGGCACCCGCCCGGATCGTTCGATGGAAGACTTCCAGCGCTCTGTGGTCATTGGCCTGCAGCATATTGATCGCACCCCTATCAGAGGCTTGTTGGAGCGCTATGCCAGCACGGAGCAGACCTCGACGCCGACATCGGTACTGCGCAACGACCCAACCGAACGGCTTGACCTGCGGATACCCCAGCCAGAGCGCTTCGGCCTGGTGCCCTATGCAATCAACGAAGCATTGATGCCTGCGTTCCAGAAGGCACTGGAGCAGGAATCGAAGATGCCCCAGCCCCGGAATCTTCGCATGGAGAAAGATTGGTACGTCGCTCGAAATGGCGATGGCGAACTTACAACCTTCATCAAGTGCGAGAGCGAAGCTCACTTCCCCGACGGCCTCACCATCTCCGGTGATCGACTGGCCGACACGGAAGACAGCCGGGTAGCCGGCTGCATTCACTACTTCGTGGATGTTGAGGACAGCATCTCGATCACTGCAACCTATCCGCGGGTCATCCTGAAAGACTGGAAGCACATCGAGTCTGCTGTGCGCACCGCCCTTGCCAAGTACAAGAGGTCCTGACAATGGCCGCTCAAGGAAGAACTGACGCCCCCGGCCTGAGCCAACGCGATATTGATGTTCTGACCGCCTACGCAAAGCTGGAAATCGCGAGCTCTACTGGAATTACCTGGCACAGCATGATGGGTCAGACGGCTACGGAAAGCTGGCCTTGGGTGTGGTGCGCAACGACAACATGCCCGGCGCCACCGCCAACAGCTATGCCCAGGAGTTTGCAGCGGACCAGCATGGCAAGGGCAGCGGCTTCGCTGACCGCGTTCTGAGCGAAAGGCAGTGGGACGACTTCGGTCAAACGCTGTTGTTGAGGGACCTGGAACAGCGTCAGAAGATGATGGAGGAGAACCGCCCTGACCTCGCCCTCAATCTGCCAGTAGCACGCGTGCAGCAAGCGCATGACGATGCGTTCAAGGATCACAAGCTCGACCCAAACTGCTGGACACCCCGGCTTCTGCTTGAGGCCGCCTATGCAAAGGGTGGCACGGAGGCGACACAGGCCATCTGGAAGAGCATGCTGGACAACTCTACGTATGGCGTCATCCGCGGTAAGGACACCGTGGTCAACGTCGCTCAGTACATGGAGCCTGCAGACGCTGCGGCCTACAGTGCTAGTCTGCTGAGGGCAGGCGCGTTGGCCAGCATCAGCGAAGCGAGCGTCGACCCGAATCACATCGGCAACAAGATCCGGATGCATGAATACTCGCCGGAACAGGACCACTGGCGGGTGGGCGCGGGTGAAGCCGTAAAGGCAAGCAGCCCCGTCGCCCGTGCATTGGGGCAGATCACGATTGAGGAAACCGATCGACAGACCATTGATCGGCTCAATGAAACACGGGAACTCCGCCTCGAGCGTCAGCAGAAGTCGCACGCGTTCCATCCCGACGATCCGCACCGGACGATCATGAAGAGCCCGGTGACTTTGGCTTCCGAACAGGTCCCCCTGCGCGAGGGCTCCTTGGCAAGCGCCCAAGGCCTGCCGGCAGGACACGAGAACGCCGCACTACATCAGCAGATCAAGCAGCACGTTGCCGAAATCGACGCCGGGCTGGGCCGCCCCTTCGATGAAGCCAGCGAAAGGCTGGCGGCGAGCCTGACCGTGACGGCCGTCGAGGCGGGCATGCATCGGGTGGACCACGTCGCCCTCAGCAATGCCACTCACCAGGCCCCCGCTGGCCACACGGTCTTCGCCATCCAGGGCGACCCGGCTGACCCGACCCATCTTCGCGCGGCCATGCCCACAGCGCTGGCGGTACAGACGCCGGTCGAGCAGTCCATGCAGCAGCTTGAGGGGCTTCGTGTTGACGGCCAGGAACGTGCGCTGGCGATGCAGAAGGAGCAGCAGAGCCAAGATGCACGCGCCCTGGAGGCCCCATCGTATTCCATGCGGATGGGCTGATCGCCCACTGTCAGCAAACCCCGGCCGCAGCCTGATGGATGTCAGGCTAATCCCGACACCACATCAGACAAATCTGATGTTCTAAAGATGAGCAACACGTCACACTCTTGACGGGGCCAGGCCGGGTCCTGCTCTCCCTGCTCGGATGAGCGCCCCTGCCAGGTAGATCATCTGTCGCAACAGGGGCTTATATGGGCAACATCAACGTATTCCTTCGCGAACGCCTTGTGGAGATCTCCGCGAAGCGGATTTACATCGCACCGAACATCGAAGAGAAGAAGCTCAACAACGCCATCGGCGCCTTTGACTACGCAGGAAAACCGGGAAATGTGGTCGCGGTCTACGACGACACCCTGCTCGGCAGCGCAAAGGAAGGCCTCTTGTTCACCGGCGAACAAGTCATCTACCGCCCACTGTTGGGCAAGCCCCAGCGGTTCCCCTACTCCGACCTGCTGAGCGCGCAGTATCTCGAGGTCCCCATTGAAGGCAAGGCTGGGAAGGTGGATAAGCTGGTCCGCCTTTCGCAGATCAATGGCGCCAGTATCGATATCCGCGGCGCCTACCTGAATCTGCCGCCGCTTGCCGATATTCTCCAGCAAGCCATCAGCAACTTCGAGAACCACCAGGAAGAGGCCCAGTCCATTCCCATTGAGGACATGGCAGAGTCGCTGAAGGTGGCATACCTCAAGATTGCAGTGAACGCGGCCTACGAGAACCGGCAGGAGCTCGGCCACAAAGTGTTCGCTGAGCTAATGCTGCTGATGACGCGTCTGAATCTCAGCGAAGAATCGCGCATGGCTGTACGCGTGTACATCGCTGCAAGCGACCAGCGCGAGCTCGTCGAGAAACTGGTTGCAGACCTCGAGCACGCCTGCCCGGATGGCCAGATTCACCTGGTCCATGTTTCGTTGGTGAAGGAGCTCATCAACCTTAATCACTGCATGACCGGGCGCTATCGAGATCAGTTCGCCTTCCTCGACCTACACCAGCAGCTGTTCCGCGTCTCCGCGGCAGACATTGAACTGGTTGTACTCGCGATCAAAAGCGAGCACGACATGCTGAAGGAGGATGTCACCGACGATCAGCTGACAGAAACCATGAAGCTTCTGTCAGCCAAGGCCGCCGCGGTCGGCACGCCCTTGGCTGCTGTGTATCTGTCCGGATCGGTCATTGGCATGTCTGCAGCTGGCATGACGTCCGGGCTGGCCACGCTGGGCTTGGGCGGCATCCTTGGCCTTTCCAGCATGGCCACCGGCATTGGCGTGGCTGTACTCATTGGCGTCGGGACGTACGCAGGTATCCGCAAGCTGACCGGGGCCAATGAACTGACCCGATTCAAGCGAAGGGGCCTGATGCTTGCGGAAGTCATCAAGCAGACCCAGCTGACCCTTTCGCTGCTCGTATCGGACATCAACAGCGTCACGCTTCGGCTGAATGACCAGATCAAAATGCACGGCGCGCAAAGCGACAAGATCGAGAAGCTGATGCGGCTGATGACCCAGCTTACAGGCGCAGGCAAAGTGCTTAACGAGCGCTCTGAGGCCGCACAGAGCAGCGCAACAAAGCTTAGTTGCGCCCGCTATCTTGATGAGGAACGGGTTCGCAGCCTCACACGCGACCCCACCCGACAGGAGCTGGGGGAATGGATCATCAGCCACTATGAGCCCCGCATGGTGCAGGAGACCAAGGACGAGACCACCGTCGAGGTGGAACGACTTGTATTGAAGGCAGATTACGGCGTTCGGGAGCTGGAGGATCTCGCCCAGTCGTTCCAGGCGATTGGTTACTTCAGTGTGTCCGATGTGGTTGCAGGCAAGGTGACAGATCTTGCCAGCAAGGCCACCCGGGGCATTTCCAACCTGTGGTCATGACTCCAGACGACGAGCTGGATGCGCACGGCAATCGCGTGCGTGTCCAGCTACACCAGGTCGCCGCAATCGAAGCACAGCTCGGCAACATCTCGTCCGTGCTGGATACCATGGCGTTGGCCCAGGTCGAGCAGGACGTTCTGCTGGACGACGCCATTGCGCTGGCAGAAGCAATGCTTGCCAGTGCCGATGCCTCTGTGCTTTTCCCCGGGCAAGATACAGAGCTCGTACTCAACATTCATGCCGAGTTGCATTGCGAACCCGATGCCCAGCCCGGAGCAATAGCGCCGCTCTCGCTGATCGATGGCATTTTGATCTCTGCCGATACTTCGGACGAGGAGTACGAGGCGCAGTTGATTGCCTATGCGGCACGAAACAGGATCGACCTAAAAGAAGATCCGTTCGCAAACCTGATGACACCCAGTCAACGCGTGGCATTCGAGAAGATGGTGCTCGAGGACTTCTCGTTGAAGGCCGCGGACTGTGATAAGTACGACTACATGCTGGCAGGTGCTTGCGGCGTAATCGGCGGCCTTGTCGATGTGCTTTTTGTGGGTGCGGCAAGCGCGACAGGAGGCGAGGATGCCAGCCCACTGGGCAAAGCAGCTGACTCCTTTGTTGACAGGGCGGTACGGCAGTTTGCCCGCCTGATGGGCTGGAAGGGCCCCGCCGAAGGCAGCGATCCTACACGAAGCGCGATAGGCTGGCTTGAGCGGACCTTTGGTATCAACTATGACCACCGCCATGGTGGCGATGTTGGCGGTCTGTTCAAGATGAGCACCCGCAACCACCACATCAAGAGCCTTGGTCACTCGCCTGACCTGGTCGGCCTGTTCTTCTCCATCCTTGATCAGTTCTGCAGCACCGCGCACTTCGTTGCCGATGGGAAGTTGGTCTCGGTGGATACGGAGACCTTCGAGCTGAAAGGCCGAACGCTGTCGGCAAAGATCTTCGCCGGTTTCGTCAACTGGATCGGCCACTTGTTCTCTGATGTTGCCGGGTCATCTGGGGCGCAGGGGCGCGGGTCCGGCATTCCGATGCCGTTCTATTCTCTGCTTCAGTTTGTGAATGTAGGAAGCTTCGGTAAAGACAGGCAGACCTTCGCCACCATTGCGGTCAGGGTTTTCGAGCAAGGCTATGATTTCCGCCACGGCCTGGCGATGGCAATACCGGTGATGCTGACCGAAGTTCTAACCCGCATTACCTGGGTGGTTAAGCAGTGGGCGGTGCATAACCGCCCGCTGTCGCAGTGCATGCCATTTGGCAGCATTCCCGAGCTTCGGAGAATGCTGCTCGTCAGCCATGGCAGCCTGTGCCTGGTGGATGTCGGCGACGCAGCACTACGCTCTGGCGGCGACATCATTGGCTTCCTGCTTAGAGGAAACATGGTGGCATGGGTGCGCTTCGGGTGCGTGTCGTTGACTGAAACGAAGGCACTCATCACCGCCGGCAGCCTTGATCACGACGCCGTTGATGAGTACCTCGATGCCGAGTACGCACGCCTGCTGCGGGCATGACCGCGCACGGGCTTTCTTGTAACTTTTGTTCGATCTGCCAAGGGGATGGCTGCAATGGCCTTTGATCTGATTAATGACGCCGGACTGCGAGAAGCGAGCGCAAGAGCGCTGGAGCTACACCGGAATGGGCACAGCCTGGATAGCTGGATCTCGCGCGTAGCCGAATGGCTTGTTCATGTGGAAGCCGCTGACCACGACACGTTCGTCGGGCGCGACTTCCAACACCAACTCTGGGAAGTCCAGACCATCGCGGCTACCGGCCAGGGTCACATTGATGTGTCTGCCGTCATTGCCAACAAGGAAATCGCCGAGAAGCTCTGGTCACTCAAGCAAGCCAAGCTACCCGACTCCTTCAGCGAACGGGTGGCCTGGCTGGGCGCGGCGTGGGAAGAAGTAAGCGCGCTGGTCGTTGCCCTGACTGACCGCAAGCCCAGGCTGAAGCAGTACCGTGTTTTCGCCTCGCTGTGGCCGCAGGACTTCACCACTGTTGCGCACTATCAGAAGCTGAAAAGCCTGGCCAGAGCGTTGGGACTGAGCATTGGCTCCGACCACCGCACCGAGCTGCATCAACGTATCCTGCAGCGGCTGGATAGCGCTGGCATCGTATTCCGCAGCCGCGAGGAACGCATGACCCTTCCGTGGGTCCTGTACGTGCACTACGTTCAGGAGAATGGAAGCGAGGCGACCGAGCTTCCCAGCGAGTCTGCCGGTGACCTTCGGCTCAACCCACTACCCGCTGGACGCCGCCGGCGGGGCATGCTGGCCATCAACGGATCGGTTGCCAGCGTGCTGGCGATGCTGGAGTTTGCCAAGGGAGGGCGCAAGCGTGCGGACTTCCTTGAACATATCCGCTCGGTGAATCCAAAGCTGGCGACCAACTCGCTGGGTACCAACTTGAACGCGTTGATCGCCGAATGGGGCGCACTGCGCTCGTCTGGCGACGATCTGTTCCTGACACCGCGAGGCGAGGCCTTCCTGGAATCGGGCGAAACAGAGGAGGTCTCTGACTGGCTGCTCACCCAGATCCTGGGCTTCGACAATCTCCTTTACATGCTCAACCAGGCCCCCCTTCCGCAGAAGCAGGCGATCAGCCGTCTGCAGAAGGTCAATCCCGGCTGGACCAGCAACTTCGCCCCGACCGTGCTCATCAACTGGATCAAGGGGATGGAACTGGCCGAGCTGGATGCCGGGAAGGTCCTGCACCTGACCCAGCGGGGTCGTGCGTGGGCGTCCCGTATCCATTGGACACCGGGCGAGCTGTCCCCCGTAGTGAAGGATGCCGACGAGGTACGGACGGATTCGCCAGTTGATGAAGTTGAGGACCTCTGGTCGAACCTGCCCTCGCTTAGCGAGATCACCGCATCGTTCCCCGCCGATCTGGCTTTCGACCCCAGTCTGATTGCGCAGTTGCACGCCGGGCTGTGGAACCGCAGACACCCGCGCCGCCACTTCGCCGTACTGACCGGGTTGAGCGGCGCCGGCAAGACTCAACTTGCTCTCGGCTATGCCAAGGCACTGTGGGCTGGCGTGGCTGAGGCCGATCCAGGGCAGCGTGGGTACCATATTGTTGCCGTACAACCGGGGTGGCATGACCCGAGCAGCCTGCTTGGCTATGTCAATCCGATCGACACCGATGTGTACATGCGCACCGGCTTCCTGGAATTCCTGCTGCGTGCGATTGCAGATCCAGACCGTCCCTACGTTGTGCTGTTGGATGAGATGAATCTCTCCCATCCCGAGCAGTACCTGGCGCCCCTGCTGTCGGCCATGGAGAGCGGCGATGCGGTTGAGCTGCATGCGCTTGGGGATGAAGTTGGCGATGTACCCGGACACATCGACTATCCGTCCAACCTGGTCATCATCGGCACGGTGAACATGGACGAGACCACCCACGGGCTGAGCGACAAGGTGCTGGACCGCAGTGCCGTGATCGAGTTCTGGGACATACCGGTGAACGACTACCCCGGCTGGACCTCTTCGGCGCTGGGCGCAGAAGCACTGGCACAGGTAAAGGCTGTACTGAACGCACTGATGACGCCCCTGCGTGCCGTTCGACTGCACTTCGGCTGGCGCACGATTGCCGATGTGCTGGGGTACGTGGAAGCGGGCGTGGAAGGGGGCGCTCTCACCGCGGCCCAAGCCTTGGATCACTCTGTGTATGCCAAGATCCTGCCCAAGCTGCGTGGTGAAGACACCAAGCGGCTACGCGATGCCTTTGATGCGGTCGCAGGCGTGCTGGAAAGCCATGGGTTGAACAAGTCTGCCGGCAAGGCGCGCGAACTCTGTGCGGATCTGCGCGAGCAGGGAAGCGCGCGGTTCTGGCGCTAATGCGATGACAGCACTGATCTGCCTTGACCAGTCGGGCGTCGAATTCCACCTGGTACCTGGCGCCGTCTGCGGCGGCTTTCGTGAGCGGGGGGTCTACCAATTCCCGGCAGTTCCGGCAAACGCCTTGCTCTATATTGACGAGGCGCTGCTGGATACGGTGAGTACCAGCAGCGGACCGATGCTGCAGTGGTGCCCCGGCTTCTATGCAGGCCAGGTGTCTGTCGAGCTTGTGGATAGGGCCGGCCACCGGCTGGCCACGTACCACCTGGATGTGGCACCTGACGAAGGAAAGCTGGGGTCCGACGTGTTCCAAGGCATGTTGGACGACCTTTACGCGTTCGATCCTGCACTGGTTCTTGGCACCGAGGCCGCCCAGTCTGCGATCGGCGTGACCGGCGATCTGACAACGGTGTTGCTGCAGTACGCGCGATTGAGGCGCCATGCTGATGCCGCACTTGCCGCCTTCACAGCAGTAGCCGAGCGCCCTCTTACCCGGCTACGGCACGAGCGCCGGCGGATCCCTTTTCATCAGGTGAAGCGCATCGATCCCACATCAGCGCGAAGGATGATGCGTCATCCAGATGCTGGCGCCGTTCTCCGACGGCAGCCAGGGTTGGATGCGTGCCCACCTCCGATGGAGGTGATGCACTCCTACGAGCACCTGGACAACCCCGCGAACCGTGCGCTGGCGCGTTCGTTGGCCGCGTTGCGTCTGCGCTGCAGCAATGTAGAAGAAGCCCTTCGGCGGATAGCACAGCAAGAGGACGCCGAAGGCGCTCGCACGCCGCTGGCCAGTCGTATCGGTAGAAAGTTGATGTTTCTGAATGCCTTCTCTGCACGACTGCGCAGCCTGGCAACGCGCGACCCGTATGCTGCAGTCGCGCGCGCAGAGATCGACGCATCGGGACTGACTGCAATCTCCGCCAACCCCACCTATGCCAGAGCGTACCGCCTGGGATGGGCAGCGCTTCGCCCGGGCGTGGATGGACCGGATCGAGACGAATCGCTATGGATGAGTCCTACCTGGGAGATCTATGAACGATGGTGCTTCGTGCAGGTCGTTCAGGCAGTTCGCGCCCTCTTCCCCGGGCTGACATGGACGTGCAAGCGCAGCGCGACGGTAGATATCGTCCGGCACGTGGGCACATGCGAGGGGACTCGCGTAGAAGTCTTGTTGCAGCGAACTTTCTCCACAGCGGAGCAGAGCACATCGGGTATGAGCAGCGTTTCGCTGCAGCTGAAGCCTGACATCGTGGTAACCACCGAGATTGCAGCAGACAAGAGGATGCTGGTGCTGGATGCCAAGTACCGCACCTCGCGGAAGAACGTACTGCACGCCATGCGTTCCGCGCACGTCTACCAGGATGCTCTGCGTTGGAATGGGCAGCGCCCCGACTGCTCACTACTGTTGGTGCCACGTGCCGGTGGAGCCCCGTGGCTGGAGGACGTGGCATTCCACGCCAGCCATCGAACTGGCGTGCATGTACTGTCGCCTGATCAGGGCCCTGACGAGCTCCAGGAGATGCTGCGAAGGTGGGTAGGGCCGGCTTAGGTTTTCTGGCGCGGCCCCCTCACGCCAGCTCGTACCGACCGGCCGCGCCTGTGTTTCCTGCTGCTACGCCGACCTAACGCCGTGCGGGGCGGCGTTGGGTTTGCGCTCTGGCCACGCCCTGGGTTGGGCGTCAGTGTTAAGTAGGTGACGCAATCGGCCCATTTTGATCGCGGGCGCTGGATTAGGGTGTGTCGCAATTGAGCAACTCGCCTGGCGAGAAGTGCGCTGCACGTTCGACCTGGCGGTGGCAGCTTAACTTTCGCCGCGAGCGCTGTGCTGCAAGGGGATTGGCGGCTTTCCTTCCGTGCCACAATGCTGCAAGCGTCAACACTTGCAGCCCTGCAGGGCAACAGTTTCTTGGCTTCTCGCAGCCGTGCGAGTACACCTTGGCATCGCCACCTGACACGAGGTGGCGCGGGCGTCGAAAACCCGTTTAACAACCATGTGTTTGCGCTTGCCAGCCGGCGTCACCTTTCCGTGGCGTCGGCTGGCAATCCGTTCGCGTTCAATGGCGGGCGGTGCGTGGGGGTCTTCGGACCCGCCGGCTTGGTTGTTAACCGGTTTTCGAGCCACGCACCGTCCGCCGCCCTACGGGGTGGCGCTGCCGTCTGTCCTGTACGGAGCACTGCCATGAACGCATCGGAATTCCGCCCCCTGCACGCTGCCACCGACCCGGCCAATGCCGAGCCCGAATTGGACAGCGGTGCAGACCCTACTGCCTTCCTCAGCACACTGCGGCACATCCAGAGCGGTGCCGCCGCCGATGGCCAGCCCTGGCCGGAGCGATTGGCCGCACCAGGTCGGCGCATAGCCTTGGCCGATGCAGACTGCGCCCTCGCCGGCCTGCGCGTGGTGCAGGAGATGCTGTTGGCCGGAGAGCGCGCGCGACAGAACGGAGAACCCGCGCAGCACCTGGGCGACCGCACGATGGAAGGGCTGATGCTGGCGTGCGTGGCGCTAACGGCGCAGGCCAGCGCCTGCCTGCAGGTGCGTGGTTAGTCCTGCGATGTGGGTCTGGTGCGCTGCGGCTGGGGTGCCGCAGCGCGGCCCATGAGGGTGCCGCCCGTTGTTGTCACCAGCACGCTGATGGTGATGGGCTTGGTGATCTCGGACTACTTCCTTCCCCAGACGGCGCTGGAGGTGAAGGCCTACCGCAGGCTGTCGGATTACTCCTTCCGACTCATGCGGGAAGAGGCTGAGGCGTTTGCGCGGGAGCGGGGTGGCGTCCGGTTGGAGGAGAGCCCGAGGGATGGGAGTGAGCGGTACTTCGTACTGCTCGCCGACGGGCAGCCGGTGATGCTGGTGGACAACTCTTCGATGCAACTGGTTGTGATGGTTGCCGGAGATGCGGGGGAGCGGGCTTCGGATCTATTGGACCTGCAGCAGGAGTGGCGGGTGCGAACGCGGCCGGATTGGGATCGGTGGCGCTAACTAGGTTCCCGCCCACTCACGACCTTAGAGTCTGAGCCCAGGCCGTCACCCCTGATGCATTCAGGTCAATTCATCAGTACCCATGTTCGCTCGGCGATCCTCAGGCATCTGGCATGCGGCTGCTTCTTGCTAAAGCCTCGCGCCGTCTGCTCCAGCATTCAACGGCTCTGTGGCACCGCAACGCTGTGGGCTTACTAACAGTGCTTCATATGCCGCGTGCAGGGCATCCTAGACGCGTCGCGTGTCACGCTCTCAGCTCTACAAACACGTCTTTCATTCCCAACTCTCCCCCCTCCGCAGGCTCAGATCGAACCGCCGACGCCCATCCACGACCTTCGTTCAGTCCTGAATCTTTCTCCAACGACTGTCCGGACTTGCACTGTGTAAACCAGCGCTTGGCTTCCTCTCTTATCGTCCCGCCCGCGACGCGCGCATCGGAGACAAATAGCAGCTGAGCAAAGAGCCAGCAGATCCTCACTTGAGCTATGAGCGACTTAGGTGACCCGCTACGCATGGAGCGCTGGAGACCTGGCGGACCACACCGGCCCCAATGACGTATAGACTGCGTGAAAAAATTTCTGCATGCTTCCATTGCGCGGCCGGAAAGGCATCATTGAGCATGGGGAAAGCAGTAATGAGGGACGAGACGCAACTAACGTTTGTCGACGTATTTGCTGGTTGCGGCGGGCTATCCCTCGGATTGATGAAATCTGGATGGCGCGGCCAGTTCGCGATCGAGAAGAATCCTGACGCTTTCGCGACCTTGAGCGCAAATCTAATAGCGAGCCCGAGAAAAAAAGATCAATTCCTGTGGCCTGAATGGCTACCCAAGCAGGCATGGGACATATCTCAAGTGCTGTCCAATTATGAGAAGAACGTCTCCGAACTTTGCGGGTCAATCGATCTACTGGCGGGAGGCCCACCCTGCCAGGGTTTCTCCCTAGCCGGCCGCAGAAACAACAATGACCCTAGAAATCGATTGACCGAAGAGTACATTCGACTAGTAAAATTGGCCAAGCCGCGAATTCTCTTAATCGAGAACGTTCGCGGCTTTAATATGGCATTTAAGAAAACATCTGACGACAGCTACGAAGTAGCATATTCCGAGAAAGTCTCTCAACAACTGAAAGACTGCGGATATCGAGTATTTTCGTCTCTCGTCGACCTCAGCAGGTATGGCGTCCCACAGAAGCGACGTAGGTTCATCCTCATCGCTATCAAGGAGCATGACGTAGCTCTCACCCGGCTCGGAGACGCAAGCCCCTTCGACGTGCTTGAGCGAGAGCGGAGGCGATTCCTTTCTGACAAGGGACTAGCATTTGATCGATCCGTTACTGCCCGGGAAGCAATTGGGGATCTCGAGGTAGATGGATCAGAACTGATCGACTGCAACGACTCATCCGTTTCAGGATTTCGGCAGATCGCCTACGCTCCGCGATACACCAGTCCGTACATAAAGCTAATGCGAAGGCAGGGAAACTCATCGCCAGACAGCCTGCGCCTCCCTAGGCATTCGGAATCAACTCGTGCAACATTTGCGCTAGTGATGAACACCTGCGACAAGGGCAAGACCATATCTGCGGACGACAGAGCTCGCTTAGGCATTAAGAAGCAAGCACTGACTCCACTACGCGACGACGCCCCCTCCGCGACTATCACTACACTTCCCGACGATATCATTCACTACTCAGAAGCCCGCGTCCTTACCGCGCGCGAAAATGCCCGCCTTCAGTCGTTTCCGGACAATTACAGGTTCGTTGGAAAGTACACCACCGGCGGAAAGAATAGGCGCATTGACTGCCCTCGCTACACTCAAATCGGAAACGCCGTTCCGCCTCTTTTCGCCGAAGCAGTGGGACGAATGCTCAAGGGACTGATCAAATCATGACTCACACCAATTACAGTTTTAAAACAAACACACTACTAAAGAACCTGGTTGGCAAGGATCTGATCAACGACGATAGCATTGCGATCGTCGAGCTAGTCAAAAACTCTTACGACGCGGCGTCTCCCGAAGTTCGGGTGGAATTCACAGATTTTGGTCATGATGGGCTAACGACACCAACCTCTAGAATACTGATCTCCGATCGCGGCGGAGGCATGACGCTAAGGGACCTGGAGGACAAGTGGCTTAACATCGCCTACTCTGAGAAGAAGAATGTAATACAGGGGAATGGAACTTTCTACGCAGGAAATAAAGGCGTTGGCCGATTCTCTTGCGACCGTCTTGGATCACGCCTGGACCTCGTCACCAGAAAGAGTGGCGGCGATATAGTGCATCTCCCCATAAACTGGACGGATTTTGAGATCGAGGGAGACAAAGATCTAGTTATTCAAAGCATCCCGCTGTTCCCCACAGTGATAGCGCAGTCTGAGGCGGACAAACTGTGCGGAGGAAGAGTTTTTCCGGCGACGGGAACAACGCTCGTTATTTCCTCACTGCGAAGCAGATGGTCGTCCGATCGCCTTCTCGACCTGAAAAGAGCGCTTGAGAAATTCCTTAATCCAAATCAGCTCTTCGAAAGCGACAGGTTCACCATCGAGCTGGTTGCCGATGACTTACTGAAACGTGATGCCGGAAAGACTTATCACGAAGCCGTTAATGGCGTCGTCCAAAACAAAGTGTTTGAAAAGCTGAAGTTCAATGCAACTTTTATTAGCTGCAGCATCTCTCAAAGCAAGGGAACGATCACCACAGAACTTCTCCATGAGGGCGAACCTGTCTTTCGACTAGTCGAATCCTCCTCATCTTATCCCGAGATCGACGACGCAAGTATCGTCATTTATTATCTCAATCCTTACAAGAAAGCATACTTCACTCGACAGACCGGCACTCGATCGATCGAGTTCGGCTCAATATTTTTGTTCCTGAACGGTTTCCGAGTGGCACCATACGGTGATCGCGGAGACGACTGGCTTGGCCTGGATGTTCGAAAAGCCCAGGGCACGGCTCGCTACCTTTCCAGCCGAGACGTGGTCGGTAGAATTGAGATAACGGACTTCCGCGATGCCTTCCAACCAGTATCCAGCAGAGAGGGCTTGAAGAACACGACCGAGTTCAAGAAGCTCAGAGAGGGTCTCTTTCTCGATGTTCTTAGGCGACTCGAGAGATTTGTGGTGGATGGACTCGACTGGGACAGCGTTCCGCAAGACCTTCGGGAAGAGCTGCGGTCTTCCGAGGGTCTGGATTGGCAGAGCACGTCCGAGACATATCAAGAGTCCTGGGAGAAGAAACAGCAGCGAATTGCTCTATCAATACTTAGCTTAATCGGGACCAACCCCAGCCGAACCCGGAACTTTTGGTTCAACCCTAAGCTCCTTGAATCTGTCTATGAGAGCCGGAGCGAAGACGTCCGCCGCCTCCTCGATGATATTGAAAGCTCTGATCCAAACAGGGTTGATTCGCAGCTTAGGGGTGACCTTTCAAGAATTAGGAAGCTGATTCAGGCGAAAGACGATGCCGCCATCTCGGCAAAACGGGAGTCTGCCACGCTTCGCGCAGAAGTTGCGCAGAAGCAGGATGAGGTCGAGAAGCTTAGCAAGCAAACTGAGACGTATAGAGCGCAGACGATTTTCCTGCAATCTGTGGCTCCAAAGGAGGTTAAAGATCTTCTCACGTTCCACCACCAGATCAGCCAGGATTCTGTAATTCTCGGCAACAACTTGACCAAGGCGATGAAGGCCCTGAGGCAATCCGAGTCACCTGAAAAGGTTGCACGATTCATTGAGAAGGCCATGCTCGCGAATAAGCGCATGGCTGCGGTCGCTCAGTTTGCCAGCAAGGCTAATTTCAGGTCAGGAATAAAGAAGGAACCTACAGACATCCCCGCGTTTGTTGAGCAGTATCTCCTGAACGTGGCGAAGGACTTTACGGCGCCCAACCTGACACTTAATGTAATAAATGAAGCCGGCGAAAAATTTGAAGTTAAAGCAAGCAAGATTGAGCTTTCGATCCTTATTGACAACATAATTTCAAACTGCGAGAAAAACGGCGCAAAACGTCTCGAAGTTAGCATTCAAAAAACGGGCCCGAATAGACTCTTAGTCGGCTTCAAGGATAACGGGGACGGCCTCTCCAATGAGATATCGGATATCGATTCAATTTTTGAGATGGGCATTACTACCACATCAGGATCGGGCCTTGGCCTTTATCACGCAAGGCAAATTGCCGAGGCCATGGGCGGCCGGATAACTGCCTCGACTGTTTCCCCTCGTGGTCTAGAGATAAATTTGGAACTAATGCGATGAAGCTTACTTACCGAGTTCTCTGGTTTGATGACAACGAACTATTTTTTGACTCTCTGGACATAGATCTACTGCAGAAACGTGTAAGCGACTGGGGATTCTTGCTTGATTGCAAACTTGTTACCAGCGCGGAGGAGTTCACCAAAGAAGCCCCTTACAGCCAGTACGACCTCCTTGTCGTAGATTACCGACTAGAAGGCATTGGCGAAGGCCAGGATTTTATTCGGGAAGTCCGGGATCAGCAGGTATTCACGGAGATTATCTTCTACTCTTCCAATGCAACCGATGAGCTGTGGAACAAGATTCGCGAGAAGAAGCTCGAGGGCGTTTTCGTGGCGAACCGGAGAAATATTGAAGACAGAGTAATCAGCGTTGGGCACCAATCTCTTCGCAAGGTCCTCGATTTGGACAATATGCGGGGCATAGTGATGGCCGAGGTAGGCGACCTCGATCAATCTTTGATGCGCGTGATTAGGAGTGCATTCCCGCATATCGAGACTGGCAAGAGATTGGAATTGTTTGATAGATTCCACTCCAAGACCACGGAATTTCAGAACGCTGGCGCTCGCAAGCTCGAATCGTTCCGCGAGAATCCATCAATCGACGGCCTACTCGAACTATGTGATAGCAGTAAACTCTGGCAGAACTTTAATCGAGCAAAGAAGCAAATCGGGGCGCTGCAGATAATTGCTATTGGAAACTATGAAGATGAAATTCTAACCCCCCGAAATCACCTGGCACATGGCGTAGCCAGCACGGACGGAAGCGGAGACGTGCGATTCAGCCATCGGAATAATGACTATATATTCAACGAAGCCGTGGGCACGGAACTGCGAAAGAAAATAATTGAGTACAAAGGGGCGTTTCGAGCTATTGAAACGGCCTTGCAGGCTCTCGAGGTCCCGGCTTCACCCAACACGTCATCGGATGAGCCCGCATCCGCGTAGCGGCTATAGGATGTGGAAGCCCCATCCTTCCATATCCCATACTGTTTTGCAGTAGAAGTAGTAAAACCCATGGCGTAGAAGCAAAAGATCTTCGCTAGCCAGCATCTGCCAAGCTGCAGTCACATGCATTCTCGCCGATCGGTGCAATTATGCGATCCACGTAAAATCCGTCAGTCGCTCCGCGGAAAAAAGGCCGAGTAGAAAATATCTACCCGGCCTTCTTTAATCCTCAACTGAAGGAATCAAACCCCAACAGGGTTAGCCTTCTCCGGATCAATCTTGTACTGCTTGATCGCCCGCGCCACATCCTTCGCCGTCATCTTCCCGTCCTTAGCCAGCGCCGCAATCGCGGCATGCGCGATGTAGTACCGGTCAACCTCGAAGAAGCGACGCAGGTTCGCACGGGTATCCGAACGACCGAAGCCATCGGTACCCAGCACCGTATAAGACATCGGCACGAACGCACGAATCTGGTCCGCATACGCACGCACGTAGTCGGTGGCGGCAATCGCCGGGCCCTGGCGGCCGTCCAGCAGCTCGGTCACGTAGGCCTTGCGCTGCTCACCTTCCGGGTGCAGGCGGTTGGCACGTTCCACGTCGAAACCATCGCGACGCAGTTCGTTGAAGCTCGGGCAGCTCCAGATATCGGCGGTCACGCCGAAGTCCTTGTCCAGCAGCTCGGCGGCGGCAATCACTTCACGCAGGATCGTGCCCGAACCCAGCAGCTGCACGCGCAGGTCGCCCTTCTTCGGCTTGCCGGCGTCGGTCAGCAGGTACATGCCCTTCACGATGCCCTCGGCTGCACCTTCCGGCATTTCCGGGTGGGTGTAGTTTTCGTTCATCAGGGTCAGGTAGTAGTACTCGTCTACCTGGTCTTCCATCATGGCCTTGGTGCCGTGCTGCAGGATCACCGTCACTTCGAAGCCGAAGGTCGGGTCGTAGCTGCGCACGTTCGGAATGCCACCGGCCACCAGATGGCTGAAGCCATCTTCGTGCTGCAGGCCTTCACCGTTCAGCGTGGTGCGGCCGGCGGTGCCGCCCAGCAGGAAGCCGCGGGTACGCATGTCGGCGGCCTGCCAGGCAATGTCGCCCACGCGCTGGAAGCCGAACATGCTGTAGTAGATGTAGAACGGCAGCATCGGCACGTTGCTGACCGAGTAGCTGGTACCGGCGGCCATCCACGAGCTGATCGCGCCCGGCTCGCTGATACCCTGCTGCAGCACCTGGCCGCTCTGGTCTTCGCGGTAGAACATCAGCTGGTCGGCGTCGACCGGCTTGTACTTCTGGCCGAACGGCGCGTAGATGCCGATCTGGCGGAACAGGCCTTCCATACCGAAGGTACGGGCTTCGTCGGCCACGATCGGCACGATGTGCGGGCCCAGTTCCTTGTCACGCAGGGTGATGTTCAGGCTCTGCACGAAGGCCATGGTGGTGGAATAGCTGCGCTCGCCGCTGCTCTTCAGCAGGCGCTCGTAGGTTTCCAGCTTCGGTGCGTTGAAGCTCTTTTCGGCCTTGCGGCGGCGCTGCGGCAGGTAGCCACCCAGGGCGGCACGGCGTTCCTGCAGGTACTGCACTTCCGGCGAATCCGGGCCCGGGTGGTAGAACGGCACCTGGCCGTCGGCCAGCTGCGCGTCGGTCACCGGAATGTTGAAGCGGTCGCGGAAGTGGCGCACCGCTTCGTCGTCCAGCTTCTTGGTCTGGTGGGTCGGGTTCAGCGCTTCACCGGCGCTGCCCATGCCGTAACCCTTCACGGTCTTGGCCAGGATGACGGTCGGCATGCCCTTGGTGTTCACGGCCTGGTGGTAGGCGGCGTACACCTTGTGCGGGTCGTGGCCACCACGGTTCAGGCGCCAGATGTCGTCGTCGGAAAGACCGGCCACCATGGCGGCGGTTTCCGGGTACTTGCCGAAGAAGTGTTCGCGGGTATACGCGCCACCGAAGGCCTTGCAGTTCTGGTATTCGCCGTCGACGGTTTCCATCATCAGCTTCTTCAGAACACCGTCGGTGTCCTTGGCCAGCAGGGCATCCCAGTAACCGCCCCACAGCAGCTTGATCACGTTCCAGCCGCCGCCACGGAACACGCCTTCCAGTTCCTGGATGATCTTGCCGTTGCCGCGCACCGGGCCGTCCAGGCGCTGCAGGTTGCAGTTCACCACGAAGATCAGGTTGTCCAGGCCTTCACGGCCGGCCAGCGCGATGGCGCCCAGGGTTTCCGGTTCGTCGCTCTCGCCGTCGCCGATGAAGCACCACACCTTGCGGTCGCTCTTTTCGATCAGGCCACGGTTTTCCAGGTAGCGCATGAACTGCGCCTGGTAGATGGCGGCCAGCGGGCCCAGGCCCATCGACACGGTGGGGGTCTGCCAGTAATCGGGCATCAGCCACGGGTGCGGGTACGACGACAGACCGCCGCCGTCCACTTCCATGCGGAACTTGTCCAGCTGCTCTTCGCTGATGCGGCCTTCCAGGAAGGAACGCGCGTAGATGCCCGGGGCGCTGTGGCCCTGGATGAACAGCAGGTCGCCCGGGTGGCTGTCGCTGGGGGCGCGCCAGAAGTGGTTGAAGCCCACGTCGTACAGGGTGGCACCGGAAGCGAACGAGGCGATGTGGCCGCCCAGGTCACCCGGCTTGCGGTTGGCGCGCACCACGGTGGCCATCGCATTCCAGCGGATGATGGAACGGATGCGCCATTCCAGCTCGGCATTGCCGGGGCTCTTGGCCTCCAGCTGCGGCTCGATGGTGTTCACGTATTCGGTAGTGGGAGAGAACGGCAGGTACGCACCCGAACGACGGGTCAGTTCCACCATGCCTTCCAGCAGCTGATGCGCGCGCTCGGGGCCCTCGACATCAATGACGGCCTTCAACGACTCGATCCACTCCTGGGTTTCAACAGGATTGGTGTCGTTGTTCAGCACTTCGTTCAACCAGTTCATTAGCGCTCCCATTACCGCACGCACGCGCGCGACTGTTGTATAGATTTCTAGACCGCAAAGTGTAGCGCACCAAGGGCTTTCGTCACTTCGCTACGCTGCCGTATGGAGGCGTTTGGCCTGTGTCCGCAAGGCCTGTCCCGGGCTGTCCCGGCGCCGGACAGTCTGGTTTTTCAGGCACCTGCGGGCGGCAGGCCCCCTGCCCCGGTGTCGCTTCTGCACCGCTGGGCGCATCGGCAGGACGCAGTGTTACCGCTGGCGATGACCGTTGTAGGGCAAGGCCTGCGCCGTTGTAGGGGCGTTCTGGCGGCTGGCGATGAACCGCCGCCAACATGTCGCGCCTGCCTCTGGATTGGCCTTGGGCCGGGCGGGAAGCTGCACCGCGCAGGCAGCCCCTTCCCCTGCGGCGCCCGCCACCTGGCGCCGTAGCTGCTTCGCCCAGAACCCACCGCAGCTTTGCGGTGGGTTCTCTCGTTGGGGCCGCCGTGGCCTGAATGCAGCATGGGTTTGGCCCGAATCTGGACTTGTCCGGTCCGGCTTATCGATATATCGTTTGCGCACTCGTTACCGATATATCGAAATGAGCCGATCCGCTACCCTGCGGGCCCGCCCGGCCCCGTCCCCCGAAGTGCCCCGCCGCAATGGCCAGCCGCGCGTGTTGAGCCGCGGCGACCTGCGCCTGCTGGTGCTGGCCCTGATTGGCGAACAGCCGCGCCACGGCTACGAACTGATCCAGCACATCAGCGGCCTGTTCATGCAGGCCTACACGCCCAGCGCCGGCACCATGTACCCGCTGCTGGCCAGCTTCGAGCAGGCCGGCTGGGTGGAATCGCACGAAGAAGACGGCCGCCGCGTGTTCCGCATCACCGCCGCCGGCGAATTCGAACTCAAGGTGCAGCGGCCGCAGGTGCGGCTGGCCCAGCGTCGCGCGTTCGACCGCGCCCGCGAAATCACCAAGGCCTCGCTGCCGGCGCCGCTGGCCGCGGCCCTGCGCGAGTTCAAGCAGGCGCTGGTGCGCCACCACGGCCGCTGGCGCGAAGGCGAGGCCGAACAGGTGGCCGCCCACCTGCAGCACGCCGCCGCGTTGTTGAACGGATCGCTGGGCGATGGACCGCTGCCGATCACCCCGACCGAGCCAGACTGACGCCCGCCAGGTCTTCCCCCTTTGCCGCGCGCCCCGCGCGACCTTACCGCTACAGGTACTGACATGACCGACCATGAAAACAAGCGACTGCGCCTGGATGTGCGCTTCCGCCAGCTGACCGTGCTGCGCACCGAAACCGTAACCCCGCACATGCGCCGCGTGGTGCTGGGCGGTGCCGACCTGGCCGGCTTCGATTCGCCCGGCGCCGACGACCACATCAAGCTGTTCTTCCCCAACAGCAGTGGCGAGATGGTGCTGCCCACCATGACCGCCGAGGGCCCGCGCTACCCCGAGGGCAAGGAACATTCGCCGGCGCGCGATTACACCCCGCGCTGGTGGGACCACGAAACCGGCGAACTGGCCATCGACTTCGTGCTGCACGACCAGGGCATTGCCGGGCCGTGGGCACAGCGCGCGCAGCCGGGCGACACCCTGGCCATCGGCGGCCCGCGCGGCTCGTTCGTGGTGGCCGACACCTACGATGCCTACGTGCTGATTGGCGATGAAACCGCGCTGCCGGCCATTGCCCGCTGGCTGGACGTGCTGCCCGAACACGCGCAAGTGCAGGCGTGGATTGAAGTGAGCGACGAAGACGAGCGCCAGGACCTGCCGCAGTACGAGAACGTGCGCATCCACTGGCTGGAGCGCAACGGCTTCCCGGCCGCCACCAGCACCCTGCTGGAAGACCAGTTCACCGATTTCGAAGCCCCCGACGGTGACACCTTCTACTGGATCGCCACCGAATCGCGCCGCGCGCGCATGATGCGCAAGTTCCTGGAAGGCCACCTGGGCGTACCCCGCGACTGGATTCGTTCCACCGGCTACTGGAAGGCCCACCCGGACGAAACCGACGGCGATTGATCGCCGTTCTGTAGAGTCGAGCCATGCTCGACTGCTGTTCGACGGAGTCGAGCACGGCTCGACTCTACAGAAACGCATCGCCACGATCTCTGCCACAATCGCGCTCCTTTCCCGCACCTGTGAGGCCCACCATGGGCAAACTGACCCTGGCCGGCATCGACAAGCTGCGTACCCGTTTCGCCGATGACGCCGCCTGCGATACCGCCCTGGCCGCCTTCGCCGACGCCGCCGCCCTGCGCGCGCCGCTGCGCGAACTGCTGGACGCCGAGCACCGCTACCTGCAGGCCGAATTCGAAGTGGCCCAGGTGGCCGATGTACTGCGCCGCGACCAGAAGTACGCACCGGTGGGCCGCCCGTCGGTGCACATCGTGCAGCTGCGCAAGCAGCAGGCCGCCACCAAGCAGGCCGCCCTGATCGCCCGCCAGGTGGTGGCGCAGGCCGCGCAGACCTTCGTGCGGGTAAGCGGAATGGCCGTGAAAGCCAAGCAGAGCCCCAGCGACGCATGCGCCGCATGGTTGATCGCGCAGCGGTGATCGCAGGGGTACGGCGGCCATGACCCGGTAGGGGCCAACCTTGGTTGGCCCACGGGATTACCGGCGTGCCAACCAAGGTTGGCACCTACCAAAGCGAATTCCGGCGGCCATGACCCGGTAGGGGCCAACCTTGGTTGGCCCGCGGGATTATCGGCGTGCCAACCAAGGTTGGCACCTACCAAAGCGGTTTCCGGCGGCCATGACCCGGTAGTGGCCAACCTTGGTTGGCCCACGGGATTATCGGCGTGCCAACCAAGGTTGGCACCTACCAAAGCGGTTCCCCCAAAAAAGAAGGCCCGCTTTTCAGCGGGCCTTCTGCCTTCTCACGACGAGTGAGCGGGTTACATCAAGCGGCCGGCTTTTCGCCGGTGGCTTCGGTGGTGATGCGGATCTTCACTTCATCGCTCACGTTCGGGGCGTACGCGCCCACGCCGAAGTCGCTGCGCTTCAGGGTGGTGGTGGCGTCGAAGCCCGCCGCCGGCACCTTGGCCATCGGGTGCTCGCCACCGCCGTTGATGGTCACGTCCAGGGTGACCGGCTTGGTGATGCCCTTGATGGTCAGGTCGCCGGTAACGGTCAGCTTGTTGGTGCCGGCCGCTTCAACCTTGGTGCTCTTGAAGGTGGCATCGGCGAACTTGGCGGCGTCGAAGAAATCGGCGCTCTTCAGGTGTTCGTCGAACTTGGCGGTGAAGCTGTTCAGGCCGCTCAGCGGCAGCTTCACTTCCACGGTGCTCTTGGTCACGTCGGCGGCGTCGTACACCAGGGTGCCTTCCACGTTGCCGAAGTGGGCGCTGGGGTTGGAGAAGCCGAAGTGGCTCCACTGGGCCAGCACGTCGGTGTGGCTCGGGTCCAGCTTGTAGGTGCCCGAGGCGATCTGGATCGCTTCGGCCGCCGGGGCAGCAGCAGCGGCGTCGGCAGCCGGGGTGGCGGCCTGTTCGGTGGTGGCCGGGGCGGCGGCATCGGCGACCGGGGCAGCGGTGTCGGCCGGCTTCGAGCAGGCGGCAATGGCCAGGGTCAGGGCCAGCGGCAGCAGCAGTTTACGGGTGGCGCTCATCAGGAAACTCTCCGGATCGTAGGGTGGGTACACGGTGCAGCAGGGGCCCGCCAAGGTGGCTGGGCCGAAACCGAGACAGCGACTTACGCGATGCGCGCCGCTTCGTCGAACGACAGACGCGGCAGACGGGGGAACAGGCCCGAGGGGTCACCGTAACCCAGGTTGACCAGGAAATTCGACTTGATGCTGGTGCCGGCGAAGAACGCTTCGTCCACCTTGGCATTGTCGAAGCCGGACATCGGGCCGGCATCCAGGCCCAGCGCGCGCGCGGCCAGGATCAGGTACGCACCCTGCAGGCTGCCGTTGCGGAACGCGCCTTCGTGGCGGCCTTCACGCGGGCCGTCGAACCAGGCCTTGGCATCGGTGTGCGGGAACAGGTACGGCAGCTTTTCGTGGAAATCTTCGTCGAAGGCCACGATGACGGTGACCGGCGCGGCCAGGGTCTTGTCATGGTTGCCTTCGGACAGCGCCGGGGCCAGCTTGGCCTTGGCTTCGGCCGACTTCACGAAGACGAAACGCGCCGGGCTGCCGTTGGCGGCGGTGGGGCCCCACTTCAGCAGTTCGTACAGCGCGTGCAGCTGGCTGTCGTCCACCGGCTTGTCGGTGAATGCGTTCTGGGTGCGGGCGGTGCGGAACAGCTGGTCCAGTGCAGCAGCGTCAAGCGCGTGGGACATCGTGGATCTCCAGGGCAGCAACAGGGAAAAGGGCGAAGCAGCGCAGGGGCTGCGGCGCGAAACAATGAGCCGCAGTGTAGAGTGTCGCGACTGTTGCAACACCCAGCAGGGCTGAAACGAATTAATGCCAATGGTGAAACGATCGAGCGCGCCGTGGACGATCACGGACGGCCGTGCAGGCAATGTGCGCCAGGCCGTGGCGCTGGCTTCGGCGCTGCGCCTGGGCACCCACCGCCCGCTGGTATTGCAGCCGCGCGCACCGTGGCGCTGGCTGTCGCCGCGCCGCCTGCCCGGGGATGTGCGCGGCTACGGTGAGGCGTTGGCGATACTGGCTGCCGAGCCGCCGCCGCTGGCGATCGGCTGTGGCCGCCAGGCCGCCGGCGCGCTGCGTGTGCTGCGTGCACGTGGCAGCAAGGTGGTGCAGATCCTGGACCCGCGCATTGCCGCCCGCCATTGGGACCTGCTGGTGGTACCCGAACACGATGCCCTGCGCGGCGGCAATGTGCTGACCCTGCTGGGCAGCCTGAATCCGGTGGACGATGACTGGCTGAGCCTGGGCCGCGCCGCCTTCGCCGATTTCCATGCCCTGCCCGGCCCACGCACCGCCTTGCTGGTGGGCGGGCCGACGCCGCTGGCGCCGTGGGACGAAGCCGGCATGGTGCGCGTGTTCCAGGCCCTGGCCGAACAGCTGCGCAGCGAAGGCGGCAGCCTGCTGGCCACCACCTCGCGGCGCACGCCGCCGGCGCTGGCCGAGACCCTGCGTGCCATCTTCGCCGACCTGCCGCATGTGATCTGGGGCGACGGCGGCGATGGCGTGAACCCCTACGCCGGGCTGCTGGGCTGGGCACAGCGGGTGGTGGTGTCGCCCGATTCGGTGAACCTGCTGTCCGAGGCCTGCGCCACGCGGCTGCCGGTGGCGGTGGCGCTGGCCGATACCGCGCTGGGCCGGTTGGCGCGCTTCCAGCAGCAGCTGCGCGAACGCGGGCGGCTGCAACCGCGCTGGCTGGACTGGCAGTGCGCGGCTATCGATCCGCTGCGCGAAACCGCGCGGGTGGCGGCCGAAGTGAAGGCCCGGCTGGGGCTGGGCTGACGCCAGGCGCGCCCGTGCCGGCCGCACAACGCCGCCACGGGCATTGGGTATGATCGGCCACGCGGGGCCGCCCCGCGCCCGCTCGCTCCATGGAGGAACAGACGATGCGTACCCTGCCCTGCACTGCCGCCGCCCTGGCACTGGCCATGGGCCTGCTGGCCACCGCCCCTGCCGATGCGCGGCGCGTTTATCACATCGTGGAAAACACGCCGGAGCCGGTACGCCTGGATGTGTCCCCCGGCTTGGTGGCCAGCATGGCCGCCGCCGACGAAGCCGCACGCAACCCGCCGCCGGGCCAGGCGCCCACGGCACCGTCCAACGGTGCGCCGCCGCCGATGCAGGTGGTGTCCATCGGCACCAACGTGGATGGCGAACGCGAGGTGCTGCTGCAGCAGCCGGGGCAGCCGGGTAATACCGCTGCGGTGCGCTGGCCGAACCAGGCAGGTGACCCGTCGGTGCTGTTCCATGTGGGGCAGCAGGTGCAGTTCGACCACACCCCGTCCGAAGGCCGCAAGGGGCTGATGGCGCGTGATGCGCAGGGCCGCCCGCTGACCCATATTCCCGAACCGGCGCCGGCATCGCAGGGCTGGAACACGCAGTATTGAGCACCCAGTACTAAGCCCGCAGTACTGAGGCTGCCGCGCCGCCTGAACGGCGGTTTTTGGCGTTGCGTGGGTACGGGGGGATAATGGCCGATTCCTTTTTCCTTCCCGCCCGCCATGTCCGTGCGTCCTGCCCCCGTGTTTGCTCCCCTGACCCCGCGCGCCCTGGTGCTGGCCGTGCTGGCCATGGGCGCGGTGGTGCTGCTGTCCAACGTACTGGTGCAGTACCCCATCAATGACTGGCTGACCTGGGGTGCCTTCAGCTACCCGGTGGCGTTCCTGGTCAGCAACCTGATCAACCGCCGCTTCGGCCCGGGCCCGGCGCGCCGCGTGGCGTGGATCGGTTTCCTGGTGGCGGTGGTGCTGTCGGTGTGGGTGGCCACCCCGCGCATTGCCATTGCCTCGTGCTCGGCGTTCATCGTGGCGCAGCTGCTGGACATCACCGTGTTCGACCGCCTGCGCCGTGGCAGCTGGTGGCGCGCACCGATGGTGGCCACCACCTGCAGCGCCACGGTGGACACCACCATTTTCTGGTCGATCGCTTTTGCCGGTTCCACCCTGCCGTGGGTGAGCTGGGCCGCCGGCGACCTGGCCGTGAAGCTGGCCATCGGCGTCTGCCTGCTGGCCCCGTTCCGCGCGTTGCTGTGGAAGATGGCCCCGCTGCGCAGCGAACTGCGCTGAGCGCGGGTTCCCGGCCGGCCGCATGACCCGGTAGTGGCCAACCTTGGTTGGCCTGCGCGGTCTCTGCGTGCCAACCAAGGTTGGCACCTACCAAATGCGCATTCCCGGCCGGCCACATGACCCGGTAGTGGCCAA
>NZ_JAAIUZ010000035.1:0-23988 GCF_010894375.1 Stenotrophomonas sp. B1-1 | reverse complement strand
CATATGGGGATCGGCGGCCAGCCACCTATCTCCAGAGTGCCGCTGAACAACGTAGTGGGTTTACACAACTAGCGGGCCAGCGCGGAATTGCTGCACGCCGTTTCAAGGGCAGTCGACTAACAGTCGACTAACAGTCGACTCTACCCAGTCGACTCTACCCATCCGCTTTTGCATCCGCTATCGTCGCCACATCCAAGGAAGGACTACACGATGGCCCGTGCGTTGCTGCTTACTACCCTGGGGGTGTCCACCCTCGCCCTGCTGGTGTCCGGCTGGACGGCCTGGAACCTGCACGACAGCCAGTCGCCCGAACGCGTGATCCATGCACGCGGCCTGGTCGTCCACGATGCCAAGGGCCAGGCCCGCGTCATCGTCGGTGCGCCGGTACCCGATCCGACCAGCAAAGGACGCACCCAGGGCCCGCGTGCCGCGGCACTGTCCGGTGTGATCCTGCTCGGCCCGGACGGTTCCGAACGCGGCGGCTACGGCACCAGCGACCGCGGCGGCGAAGCCCTGCTCACCCTGGACGATGCCAGCGGCACCACCGAAGTGTTCAAGGTGGTCGCCAACCCCGATCGCGGCGCCACCCTGATGGTCCGCCACCAGAACAATACCGGCGCCATGCTCACCTCGTGGCAGGGCAAGCCGGAACTGCTGTTCCTGGACGACAGTGGGCAGACCTACTACGTGCGCCCCGGGGTCAACGCCGCGCCGTGAACCGGGACCTGACGGCCCGGCATTAATGCAAACGATTCTCTTTTGCGGTAAGGTGCGCGCGCTGCCCTTGCCGCCGCGGGCCGTTCCTGTCCCGCTCTCCGCAGCCGTCCGTGCCCGTCCAAGCGCTCCGTCCAAAGCCATTGCCGTTGACGCCTGCCCGCCCGGCGCGGCGCGGCGCACGCGAGCGCCGCACGCACTGGATGGCGGTGGCGATCACCGCCACCCTGCACCTGCTGCCGGTGCTGGGGCTGCTGCACTGGACGACGTCCACACCCCGCCCCGTGCCCCCTGTCGAAGAGGTGCGCATCAGCCTGCGCGTGTTGCCCCCCACCGCGCCGCCACAGCCGCTGGAAGAACTGAAGGCCGAGCGTCCCAGCCAGGCACAGCAGCCACGCCCAGCGCAGCCACGGCCGCTGTCGCCGCCCCCGCCCAGCCGCGCGCCGGAAGGCACCCTGGCCGCCGCTGACGGTCGTACCCCCGATGCACAGGCACAGCCCCTACCGGCTCTGGTCCTGCCGACCCACGACGCGCCCCCGGCACCGGCGTCGATCAGTGCAGCACCACCCACCCCCGACGCCGCACCGGCGCCGCAGTTGGCCGGCACCCACAGCGATACCTGGGAAGCGCGTCTGATGGCCCGTCTGGAACGCCACCGTTATTTCCCCAGTGCCGCCCGCGCGCGCCGGCAGCAGGGCACGGCCTGGGTGCGCGCCAGCGTCGACCGCAGCGGCCGCCTGCGCACGCTGCTGCTGGAACGCAGCAGTGGCGAACCCATGCTGGACCAGGCCGCTCTGCAGACCTTCCGCCGCGCGCAGCCGCTGCCGCGTATTCCCGATGATCTGCCGGCACCGCAGGAACGCGTGGTACCGGTGGAGTACTACCTGCGCTGAAGCGCGCCGCGCCGCCGCTCAGGTCCAGGCCGGGTCGGCAGTGAAATCGATGGTCAGCCAGAACATGCCGCCGCGTGCATCCAGGCGCACGGCGATCTCATCGCGCATGGCATCCACCTCGCCCACCGTGCCCAGCGGCGTGGCCGGGTCGGTCAGCACATGGATCTCGATGAAGCGCATGCGCCCCATCTTCGCCACGTGGCTGGTGAAGCCGGCATAGCCCCGCTCGCCCACGAACGCCTGCATCACCTGCTGCACGCGCTGGTCCAGGTCATCGGGCGCGACCTGCAGTACCTCGCGCAGCGCCTTGAATGCAGCGCGCGTGGGCACCGGCAGCACGGCCAGACTGATCAGCATCAGCACGATTGAATCCAGGTACGGTACCCAGTGCTGCCACGGCCCGTCCTGCAGAGCCAGCGCCAGCAGGAAGGCCAGCACCACGGCCAGTGCCATCAGCCCGCCCAGCAGCCAGGCACGCACGTCCAGCCACAACAACGGCGAGTGCAGGCGCCGTGCCTGCCCCGCCACGAACGCGGCCATGCCCAGGTTGGTTGCACTGATCAGGCCGGCCCACCACAGCGCCGGCCCGAACTTCACCACGTGGCCGCCGGTGGTCAGCCCGATCACCGCGTTGGCCAGCGCGTACACGCAGGCCAGCGACAGGATCACCCCGCCCAGCGCCTCCACCATCGGTTCCAGATGCCAATAGCCGTACTGGAAGCGCGGGCTCTGCTCCCGCGCCACCAGCCGCAGCACCGACAGCGACACCAGGGTCAGGGCCACGTCCACCAGGCTGTAGATGCCGTCGAACAGGATGGCCTGCGATCCCACCAGCAGGCCGCCCAGGAAGCCGGCCGCACTGACCGCCACGGTCATCCCGATCGACAGCAGCAGGATGCGTTGTTCGCGGGCGGTATCCATGCAGCACCAAAGGTCCGACCGTCACGGTCAGGCCTTCAGCACCTCCACCCGGTAGGTGGTGCCTTCTTCGTCGTGCTCGATGATCAGCCCGTGCACATCCGATTCGAATCCGGGGAAGCGCGCGTTCTGTTCGCGGGCAATGCGCAGCGACTGGATGATCGGCTCGTCGCTGGCGCCGAAGCGCTCGCCGGGCATGATGGTGGGAATACCCGGCGGGTACGGCACCAGCATGGTGGCGGCAATGCGGCCGCTGAGCTGTTCGATGTCCACCCGCTCGATCTCGCCCTTCACCAGATGGTTGTAGGCATCGGCCGGGGTCATCACCGGGGTCGGCAGGTCCACGTACATCTCGCGCATCACCTTGGCCACGGCAAATTCCTGGTTGAAGGCATGCAGCGCCTCACACAGGTCACGCAGGCCCCAGCCGGCATAGGCCACCGGATAATCGGCGGCCAGCGTCGGCAAGGCCTGGCTCAGTGGCGCGTTGCGATCGAACAGTTCCTTGAACGCCATCAGCTCGGTCACCAGGGTGCTCCACTTGCCCTTGGTGATGCCCATCGAGAACAGGAACAGCACCGAGTACAGGTTGGTCTTTTCCACGGTGATGCCGCGGCCCCACAGGAACTTGCTCAGCACCGCCGCCGGAATGCCCAGCTTGCCCATGCTGCCGTCCATCGTCAGGCCCGGGGTCAGCAGGGTCACCTTGATCGGGTCGATCAGCACATAGTCGTCCACCAGCCCATCGAAGCCGTGCCAGTGCGCATCGGGCTGCAGGTACCATTCCTCACGCTTGGCCACCAGCGGTGCCGGCGTATCGCCCTTGTCCAGGCTGCGCTCCACCTTCGTGGGCTGCCACACGCTGAACCACCAGTCGTCGCGGCCCAGGTCATCGCGCACGTGCAGCATGGCGCGCCGGAAGGCAATCGCTTCGTCGTGCATTTCCTGCACCAGCGAACGCCCGGCCTCGCCCTCCATCATCTTCGAGGCCACGTCGCAGGCCGCGATCACCCCGTAATGCGGGCTGGTGGAGGTATGCATCATGAACGATTCGTTGAAGCGCTCGGCATCCAGGTCGCGGCTGGCCGAGTTGCGCACGTGGATCATCGACGCCTGCGAGAACGCGGCCAGCAGCTTGTGGGTGGAATGCGTGGTGAAGATGATCGCGTCCTGCTCGCGCGGCTTGCCCTTGGCCATGCCGTAATGATTTTCGTAGAACGGATGGAATGCCGCGTAGGCATACCAGGCTTCATCGAAATGCAGGAAGTCCACCGCGCTGCCGATCTCTTCGGCAATCTTTTCGGCGTTGTAGCACAGGCCGTCGTAGGTGGAATTGGTGACCACCGCGATGCGCGGCTTCGACCCGGCCTGGTAGGCCTGGCTGGCCAGCGGGTTGTCGGCAATGCGCTGCTGCAGCGCCTCGGGGGTGAACTGGTCCAGGCTGATCGGCCCGATGATGCCGTGCGCGTTGCGGCTGGGGGTGAAGTACACCGGTACGCCGCCGGTCATGATCAGTGCATGCAGCAGCGATTTGTGGCAGTTGCGGTCCACGAACACCACGTCACCGCGCGCCACCGTGCCGTGCCAGACGATCTTGTTGGCGGTGGAGGTGCCGTTGGTGACGAAGAAGGTGTGGTCGGCGCCGAAATTGCGCGCGGCTTCGTCCTCGGCGTCCTTGATCGGGCCGGTGTGGTCCAGCAGCGAACCCAGTTCCGGCACCGAGATCGACAGATCGCTGCGCAGGGTGTTCTCGCCGTAGAACTGGTGGAACGCACGGCCCACCGGCGATTTGGTGAACGCCACGCCACCGGCATGGCCCGGGGTATGCCAGGAATAGTTGGATTCGGCCGCGTGGTGGATCAACGCCTTGAAGAACGGCGGCAGCAGGTTCTGCATGTAATCTTCGGCCGCACGCATCACCTGGCGGGCGACGAAGTTCTTGGTGTCCTCGAACAGGAAGATGAAACCGTGGATGTACTTGAGCAGCTTGCTGGGCACCTTCTCGATGGTGCGCCGCTCGCCGTACAGGAACACCGGCAGGTTGGCCCGGCGCGCGCTCTGTTCGCGCAGGAAGGCGGCCAGGCGCTGGAACTCGCCCTCGCCCTCTTCGCTGCCATCGATCGAGATCAGCACCGCCGACGCCGCCACGTAGGTACGGGCACCGGCGCGCGCATCGTCCAGGTTCAGGCCGCACAGCACGCGCTGGCCGTTGCCACGCAGCTCTTCCACCAGCGCGCGGATCAGGATGCCGCCGATGCGCGGCGAATCGTAGTCGCCATCAATGACGATGACCGGGTAATCCAGGGACTTGAAGTACACGTTGATTCTCCTTGTCGAATTCAGGAACGCTGGGCGCCGCCGGACAACGCGGCCGCCTCACGGGTGCGCTGCCGCTGCTGGCGACGCTCCTCGCTGAAGAAGGGATAGAACACGGTGATGAACAGCACGAACAGGAAGGCGTACTGCACGATCGTTCCCGACGAGCCGTAGATCGCCCACAGGCAATACACCACCGTCAGGCTGGTCAGTGCCCAGAACGCACCGGTGTGGACGATGGTGTGCGAGCGTTCCACCACGAAATAGCAGGCCACGCAGGAATAGATGTACGGCAGCAGGGTCAACACCACCGCCGCCGAGGTGATCACATCGAACTGTGCCGACGCGGTTTCCGAGGTGGAGGTGACCAGCACCGCGAGGGTCATCAGCACCGCCACGATCAGCACTCCCTTCACCGGCACGTCGTCCTTGTTGGTCTTGCTGAAGATGCTCGGGAACAGGCCATCGTCGGACGCCGCCTTGGCGCTCTGCGCGGTCAGCAGGATCCAGCCACCCAGCGAACCGGCCGCACCGATGAAGGCACACAGGCTGACCAGGCCACCACCCCAGCCGCCCACCGCCTTGGCGGCGGCCAGCGCGAACGGCGCATCGGAGGTCTGCAGTTCGGCATTGGGCACCATGCCCATGATCACCGACGAACTGGCGATGTAGGCCACCGCCGCCAGGAACACGCCGGCCAGGGTGGCGCGGGCCACGTTCTTTTCCGGGTTTTCCACCACGCCAGCGGTCACCGACGCCGATTCCACGCCGATGAACGCCCACAGGGTCAGTGCGGCGGCACTGGAAATGGCGCCGAAGTTCGATTCACCCGAAACGTTGTAGGCACCCTTGAAGATGTCCGCATCGAAGAAGAACCAGCCGAAGATGGCGATGCCAAGGATCGGCACCAGCGCGAAACTGGTGGTGACCGTCTGCACCTTGGTCACGAAGGCCGGCCCGATCACGTTGGCGAAACTCAGTGCCCAGACCAGTACCAGCACGGCGATGCAGCGCACCAGCGGCTCTGACAGGATCGGGAAGAAGTAACTGAAATAGCCCACCGCCGCGATCGGGATGGCCACGTTTCCGATCCAGTTGGCGAACCAGTAGATGGTGTTGGTCTGGAAGCCCATGTACGGCCCGAACCAGTCACGCGCATAGGCATACGGGCCGCCGGCCTTGGGCGCCAGCTTGCCCAGCTTGGCGAACACGAACGCCAGCAGCAGCGCCCCGGCGGTGGTGATCAACCAGCCCCAGATCGAGGCGGTACCGATCTTGGCCAGGCTCGATGGCAACAGGAACACCCCTGAACCCATCATGTTGCCGGCCACGAGGAAGGTGGCACCGACCACCCCGATCTTCTTTGTTTCTGCCATGACACTCTCCTGCACCTGGCACGGGCCCGGCAGCACCGGGCATGGGGACGGAAAACGCGGGCGTACTGCCGCTGGCGTCTACTTGATGAAGTTGTATTGCAGGCTGCCCTGCACCCGGACCGTGTCGCCGCGCGCGCCGCTCTGTTGTTCCAGGCGGCCGTACAGCAGCTCCATGCCCATCGTCCACGACGGGGCCGGGCTCCAGATCAGGTTGAACACGCCGTAGCGGCTCTCACGGAAGGCGTCGGCCGGCAGCGCCGCGTTGCGCTCCAGCGTCAGCTGTCCGTAGATCAGGTTCGAACGCCACAGTTCGGACCAGTAATGGGTGTAGCCGACGAAGCCGCCGTGCACGTCCAGCGCGCGCAGGCGCCCGTCGGCATCCACCACCGCGTCCAGGCCGGAACCGGTCAGATCGGCGGTGTAGCGGCTCAAGCCGCGCCCGCCCAAAGCGCCAAACAGCAGCAGGTCACGCTCGCCCACCGCCGCCGAACCACTCAGCTGCAGGCCGCCGGCCATGCGCCGGTCGCGCTCGCCCTCACCGTCGTAGGCCAGGCTGCGCGCCACCGCCCCCAACTGCAGGTGGCCCCAGTCGCGCTCCACGCGCGCGGCCACGGTCACATCCGGCAGCCGGTTGGCAGCAATCACGCTGTCGCTGGCCCCGGCCAGCTCGGTATCCGGGTCTTCGGCGGCCAGTGTCAGCGTGGTGCCCTTGCCCAGCGCAAAACTATGGTGGATGCCGGCCACCAGCAGGTAGCCCGCGCCACCCGGGCCGGCGAAGTCCAGCGTGTCGGGCAGGCTGTCGGCATCCATGAAGCTGGAATAGCCGTAGCCGGCATAGGTGTTGCCCAACTGCCCGTAGGCATGGCGCAACCGGAACTGATAGCCGTCGCTGCTGCCGAAGAAGTCGTTTTCCAGGTAGAAGCGCAGGTTGCCGTGGGTGGTCGGCCGGCGTGCCTCGAAACTGAAGCGGGTCTGCTTGGCATGCAGGTTGAAGTTGGACACATCGCGGTGGCTGCCGCCGACGGGCATCGACGAGGGAATGAACTGGTCTTCGTCGCCGGCTGCCCGCGAATCGGCAATCGCATCCAGTTTGGCGTAGCCGCCGATGCGGATCACCGTGTCGGTACCGGGGATGGCGAAGAAGCCCTTCAGGTCAGGATCGGTGGGGCCGGCCGCACTGTCCGGGCGCGAAGCCGCGGTGGAGGGGTCGGATACCGAATCACGCTGGGGCAGCACGGGTTGCGCGACCCCTGGCACCTGGGTGGCGTGCAGTCCTGCCGCGGTGCCTGCCAGCGCTGGCGTGGCCGGCTCCGGCCTGGGCAACGGTGCCGACGGCGTTGCCGCAACCGGCGCACTGCTATCGCGCTGCTCCAGCCGGTCCAGACGCTGCTGCAGGCGCTCCAGCGTCTGCCGCATGCCTTCAATTTCGCGCCGCAGCGCCTGTGCATCATCGGGTGCACCTTCCTGTGCCTGGGCAGGTGCTGCTGCCAGCACCGCCGCACACGCCACACTCAAAACCGCAACGCGCATTGCATTCTCCCCAAACGAACGATCGCGGGGCGCTTCCGGCGTGCGCATGCGCGCAGCCAGGTGGGCACCCCACCGCTACTGGAAATGCAGGTACTGCGTTGGCGAGCGCTGACAGCCTGCCCATCGCAGGCAACAGGACGATGACACTGCCCTGCGGCTGTCGACGTCTTCGCCGCTGCGGCCACGCTGCCGGAGAGGTGGCGGTCGCAGCGGTCTGGGTAACAAGCGCGAAGTGAGAGTGTCGTGAACGGCACGCCGTGCCGCTGCGGATTCAGCCACGTGCCAAGGGGTGCGAAATGCGCTGCCGTGCGGGGTTTCATGCACACCAGCGTAGCCAGCGTGTCGCTTTTGGCCTTGATCACAATCAAGGCAGAACTATTGAACCAGGTCACGCTTCATCGGTGACACCGGCAAGGCGACTGCGCCATCCGCACAGCCGCCATGTCGCAGAATGCGACAGCACTACCGACGTGTGCCGAACCGCGTCGGCACACGTCCCGGCGCCGTCAGCGCGGGCCCAGCACCGTCTGCAGATCGGTACCCTGCGGCATGCCCGAGCGACGCTGCACCTGGCCCTGCGCATCCTGGAACAGGATGCCCGGCGTGCCCTGGAAGCCCAGCTTGATCATCAGTTCCTGGTTGGCATTGAGCTTGCCGGCCAGTTCGGGGCTGATCGTGGCCACCGGCTTGATGCCGCCCTGCTCGAACTGGTGTTCGTTCTGCAGCAGTGCGGCGCTGGGGTCACGCGCGGACAGGATGGCGGCGGCCTTGGCCGGGCTGTCCTCACGGATCACGCCCACCAGCACGTGGCGCAACTGCACCTTGCCGGTATCCACCCACGGCCGTGCCGCTTCCCAGAACTTGTGGCAGTACGGGCAGTTGGCATCACTGAAGGTGTACACCACGCGCGGCGCGTCGGCCTTGCCATCGCGCACCCAGGCGCTGCCTTCCAGATCCTTCCAGATGCGTTCGGACATCGGGCCGGCCACCAGCTTTTCCACCTTGTCGGCGGCCACTTCATTGCCCTGCGCGTCGAACAGGCTGCCGACCAGCACGTTCTTTCCATCGGCCGTCACGTAAGCGGCCGCCGGCTGCTGGCCGTTGACCACGCCGGCAAAGCCACGCAGGCCACCGGGCGCATCGAACTCGGCCACGACCTGGAAGCCGTGCTTCTCGATGCCCTGCAGCACCGCCGGGCGATCGCCCTTGGCTGCGGCGGCTGCCGGCTGGGCTTCCGCCTTGCCCTGCGGGGTCTGCGCCTGGCTGCAGGCAGCCAGCGCCAGCAGTGCCGGCAGGATCAGGGCCTTGTGCGCAACGCGCGGGGAAATGGACAGCATGGAAACTCCGAAATGAAATGCCGGGGCAGGCTACCGCAGCTGGCGCAGTTTGTGTTCAAGGCCGGCGGCGGTCAGTTCACCCAGGTGCAGCTCCTGCAGGCGCCCCTGCGCATCGAAGAACAGCGTGGACGGGTACGCCTTCACCCCCAGCACCGTGGACGCCTCGGACGCTTCATCCAGCAGCACGTTGTCCAGCGCCAGACCATTGGCGGACAGGAATGCCTGCACATCCCCGGTGGTTTCGCCCTGGTTGACGAAGGCGAACTGGATCTGTGGATGCGCCTGCTGCGCCTGGGCCAGGACCGGCATCTCGCGCCGGCACGGGCCGCACCAGGTCGCCCACAGGTTCAGCACCAGCGGGCGCCCCTGGAACTGCTGCAGCGCCTGTGGTTGCCCGTGCAGATCCACCGTCTGCACCGCTGGCAGCGGCATGTGTGCGGCCTGCCACTGCGACAGCGCGATGCCGCCGCCCGCCCACAACAACACACCCAGGGCCGCACTGCTGAACACAGGCAGGCGCAGGCGCGGATGCCGGCGCAGTGCCCACAGCCCCCAGCCAGCGCCTGACAGCAGCGCCACGGGGACCGAGTAGCCGCCATCGACAATCTGCAGCACCGACCACGGTGACGGCCGATACAGCTCGAAGTTCAACGCGACGAACGCCAAGCGCCCGCAGAGCAGGCCCAACAGCAGCATGTCCAGCACCACGCTGGCCGGCGATGGCGCTGCATCGCCGGCCGTGGCGCGCGGCCACAACCGGGCCAGGCCCATCGCTGCCAACAAGGCCAGCATGATCAGAATCACCGGCATCGGCACCGGCCCTACACTCGACATACGCCACTCAATCTGTCACAGCACACTGCATGTTCAAAGCCGCCCGCTGCAAAGGCAAGGGGCGGCCGGGCTACGGGTCAGGCGGCATCGCGCCGCATCTGCAGTTCCGGCGATGGCCGCAGCCCGCGCACGGTGGCCGTAGCCGCAGCCACCGCGGCACGCTCGCGCTGCTTGTTGCAGCTGACGTGGCGCCGATAGTTGGCCGGTGTCATCCCGATGATGCGCAGGAACAGGCGGCGGAACGCGCTCTGGTCGGCATAGCCCACGCCCCAGGCGACCTCATCGATGCTGGCACCCTGTTGCAACATGGCCTGCGCCTTGGCAATGCGCAGCCGCTGGCAATATTCGATGGGACGCAGGCCGGTGGCCTTCAGGAAGCGGCGCTGCAGGGTGCGCGGCTCCAGCCCGGACATTTCACAGATGCTGGTGAGCGTTGCGCCCCGCGCTGCGGTGGTGTGCAGCCAGCGTTGCGCCTTCAGCACATCGCGGTCGCCATGGGCGAAGTTCGCACTGAAGCGTTCCAGATCCTGCTGGATCGCCACCGGCACGCTGATGCCCAGCTGTGCGGCCACCTCGCTGGCCACGCCCTGCCCATGCAGCCGGTACAGCAGGCGCAGCCCCATGAAACGCCAGGCCTGGCTGCCGCCCACCGTCAACACATCGCCATCGTCCACCAGCGCGCGCTCACTGGGCGCCCAGCTGGACGGCTGACCCTGCAGGCCGGGGTAGCGGCTCAGGTCCGGACCGGACACCGTGCGCCCGGCCAGCAGCCCGGCACGGGCCAGCACGCCCACGCCATCGCCGGCGGCCGCCAGCAGGCTGCCACCGTCGTAATGTGCCCGCAGCCAGTCCAGCAGCACATCTTCGGTACGCAGCGCGGCCCCGGGGCTGACCAGGGTCGGCAAGGCGATGACCGCAGGAATGGCCGCATCCAGCATGTCCGCACCCGCCAGCCGATGCACACCGCTGTTGCTGGCCGGCACGATCCACCGCGTGATCAGCACCCGCGGGAAGGGGCGCTTCTTCTGCTGGGCCAGGCGATTGGCAACATGCGCCATCTCCGCCAGGACCGACGCCGCCGAGGGGTCACCGCCCGGGTACTCCACCACTGCAACCTCCACGAATCCTTCGCTATTGAGTGCGTCCACAGCCCTTCCTCCGTTCGTTCAGGCCATCCAGCGGCCGGTGCAGACGAAGGGTAGGAACCGCCCCGGAGCGGGGGCTATGAAGAAAGTTGCAAATATCCCTGAACGAGCGGCTTCCGTTCACAACCCTTGACTCTGGACCAGACTCAAGGGTTCACAATGGCTGCAGATTCCACGGGAGTGCGCCATGAACATCGGGCAACTGGCACGCGAAGCAGGCGTGCCGATCGACACCGTCCGCTATTACGAGCGGCAGCACCTGCTGCCCACCGCAGCGCGGTCGGCCGGCGGCTATCGCATCTTCGGCCAGCAGGACCTTCGCCGGCTGCGCTTCATCCGCCGCGCCAAGGCGCTGGGGTTCAGCCTGGAAGAAGTCGCCGAGCTGCTGGCCCTGAGCGACCGCCATGCGCAGGACATGGGCAGCGTGCGCGATACCGCACGGGCGCGGCTGGCCGATATCGAACAGCGCATGGTCGAACTGCAACGCATGCAGGCGGCGCTGTCACAGCTGGTGGATGCCTGCCCGGGCCACGGCGCGCTTGAACAGTGCCCGATCCTGGCCGCGCTGACCGAGGACAACGCATGAACAGCACGCATACCGGCCCCGCGCACGACCACAACGCGCCCGCGGCCAAGGCCAGTTGCTGCGGCGGCTCGAAGAAGACCGCCAACACGGTGAAGGACCTGGTCTGCGGCATGGACGTCGACCCGGCCACCACCCCACACCACGCCCAGCACCAGGGCACGGCCTACCACTTCTGCAGCGGCGGCTGCCGGCAGAAGTTCCTGGCCGATCCGCAGCGCTATCTGGACCCGGCTTCGCATGTCGCGCCCCCCGTGCCGGCGGGCACGCTGTACACCTGCCCGATGGATCCGGAAATCGTGCAGGAAGGCCCCGGTACCTGCCCGATCTGTGGCATGGCGCTGGAACCAATGATGCCCAGCCTGGACGACGGCGAGAACCCGGAGCTGACCGACTTCCGCCGCCGCTTCTGGGTGTCGTTGCCGCTGAGCGTGGCCACGATGGCGCTGGCGATGCTGGCGATGACCCCCCTGCTGCACGCGGTGTCGCCCACCGTGCGGGTAGGGATCGAAGGCGCGCTGGCCACGCCGGTGGTGCTGTGGGCCGGTTGGCCGTTCCTGCAGCGCTGGGCGCAGTCGATCCGCAACCGCAGCCCGAACATGTGGACCCTGATCGGCACTGGCGTGATCGCCGCCTACGGCTACAGCGTCGTCGCCACCGTGGCCCCGGGCCTGTTCCCGCCCTCGTTCCAGCAGCATGGGCACGTGGGCGTGTACTTCGAAGCGGCGGCAGCGATCATTTCGCTCACCCTGCTGGGCCAGTTGATGGAACTGCGTGCCCGTGCCCGCACCTCGGCGGCGATCAAGGCGCTGCTGGGGCTGGCACCGAAGACCGCGCGGCGCATCGACGCCGATGGCAGCGAACACGACGTGGAATTGAGCGCTGTGAAGGCTGGCGACCGCCTGCGCGTTCGCCCAGGCGAGAAGGTGCCGGTGGATGGCCGCGTGCTGGAAGGTCGTTCCACGCTGGACGAATCGATGCTGACCGGCGAACCGGTGCCCGTCAGCAAGCAGGCGGGCGACAGTGTGATTGGCGCTACGTTGAACGGCTCGGGCGCGCTGGTGATCGAGGCCGAGCGTGTGGGCGATGACAGCATGCTGGCGCAGATCGTGCAGCTGGTGGCGCAGGCACAGCGCTCGCGCGCGCCGATGCAGCGCATGGCAGACAAGGTTGCCTATTGGTTCGTGCTGGCGGTGCTGGCGGTGGCCGTGTTGACGCTGTTCGGCTGGGGTCTGTTTGGCCCGGAACCGTCGTGGACCCATGGCGTGCTGAGTGCGGTGGCGGTGCTGATCATTGCCTGCCCCTGTGCGCTGGGCCTGGCCACACCGATGTCGATCATGGTGGCCACCGGTCGCGCTGCGCAGCACGGCGTGCTGTTCCGCGACGCCGAGGCCATCGAAGCACTGGTGAAGGTCGATACGCTGGTGGTGGACAAGACCGGCACGCTTACCGAAGGTCGCCCGGCGTTCGATACGGTGCATGCCACCGACGGCCATGCGCCCGACCAGGTGCTGCACTGGGCCGCCAGCCTGGACCAGGGCAGCGAACATCCGCTGGCCGCGGCCATCGTGGCCGAAGCACGCCTGCGCACGATGGCACTGCTGCCCGTGCAGGACTTTGATTCGATCACCGGGCTCGGTGTCGTCGGACGCGTGGAGGGGCGCCAGCTGTGGCTGGGCAACACCGCCCTGATGGACGAACACGGCATCGACGTGACGCCGCTGCAGGACACCGCCGACGCCCTGCGCCGGCGCGGTGCCAGCGTGATGTATCTGGCGGCGGACGGGCAGCTGGCCGGCCTGCTGTCGGTGGCCGATCCGATCAAGCCCACCACGGCCGAAGCGATCGCGGCGCTGCGCCAGGATGGCCTGCGCATCATCATGGCCACCGGCGATGGCCTGCTGACCGCACAGGCCGTGGCCAGCACGCTGGGCCTGGACGAGGTACACGGCGAAACGCGCCCGGCTGACAAGGCCGCACTGGTGGAGCAGCTGCAGGCGCAGGGCCGCACGGTGGCGATGGCCGGCGATGGCATCAACGACGCGCCTGCCCTGGCCAGCGCCGCCGTCGGCATTGCCATGGGCACCGGCACCGATGTGGCCATGTCCAGTGCACAGGTCACGCTGGTGAAAGGCGATCTGCGCGGCATCCTGCGTGCGCGCCAGTTGTCGCGTGCAACCGTGCGCAACATGCGGCAGAACCTGGGCTTCGCCTTCCTCTACAACGGCCTGGGCATTCCGGTGGCCGCCGGCGTGCTGGTGCCCTGGGGCATTTCGCTGTCGCCAATGCTGGCTGCGGTGGCGATGAGCCTGAGTTCGGTTTCGGTGATCAGCAACGCGCTGCGCCTGCGCGCACAGCGTCTGCCGGGTGGCTGACACGGGCGTCGCAAACGACGTGAAGAAAAGTGCAACAAATGCTTGCCAACCCCCGGGGGCACAGCTATTATTTCGCTCCTCAGCGACGTGGGGCCATAGCTCAGCTGGGAGAGCGCCTGCATGGCATGCAGGAGGTCAGCGGTTCGATCCCGCTTGGCTCCACCACTTTCGACATTAGGCCGTCGAAGGTTCTACAACTTGAAGTTTTTCGTGCGTCCCCATCGTCTAGAGGCCTAGGACATCACCCTTTCACGGTGGCGACCGGGGTTCGAATCCCCGTGGGGACGCCAACTCATCATGAACAACGAGGACCCGGCCGATAACCGGGTCTTTTTTGTTCACCGCCCACCGGCGTTCAGGTTGTGGCGTTGTGGATCCCCTGCCCTCGTGGCCTGGCGGAACCCGACGAAGAAAGCGAAAAAAAAGCTTCCACAAAGGTGAATACGTTGGTAAGATAGGCGGCTCGGTAACACGGGGCCATAGCTCAGCTGGGAGAGCGCCTGCATGGCATGCAGGAGGTCAGCGGTTCGATCCCGCTTGGCTCCACCACTTTCGACATTAGGCCGTCGAAGGTTCTACAACTTGAAGTTTTTCGTGCGTCCCCATCGTCTAGAGGCCTAGGACATCACCCTTTCACGGTGGCGACCGGGGTTCGAATCCCCGTGGGGACGCCAGTTTCAAAACGGACTCTGCTCCCGGCAGATCATCCGCGGTTTCATTGGGGCCATAGCTCAGCTGGGAGAGCGCCTGCATGGCATGCAGGAGGTCAGCGGTTCGATCCCGCTTGGCTCCACCACTTTCGACATTAGGCCGTCGAAGGTTCTACAACTTGAAGTTTTTCGTGCGTCCCCATCGTCTAGAGGCCTAGGACATCACCCTTTCACGGTGGCGACCGGGGTTCGAATCCCCGTGGGGACGCCAATTCTTTGAAAAACCCGGCTTCGGCCGGGTTTTTTTTCGCCTGCGATCCTGGCAAGTGCCTCACCGCCTTGAACTCAAAACCGCCGGTACATGCCGATCGATGCCGGCGCGGTGGGTGCGAACCCGAACTGCGCGTACAGGCGGTGCGCCTCGCCATCGGCAAGCAGGCTCACGTATGCCGATGGCGGCAGATTGGCCCGCATCCAGTCATCCAGCCGCGCCATCACCTGCTTGCCCAGCCCCTGCCCCTGCAGCCGCGGCAGAACCGCGATGTCGCACACCTGCAGATGGCAGCCGCCATCACCAATGATCCGGCCCATCGCCACCAGTTCACTGCCCTGGTAGGCGCACACCCCGAACACCGTATTGGGCAGCGCACGCTCGGCGGCCTCACGCGTCTTGGCACTCAACCCAGCCAGGGCCCGCAGTTGGCAGTAGTCTTCCACCGTGGGCACCGCGTCGCGGAACTGGCAGTTGCTTGCAGCATTCATACACGTTCTCCCGGATTGTCCGGCTATCCTGCCGCACTCCCGTCGCAGCCGCTGCGACCTCCACCGGCCACGCCCGCATGTGCTATTCCGCCCTGATCCGCGCCGACTACGCCAAGCTTGTCCGTGAATACGGCGCCGTGCTGTCGCTGGAGGAATTTGCCGAACTGTACGCGCACGATCCCGGCAAGAAGCGACCCAAGACCCCCAAGGCCATGGACGATGGCTTTGCTGGCGCGCGCACTGAGCAGGGCCGCGACATCGTGGCAAAGATCCAGCAATGGCACGCCGAAGAACAGCAGGCGCTGCGGGCCGAGCTGGTGAAACAGAGCGAGCGCCGCGACATTGCCGCCGCCACGCTGGCCACCCGTCCCACGCAGAAGGCCCGCAACGACCTGCGCGTGGCCGGCAACCGCATCGAGCGTGCGCAGGCGCGCCTGGACGATCTGCACCGCGTGCAGCTGCTGCCGCGCGACAACCGCATCTTCCCCGGCACCTACGCGCCGGTCATGGTCAGCGAGAACGGCCAGCGGGTGATCAAGCCGATGCGCTATCAATGCCGCCTTCCGGACAAACCGGCGCGCAACGACGTGCTCTATCCGGGTACCTACAACGCGCGACGCGACAGCCTGGAGGGCTACTGGCGCGGCGCCTTCGGCCTTCGCCACGGGGTGGTGATGGTGCGCGCGTTCTACGAGCACGTACCGCGCCATGCCATCGCCGGGCGACAGCTGTGCAGCGACGAGAAGGAACAGGACGTGATCCTGGAATTCCGCCCCGACCCGCCGCGCGACCTGCTGCTGGCCTGCCTGTGGGCGGAATGGGAAGGGCCCGAAGGCCGCCTGCTATCGTTTGCCACCATTACCGATGCGCCGCCGACCGACGTGGCAGCCGCCGGCCACGACCGCGGCGTGGTGCCGATCCGGGCCGAACATCTGGATGATTGGCTGAATCCGGATCCGGACCAGCTGGGGCTGCAGTACGCGATCCTGGACGACCGCGAGGACATCCACTACGTGTACGAAGAGGCCGCCTGACTGGATCGCCCCACCGCACGCTGCAGCGCGGTACACAGATCGATGGACAGGTAAGGCTTGACCAGCAGCACGCCGGCGCCCATCGCGGCCGGCAACTGCGCAGCACTCATGCCGGTGGCCAGCACGAACGGTACGCCTGCCTCGACCAGGGCCGTCGCCACCGGTTCGCTGGTTTCGTTGCGGGCCAGGCGGTAATCCAGCAGCACCACGTCCGGGCGTTGGGCGGCCAGCAGACGCAGCGCATCGGCCACCGAAGCGGCCACACCGATCACTTCGGCGCCGAACTGTTCCAACTGCATCTGCAGCAGCGAGGCGCTCATTTCGTCGTTCTCGACCACCAGCACCCGAAGGTCCTGCAACGCTGACATGGGCTCTTGCTCCGGCACGTGTTAAGCCGGTGCAGTATAGCCATCACAGTGCCGTTACCGACAAATTACGGGGGGATCGTCTCAGTTTCCGGCGCCCTCTATGAACAGCCGTCGGGCTCGGTTACACTAGCCCGCTGCTGCCGGTGTGGCGGAATGGTATACGCAGCTGACTCAAAATCAGCCGGGGGTAACCCCATGAAGGTTCGAGTCCTTTCACCGGCACCACATCCCCTTGTAGCGCAAGGGTTTCAACGAAACTGGCGTAATGGAGTCGTGGATGGTCCGACTCCACTTCCTTTTTGATCAATTCCGTTAATCTTCCCCGCCTTGTGCTCGGCCAGGATGGCCGCACCTCTCCCAGCCATTCCTGACGCCGGAAACAGGAGTCTGAATCGCTTGTGCCACAAGCACTTCGAGGCATCTGTGGGAACTCTGTGCGAAGTCGACGGTAGGTCCGGTGCAACTACGGGCGTCGTTCGGCCTGGCTAGCATCCACTGGAAAGCGGCGTGAATTAGCTGCGCTCCGCTACTTTTAGCAAGTGGCCCGGCCAACAGCTAATCGGCTGGCGAGGTCCTGGCGCACTTAGTCAGGCGAGCAGAAGCGGCGTAAGTGAGCCATGCATCACACAAACGGCCTTTCATCCCCTATAGATGGAATTTTTTGGCGACCCTCGGGAATCTAGTAATTCCCGTAATCAGCCTCGCGAGAACGCTAGTTTTACTATTATTTTCAATAACTTACCTTAGAGTCTTAGATGTAATAATCGAGTAATCTCTTTGTAATCAGATTACACATTGACCATGTAATCACCCGTTAGAAAAAAGTCCTTAAGAATCAATGACATTACAAGAGGACCCCGAGATGATTACAGAAAAGTTACATATAAATACAATTTAAAATCAATGGCTTAGGCCTCTAATTCGGCCCGGATTACTGATTACTCGATCCCCGAGGGACTCCAAAGAATTCTGCCCATCGCTCGCTCGACCCCAAGCCCGTGCGTTTCCCGCCAGGAGGCCCCTTGCGTGCAGAAATCCGCAGGGCTGGGAGGCTCCCCGTAACGCCCCGTAGACGCAGCAGTGGCGGGCTCTGAGCCGCTGTTGCAGGCGTGCAGAAAAAGAGGGGTATGAAGCGGGCAGGCGTGGCGGGGAGACGAGTGCGCACGCAGAGTGCCTAAGAGACTCCGAACTTTTGGGTAGAGAAGCGTATGTATCGCGCAGCGCGGTGCCCTGCGCTCCAGACCACGGTCCCCCCAATGGAGCGACGAAGTCCCCTTTGCACGGAAGCGCAGCTACAATCGGCCCGGCTACGCCCGAGTGGCGCTGCAGGCGAATCCGAAAGCATTTCAAGGAAAGGAATGGGCACCATCCTCAGAAGTCTTCAGTTGAAGAAGCTCGTCGCTATCGATGGCGACCGCTACCCGGCAATCGCGCCGCTTGAAGTACACAAGCATTTGCGCAAGGCTCTAGAGGCCGCAAAAACGGTCGGCGACAGACACTGCCCTCAGGTTGCAGACGTTACGCCGGGCAAGACATGTGTCTTTCTGGAGCCGTCAAAGAAGACAGGCGACAGCCTGCTGTTCCATGCCTTTATCTACACGGCGGGGAAAACCCCCGACCAAGTCGTGCAAGACTTCACGGCCGCGAGTGCAGATATCAAGGCAGAACAGATCAAGACAGAGGACGGCGACCCTATCGAGATCGTGGACCGTGTCGCGTGCTTGGTCTATGGCGAGAGCCTAATCATGGAGAACGCTCGGGTATATGGGTCCCTTCAGATCATCCTGACAGCGATTCGCCAGCTCATCCGCAGACACGCGATTAAGACCTACCCAAGACTCGTTGCGGAGGATGTACCCGCTCGTAACTTTAAAGCGCTCGCCAAGCTTCATCGGGGTGTAAAAAGCGTCACGGCACGAGTCAGGGGAGACTTCAATCCGGAGCCAAATTCGTTCGGCGCAGTGCTAGAGTCGATGTTCACCAACGCTGGCGTGAACAAGTTCAAGCAGATCACTGCATCGATCGAGGCAGAGAAGAATGGCGAGCTTGACGTTGACACCGTGCTTGAGTGGGTAGACGAAAGCGAAGGCGGCACCGGGCTATCCGGCATCTCTGTCACCTTCAACGATAAGACCGGGCTCGCGGATTTGGACAGCTACCGTGAAAAGATTCAGGTTGCGATTCAAGAAGTTCGGCCAGGGGTACCTGCGGTCACAGAAATTGAGACGGAGATGCTGAAATATCTCAATGAGCTTGCTACCGCACCTGACGTTACGGCGCGGCTGATAGACTCAAAGGGTGTGTTTCTCTAATGACCATGCACATCGGGCGACTCGCCATGCCTCTCTTCGATAAGCTCTTGCCTGACGACCTGCTCGCAGCAGTCAGAACGATCAAGATCGCTGCGACTGAGGCCGCGCCGTCGCCGGGTGTCTGGGTTCGCTACTCATGCTTCTATGGTGCAATCTTCATCGCAGGAGCGGTTGTTGGCCACCTTTTCCAGCGTGCTGGCGTCATGAGCAGCGCCTCCGTGGACGGGTGGAAAATGGCCACTACACTCCTGACCATTGTAACTGGCTTCATGATTACGACCATGCTTTTTACGGGAAAGGTGGAAGCAGCCAAAAGCCTTAATTCCGTTCAGATGGAGAAATTCACTAGGAAGAGCAACCATTTGCTTTTTTCACAATGGATCACCCTAATCAATCACATTGCTAGCCTCCTCGGTACAGCTGTCATCCTCGCAGTGGGCGAGAGTCAACCACAGCTTTCCTACTGGGTTGTGTGCGGGGTTGCGGGCCTCTTCCTCCTATCATTCCTCCGCTCGATGCTGATACCTATTCAGATAATAGAATTACACCGATTTGTGCATGCTGCCCTGATCCTCGAGAAACAAGAAGAAGAGGGCAGCAAGAGCATCACATAGTCGGAGAAGGCAGCCCCGGTCGGGCAAGGCCTATATGGCGTTAGGCGCCGCGCTGAAAGTCGCGCATGAATAGAGCTACGAGCACATTCTTTGCCCTTGCTAGACCCTGCCTGGCCACCGGCATTGGCCGCATAGCACCCGCAGTGGCCGCTGCCCAGATGCGGCGCGCTTGGGAAGAAACAGGCGGAACTTAGTTTCCTCAGGGGACACGGCTTCCATCGCCCGAATGAGCGTCAATCGCCGCAGGTGAAGTCTGCCTGGGCCTAGGCGAGCCCCCTCGCCCGCGACGAATGCTCTATTGCGAGAGGTCAAGCCGCCGGCGCCAGCTCGAACGGCTCGAAGCCGATCGCCTTCACGCCCAACCATTCATCAATGGCCATCAAGCGCGCCCGCAGCGAAGCTAACTCCATTGCTGCCCATACCAGTGCCGGTTCACGGATAGACCCAAACCCGCCACTGTTCTGAGGCACGATACCCAGCAACTGTGGCGGGATGCGCAGCGAGGCCAGCATGTCATCACGGGTGACCGCCTTGATGCCCGTGAATTCGTCCTTGGCCGCCACATCGCTGACGGGATCAGCTTCAAGCAGTCATTGCTGCCGTTGGGCGAGCGCACAAACAGATTCTTGAAGTTGCCTGGCCCACAAGATTGGCGCAACGCGGCGGCGCGGTCCTGGTTGAATCGGCCTCGGCCTTCGATCGCGACGGCCGCAGCCTGCGTGGCAAGATCGAAGCCAGCTACTAGCAGTTGTCCGGCGAAACCTCCCCCAAGGCGGCGACATCACCGGCCTCGGTCTGAGGATCGGTCAGGTGCAGAATGAACCCGGCATGCGATCCATTGTTGCAATACTTGCGCCGAAACAGGGGTGACCACTTCGTTCATCAGCGCCGCATGAACCGCCTGCATCCGTTCAGGCAGCCCGTGGGAGCTGCCCAGGAAAGATACAAAAATATTTGTAAGAAATCAGTTGGTAGTACCGCCCACTGGTCGGCAACCCTGACTTCCATCCTAGACACGTCACGGCCCCGCGTAAGGCTGAAGTTCACGAATCCAGCGCTCCGAGTGATCCGCTCGGACCATCCCTAGCGGGACGAGCTCCGGCACGATTCGTCGTGGTTGGGGCATCGTAGATTTCGGAGGTTTTCGAATCACATCGAGGCCGTGGCGGCGTACCATGCGCCTCAACTAAGGAAGGTCTGAACAATTCGAGCCGAATGCCGTAGGTCAAAAGTTCTGCTGCTGACGAGTTCCGGAAGCCATTGATTGGCCATGCCATCGGCGGGGTCTCTCATGAACTTCAAGCCCGTCCCGCACTGAGCCAGAGTAATTCAGCCCCTCCCTGAAGACGCCCCAATGAAATGAAGATCGCAGTCTCGCCCCCAACGGCAATCTCCCCGGCCACATCATCGCCCTCCACTCAACCTAGTAGCTCGAGCGCTGCGCGGCCTGCCAGTGTTCGAAATGCGCCAGCACAGGGTGCAGCTGCCCCACCATCGCCATCAAAATTCTCTCTCGATCAGGCGAAGGCGTTCATGCGCGCACTAGCGTCAGGCAACACAGGTTCTGCAGCAACTATTACCGCTGCACAAATCGATCTCGGATCTCCGTGCTCGGATAGCTCCTACGTGTATCACGTCGTGGACACTCGAAACGATGACGCTTTGGTGCAACAGGCCGTTATCAGCTTCGAGGTCCCGAAAGTCTCACTGGGGCCCAGCATCGAAGCCAGCAACGGCAAGAGCTATCGTGGCACATCCGACTTCTATTTGTCTCACTCTGTGCCCGGGAACATGTTTACCGGGGTGATGAACATTAAGAGTGGGCAGGTTGACCTATTCCCTCTGGCCCCGGATCGATTGGACATGATTGATACCTCGTGGGGCCAAAAAGCTTATTCTGGCCCCATACATGACGGGTCACAGAGATTAATCGAACATCCTGGTCAAGGCGGCTCTGGCGTCGTTTCGCATATGCAACTCGTTGCAAAGCTTGCTGACAATAATCCAGACAACTATGTTGGTTTCACGATGCTCGACGTTCGAAGCCTCCGCCGATCCGGCGCTGAATGGAACATCGTTAACGACGCTGTCAGCATGTTGTATGGCGCATCGCGCTCGTTGAACAGTCGTCATGTCAAACTGATTGACGAGATTCCGAACAACAGCGACTCGAACGTGGAGGCTTTTAATCACTCCAAGGGCAGCATCGGATTCCACCTTCCCGTCGAAGTGAAACGCCACATTCTCACCGGCATAGCGGAAAAACTGGGCAGTGATCATACTTGGACAGCTGCGATTAGGTCGGAGATGGATAGGGAGGAACTGTCTCCAAATGCGTACGAGATCGCTTTGGCAAAAAAGGCCGCCGCAATCTCCGCCCCCAGACTTTATATATGAAATTTTCAGTTGTAAGCCAGCGGGCAAGTTGCCGATCAAGCTTCTAGCTTCTAGAGAACGGGGGCATATAGCTTTGCCCCCTTCATTTTGGTTCATATCCCCTCAGCGGGGACGTTTCATCTGTAGATTGGAGCCACCTGCGCCTTGGCCAGCGGGCGCCCATAGGCGCCGCAGCGCAGGCTCTGTCGTGTTTGCTTCATGCCGCTGCTGCTCCCAGCTCGAAGGCGTCAAAGCGGATCGCCTCCACGCCCAGCCACTCGTTGATCGCGGTCATGCGCGTCTGCAGCGGAGCCAGCTCCATTGCTGCCCATACCAATGCCGCTTCGCGGATAGACCCGAACCCGCCACTGTTCTGCGGCACGATACCCAGCAACTGCGGCGGGATGCGCAGCGAGGCCAGCATGTCATCTCGGGTGACTTCCTTGATGCCGGTGAATTCGTCCTTGGCCGCCACCTCGCTGACCGGGATCAGCTTCAAGCCGTCTTTGCTGCCGTTGGGCGAATGGACGAACAGATTCTTGAAGTTGCCTGGCCCACGGGATTGTCGCAACGCCTCACGCAAGGCAGCGACATCCCCGGCCTCGGTCTGAGGATCGGTCAGGTGCAGGATGAACCCAGCGTGCGATCCGTTGTTGTAGTACTTGCGCCGAAACAGGGTGGCCGATTCGTTCAGCAGCGCCGCCTGGACCGCCGGCATCCATTCGGGCAGTCCGTAGATCTCCTGATCCGGGCATTGCTCTCGCAGCTGAAACACATCGCCCTGCGGGAACTCGTGTTCGACCTGGCCGGCGCGCACCTGGAAGAACTCGCCCTCCTCCACCCCTCGGCGCACGTACTGCGCCAACGGCACGGCCAGGCTGTGCGCCTTACCGGCCAGGGACCGGCGACGTTCGAGGTAAGCGGTGCCAAAGGTCACATAGTCCAGCGCCAGCTGCCCAAACGCCTCTCGGCTAAGCAACCTGTTTGGCTTGAAGGTGCGCACCAGCATGTTGCGCTTGAACGTCAGACCGGTCTGCAGGTACGGGTTAGCGCGCGTGGTGCGCGACAGCCCGGACAGATCGACGGGCGGCTCATAGAAGCGGCCATTCCTTCCGCATTCGAGGTAGTCATAGATCCCGCGCGAATCCAGCACCGGGGTGGGCTCGCCGAAGGTGAAGACCTCCACCCCGCCCGTGGGCAGCTGCGCGGTGGGATCAGGCGTTTCATTCATCAGAAAATCTCCATGGAGCCGCGTGCGGCCATAACGCCTTCGAGCGGCTCGTTTTGCAACGCGTGCATGAGGGCCCAGGCCAAGTCAGCATGGCCGGTGGTGCGCGAGCGGCCAGCGGTGTAGGTCACCTGGCGCCCGCTGGGGGTCAGTGTTTTCTGGATGGCCATCAACGATTGGGTCAGGTCCGTCCAGCCGGCGTCGTACTGCAGCCGTTCGTTCTTGATCACATCAAAGGCCTTGAGCACCAGGCGGGTCTTCACCTCGGGTGAGTAGTTGAACACCGTCACGCCGGGGAAGAACTGACGCACTAGCTGCGCCACCCCGGTGCCCATGCCGGTGCCATCTATACCGATATAGGTGACCCAGTAGCGCAGTATGATCTTGTGGATGAAGGCGGCCTGAGCGGCGAAGTCCATGCCCTTGAACTGATGGCGCTCCAGCACTCGGAACGTGCCACCGGGAATGGTCGGCGGGGCCACGACGACGATGCCGGCGCTATCGCCGGACTCGGCCGGATCGTAGCCAATCCATACCGCCCGATCGCCGTAGGGGCGCGCAGCCAGCGGGCGGTAGTCCTCGCACCACTCCACCCAGCTGTCGACCTGGCAGGGCTGGAGCAT
>NZ_JAAIUZ010000034.1:0-38431 GCF_010894375.1 Stenotrophomonas sp. B1-1 | reverse complement strand
CGAAGCACTGCTTCGCAAGCGCCCGAACGCACAGCCGCCAGCGGCTGGGCCGGACTGGGGGTTTACGGCGTCCCCCGCAACCGGACCCACCCCGCCATGCCACGGATACCCAGCTCTTGACGTTGCTTCAGTCGAGCATGGCTCGACTCTACGGCAGGTGCAGGGCTGCAAGCCCTGCAAAAACACCCCCTCAGGCAACTCCGTTGTCGACGTGCTCGGCAAACCCTGGCTGCTGCCGCAGGCGCTCGAACCAGGCGGCCACGTTGGCCAGCGCCGGCTTGTTGCCCGGTGTGCATCGCCAGCGCTGGGTCGACAGCCCCAGCACGATATCGGCCAGGGTGAAGGCATCTCCGGCCACGTGGGCATGCTGCGCCAGCTGCGCATCCAGCATCGCCATCAGCCCGTTCCACTGCACCAGGCTGGCCTCCGCCCGCGCATCGTCCGGGTAGTCGGCATGACCACGCACGCGGGCCATGAACACCGCGCGCCACGCCGTGTTCAGATCGGTGGCCTGCCAATCCATCCATTGCTCTACCCGCGCCCGCGCCTGCGGTTGCATCGGCAGCAGATCATCGCGCCCGGCACGCGCGGCCAGGTAGCGGCAGATGCTGTTGGATTCCCACAGCACGAAGTCGCCCTCGCGCAGCACCGGTACCTGCGCGTTGGGGTTCAGCCCGCGCAGCAGCTCGGCCGCCGGGGCCATGTGGTGCCGCAGCGGCTGGCCCAGCACGGCCGCCAGCCACAGCACCTTGCGCACGTTGATCGACGACGGCTTTCCGTACAGTTCCAGCATGGTCAGGCGCAGCGTTTGAGACGGGGCCAGCCTACACTGGTGGCATGCAAACTGAATTCCTCATCGTTGGCAGCCTCCTGCTGGCCATCCTTGTCCTGCAGCTGGTCGCCCTGCTGCGCCGGCCCCCCCATGACCGCCTGGAACAGGCCGTGCGCGAAGAGGCCCGCAGTGGCCGCAGCGAACTGCGTGAACAGCTCGATGGCTTCGCCCGCGCGCTGACCGATCTCTCGACCCGCACCGACCAGCGCCTGGACCTGCTGCGCGAAGCGCTGGGCGAAGACGCCCGCAAGGCGCGCGCCGAAGCGGCCGACAGTCAGCAGCGCAGCGGCGCGCTGCTCGGCCAGCGCCTGCAGGAGCTGCGCGCGCAGCTGGAGGTGTTCGGCCAGCAACAGGAAGCGCGCATCCATGCCTTCGGCCAGCAGCTGCAGGAACTGACCACGCGCACCGATACCCAGTTGGGCGCGCTGCGCCAGACCCTGGTGGACGATGCGCGCAAGGGCCGCGAAGAAGGTGCGCAGTCGCAGCAGCGGCTGACCGAAAGCCTGGGCCTGCGCCTGCAGGAACTGACCCAGCGCAACGAGCAGCGCATTGCTGAAATGCGCGCCACCCTGGAAGAGCAGCTGCGCGCGCTGCAGACCGACAACGCGCAGAAGCTGGAACAGATGCGGGTAACGGTGGACGAGAAGCTGCAGTCCACGCTGGAAACCCGTCTGGGGCAGTCGTTCAAGCTGGTGTCCGAGCGCCTGGAACAGGTGCAGCGCGGCCTGGGCGAGATGCAGCAGCTGGCCACCGGCGTGGGCGACCTGAAGCGTGTGCTGACCAACGTGAAGACGCGCGGCAGCTGGGGCGAAGTGCAGCTGGAGAACATCCTGGAACAGACCCTGATCCAGGAACAGTACGCACGCGCGGTGAAGGTGCGCCCGGACAGTGGCGAGATGGTCGATATCGCGGTGCGCCTGCCCGGCCGCGCCGCCGACGATGCACCGGTGTGGCTGCCGATCGATTCCAAGTTCCCGCGCGAGGATTACGAACGTCTGCTGGATGCACAGGAGCAGGGCGACGCCGAACTGGTGCGCGTGCAGGGCGCACAGTTGGAACGGGCGGTGAAGATCCAGGCCAAGTCCATCTGCGAGAAATACATCGTGCCGCCGCACACCACCGATTTCGCGGTGATGTTCCTGCCCACCGAAGGCCTGTACGCCGAAGTGATCCGCCGCCCCGGGCTGGTGGACCTGCTGCAGCGCGACCATCGCGTGGTGGTGGCGGGGCCGACCACGGTCACCGCGCTGCTCAACAGTCTGCAGATGGGCTTCCGCACCCTGGCCATCGAAAAGCGCTCCAGCGAGGTGTGGAGCCTGCTGGGCGCGGTGAAGACCGAGTTCGGCAAGTTCGGTGATGTGCTGGACAACGTGAAGGCCAAGCTGGACCAGGCCAGCAAGCAGATCGACCAGACCGGCGTGCGCACGCGGGCGATCGCGCGCAAGCTGCGCGAGGTGGAATCGCTGCCGGCCGAACAGAGCCGACAGCTGTTGCCCGATGGCCTGGCCGCAGACGAAGCACCCGAAGCCGACGACGCCGGGCAGGGCTGACACACCGTTTGCACCGCGTGGTGCGTATGCTGGCGGCCTCGATTACCGCCAGCAGGTCCAACCATGCGCCTTCGTTTCCTTGCCAGCCTTGTCCTGGGCGTGCTGCTGGCCGCCTGCAGCAGCACCCCGCCAGCGACCGATGCGGCGGCACAGCCGGCCGCGGCCGACACCGCTGAAGCCAGCCAGGCCTACCAGGAAGCGCGCGATGTTGACTGCCGCGCTGCCGGCGGCACCCTGCAGCCGCTGGGTCGGCTGCAGCGCGTGCAGTGCGTGATTCCCTATGCCGATGCGGGCAAGACCTGCAGCGGCAAGCAGGACTGCAGCGGCCAGTGCCTGGCCACCGGCGAAACCGAAGCAGGCGTGGTCGCCACGGGTACCTGCCAGCGCGATGTCAGCCAGAACTTCGGTTGCCGCCAGCGCATCGAAGCGGGCAAGGCACAGGGCACGATCTGCGTGGATTGAGCGCGCGCAGCACGCGCGCGGCGCTATGCTGGCAGACCTTTCCCGCCATTGCCGGAGCACCCGCGTGAGCACCCCGATCCAGGACATTTCCCTCACCACCATCGACGGCCAGCCGTCTTCCCTGGCCGACTACAACGGCAAGGTACTGCTGCTGGTGAACGTGGCCTCCAAGTGCGGCCTGACCAAGCAGTACGAAGGCCTGCAGGCGCTGTACGCCGACAAGCAGGCGCAGGGCCTGGAAGTGCTGGGTTTCCCGGCCAACAACTTCCTCGGCCAGGAGCCGGGCAGTGAAGCCGAGATCCAGCAGTTCTGCCAGCTGACCTACAACGTCAGCTTCCCCATGTTCGCCAAGATCAGCGTGGCCGGTGAGGACATCCACCCGCTGTACCAGCAGCTGACCGCCGCCCAGCCGCAGGCCATCGGTGAAGGTCCGCTGCGCGAGCTGCTGACCGGCAAGGACATTCCCACCCTGCCGGCGCCGGCGGTGCTGTGGAACTTCGAGAAGTTCCTGATCGGCCGCGATGGCCAGGTCATCGCCCGCTTCGCACCGGACGTGGCCGCCGATGATGCGCGCCTGCGCGAAGCGGTCGAGGCCGCCCTGGCCGCCTGACCCCGCCGGGGTCGGATCCCTTTCCACCGGAAAGGGCTCTGACCCCAGGGCAGCGGCAAAAAAAAACCCCGCCAAGGCGGGGTTTTTTCATGCGCCGGTCGCAGCGATCAGTTGCTCCACTGCGGCATCGGCATGGCATCGACCGGAATGGGCGAATTGGCATCGTCGCTGCCACGCTCGCGCTTGCCACGCAGATCGTTCTCGATCTGGTAGTTGCGGCGCTGCAGCCAGGCATCGCGGGTCAGCGCGTACTCGTCCACTGCGCTGTCGCGGATATCGTCCAGCGCCATCAGCTGTGCGCGGGTGTCCACCAGCTGCAGGCCCTGCAGGCCGATACGCACCTTGTCTTCCTCGATGGTGCGGATGGGCGACAGCGGAATGTCACCGGCCAGGCCGAACACATCGCGCACGGTACGCGGGCCGAAGAACGGCAGTTCCACGTAGCGCGAACGGCGCCAGCCCCAGGCGCCCAGGGTCTGCCCGAAGTCTTCATTGCGACGCGGGACCATGGCCTTGCTGGCCGGATCGAACAGGCCACCGATACCCAGCGTGCTGTTCATCAGGAAGCGGCCCAGGGTGTCCCAGGCATCGCCCGGTCGGCCCTGCAGCAGCTGGTTGGTGATGGTCAGCGGCGAACGCAGGTTGCTGAAGAAGTTGCTGACGCCGGTACGGGCAAAGCGCGGCACCACGTGGGTGTAGGCGGTGGCCAGCGGGCGCGCGACGCCGCGATCAACCGCGTTGTTGAACGCATGCACCTTGCGGTTCAGCGGCTCCCACGGGTCGTAGGCCGAGGCATCGGCGGTGGCGGCATTGCTGCCATACAGCGCATCGAAGTCGTCATCGTCGCCGGCTGCGGCGGTGGTGTTGCCAGCGCTGCCCGCCTGGCCGGCCGGCGGCGTGGCTGCGGTCGCGGCGGTCGCGGCGGTAGCCGGTGCGGCGGTCGCACTGTCAGTGGTCGGCGCCACATCGGTCGCCGGCACGGCATCGCTGGCCACCGGTTCGCTGGCGGCGGCCGGCACCACGGTGTCGGCCACGGGCGCGTCGCTGCGCGCGGGCTTGCCGGCGCACGCGCTCAGCGCGGCGGCAACAAGAAGAAGGGAGATGGCGCGTACGACGTTCATGTCAGCTCGCAGCAGAAGGTGCGGTGAAATCCAGGGTGGGCGACAGCCGGTAGGCCGCGCTCAGTTCGTTGTAGCCGGCCGGTGCGCCGGCGATGGCCAGGGCATGGCCCTGTGCGCGTGCACGTGCGGCCAGTTCGGCCAGCAGCGCCAGACCGGCGCTGTCCACGCGTTCCACGTCGCCCAGATCCAGCCGTGCCAGCTTGGCCGGCAGGGCCTGCAACTGCGGCCAGAGGGCGATGACCGCGGCGCGGTCCAACACCCCGCGCAGGCGCAGGGTGTCGCCTTCCAGCTGCGCCAGCGGTTTACTTGCCATTGCCCGCCGGCCCGGCCTGCATGCTGCCGCTGCGCAGTTCGCTGGCCACCTGCTTGATGCCCTTCTGGCGCAGCGGCGCGTCGAACTGGTTACGGAAGGTCTGCACGTAGGAGATGCCTTCGATGTTGACGTCGAAGATCTTCCACTGGCCGCCCACGTTGCGCATCCAGTACTCCACCGGGGTGCCCTCGGCACCGGCGCGCACCAGTTCGGTGGCCACGCGCACGCCGCGGTTGCCCGGCAGCGGGCTTTCGCCCTTCAGGCGGAAGCTGGGCTTGCCCTGGATGTTCAGCAGGGTCGAGCCGTAGCGCTGCATCAGGCTGTCGGCCATGGCATCGGCGAACAGCTTGATGTCGGCGTCCGAGGCGCCGCGGGCGTGCGTGCCCAGCACCAGGCGCGCGGCGTAGTCACGGTCGAAGGTGCGGTTGAGCTCGCTGTCGATGTAGCTGCGCAGGCTGGCCGGGTTGCTGCTGAATTCGCTGCGGCGCTGCTGCAGGGTGTTCAGGATGCGGGTGCTGGCATCAATGACCACCTTGCCGGCCTGGCCCTGCGGCGCGGCCACGGCCGGTGCGGTGGACTGCTGTGCCTGGGCCAGCAGCGGGCTGGCCAGCAGCAGCGAGGAAGCGAGCAGGGCCGGGATCAGTTTCGTCTTCATGGTTGCGGTTCCGTTGCAGGCGCGGGGGCGCTCTCGTTGGATTTCTGTTCGGTGCCGCCACCGGCGCCACCACTGAACATGTACTTGCCCACCAGCTGGATCAGATCGACCGCCGGCTGGGTGAAGACAATCTCGTCACCGGCCTTGAGCACGTCCGGATCGCCGCCCGGCTGCAGGCCGATGTAGCTTTCGCCCAGCAGGCCGCTGGTGAAGATGCCAGCCGAGGTATCGGCCGGCAGGTCCTTGATCTTGCTGTCCATGCGCAGGGTCACGATCGACTCGAACTTCACCGGGTCAAGATCGATGGCCGCCACTTGGCCAACCGTCACACCGCCGATCTTCACCGGTGCCTGCTTGCGCAGCTGGCCGACCTGCGAAAAGCGCGCCTTCAGCTCGTAGCCCTGGCTGCCCCAGCTCCAACGCTGGTTGGTGGAGGCAACGGCCAGCACCATGAGCGAAGCCAGGGCCAGCAGCAGGAATGCGCCGACGGAGAATTCAAGTCTGGGACCGCGGATGGCCATGTGGAATACCTGATCGTCTCTGGGTGGCAGCGCGCCCTGCGCGCCGCCGGTGGAAAGGGTTACGTGAACAGCATTGCCGACAGCACGAAGTTGAACATCAGCACCAGCAGCGAGGCGTTCACCACCGCACGGGTGGTCGCCACCGAGGTGCCTTCGATGGTCGGTTCGGCGTGGAAGCCCACATACGAGGCCACCAGCGCGGCGGTACCACCGAAGATGGCCGACTTCAGCATTGCCACGCCGAAGTCGTCCCAGAAGTCCACGCTGTTGCGCAGCGCCGACCAGAACACGCCGTTGTCCAGGCCCAGCACATGCACGGCCTCGAAGTAGCTGGCGCTGATGGCCAGCGAACAGAACACGCCGGTCAGCAACGGCACGGTCAGCACCGCCGCCCAGAAGCGCGGGGCCACGGCCTTGGCCACCGGGTCGATGGCCATCAGTTCCAGCGCCTTGATCTGGTCGGTGGCGCGCATCAGGCCCAGCTCGGCGGCGATGGAACTGCCGGCGCGGCCGATGAACAGCAGCGCGGTCAGCACCGGCGCCAGCTCGCGGTACAGCGACAGGCCCAGAAGCGTGGACAGCGCGTCGGCTGCACCAAAGGTGGTCAGCGTGCGGTAGCCCTGCAGGGTCAGCACCAGGCCGACGAAGGCACCGCCGACGGCGATGATCGGCAGCGAGCGCGCGCCGATCTTGTAGATCTCGCGGGTAAGCTCGGCCAGGAAATCACGGGTGGGCAGCGAACCGCGCAGCACGGTCAGCGAGAACAGACCGGCGCGGCCCAGCGAACGGGTGGCTTGCACGAACGGCATCAGGCGACCCTCGCCCGCGGCGCAGCGTCAAAGGGAATGGGGCCGTCGGGCTGGCCATGCAGGAACTGCCGCAGCAGCGGGTCCTGGCTGGTCTGCAGCGCTTCGGGGCTGCCCTGGAACACCACCCCGCCGTTGGCGATGGCGATGACCTGGTCGCAGATCGGCAGGGTCTCGTGCACGTGGTGGCTGACGATGATGCTGGTCAGGCCCAGGCTGTGGTTCAGGCGCTGGATCAGGCTCATGATCACCCCCGAGGCGATCGGGTCCAGCCCGGTCAGCGGCTCGTCGTAGATCATCAGCGGCGGGTCCAGGGCCAGCGCGCGGGCCAGGGCCACGCGCCGCGCCATGCCGCCGGACAGCTCGCGCGGCCAGGCATCGGCGGCGGCCAGCAGGCCTACCGCGTGCAGCTTCATCTGCACCAGCCGGCGCAGCACCGGCGCCGGCAGGCGGGTGTGTGTGCGCAGGGGCAGGGCGACGTTCTCGGCAACGGTCAGGTCGGTCAGCAGGCCATTGCCCTGCAGCAGCACGCCCACGCTGCGGCGCATCTCCAGCAGTTCGGCGCTGCCCTGCGGAATGGGCTTGCCGAACAGGGTGACCTGCCCGGACACCGGGCGCAGTTCACCGGTGAGGGCGGCCAGCAGGGTGGACTTGCCGCTGCCGGACGGGCCGAGCACGGCGGTGATGCTGCCCTGCGGAACCTGCAGCGATACATCGCGCAGGATCGTGCGCCCGCTCCGGTCGATGCGGACGTTGGACAACTGCACCAAGCTGGAGGCGGAAGCCGACATGGGCACCATTAACGTTTTTTCGACAGGGCAGAATCGGGCCAGCCGGCTGAACATAAGCGGACTGGACGGTGCAGTATTGTGGCACGCCATGCCACCCGCGCGGCCGGGACAATGCCGCGGTATCCCGGAACAATCCGTACCGGTCCTGCCAGTACACCATTGAATAGCGGCGGTCGTGCGGCACACTGTGCACGATGAGTGACCCCGGCAACGATTTCCGTCTCTACCATTCCAACTCCCTGGATGTGCTGGCCGCGCTGCTGGCGCGCAACGTGCGTGCGCCGGTTCCCGGCCAGCCGCTGCTGGCCCCGGAGGTGGTGCTGATTCCCCAGGTGGCCATGCGCCGCTGGCTGCAGGCCACCCTGGCGGCCGAGTATGGCGTAGCGGCGAACCTGGAGTTCCTCACCCCGGGCGAGTTCGTTGCCCGCGCCCTCAACGCGAACGTGCCCGGCGAAGCCGACGACCTGGACGCGGCCGGGCTGCACTGGAAACTGTACCGCGCCCTGCGCGATCCGTCGCTGTTGGCCCAGCCGGCGATGCGCGCGCTGCAGTCCTACCTGGCCGGTGGCGACACCCTGAAGCCGTGGGCGCTGGCCGGCGAACTGGCCGCCGTGTTCGAGAAATACCAGGCCTGGCGCCGCGACTGGCTGCTGCGCTGGGATGCCGGTGCCGACCCGGACGATCCGCAGGCGATCCTGTGGCGGGCCATCGCCCATGGCCAGGGCTACCGCGCGCGGCGCATCCAGGACTACCTGGACCGCTACGAAGGCGCGGGCAAGCCGCTGCCGCAGGGCCTGCCGCCGCGCCTGTCGGCCTTCGCCACGTTGAACATCTCGCCGGACGTGCTGCGGGTCATGGCCACCCAGTCGCGGGTGGGCGAACTGCACTTCTATATGCCGACCCCGGTGCAGTCGTACTGGGGCGACCTGCAGACGCTGGCCGAGCGCCTGCGCAGCGGTGCGCCGGACCCGTTCGGCGAAGCCGCCGGCGAAAACCGTCTGCTGGAAGCCTGGGGCACCGCCGGCCGCGACTTCATGGCGGTGCTGGGCAGTTACGAGGTGGTGCATCCGGCCGGCGAGATCGCCGCCTATTCCGACCCGGAAGAAGACACCCGGCCCACGTTGGCCGAAGGCGGCCTGGCCGACAGCCTGCTGCACCGCCTGCAGCGCGACCTGTTCCACCGCCGCGCGTTGCCGTCGGGGGAACTGCGCGATGGCCTGCACAGCGATGACCCGAGCCTGCAGGTGCATGCCTGCCACACCCGCCTGCGCGAACTGCAGGTACTGCACGACCAGCTGCGCGCGCTGCTGCAGGACCCGCGCTTCGATCCCCCGCTGCAGCCGCGCGACATCGCGGTGCTGGCGCCGGACATCGACCCTTACGTGCCGTACCTGGAAGCGGTGTTCGGCGGCCGCAGCGGCGAAGAAGACCACATTCCCTATGCATTGGCCGACAGCAGCCCGCTGGCCGGTGAGCCGCTGGCCGATGTGTTCGTGCACCTGCTGGGCCTCCCGGTCTCGCGTTTCGGCCTGAACGAGATCCTGGATCTGCTGGCCAGCGCGCCGTTGGCAGAGGCTGCGGGCCTGGAGGCGGTGGATTTCGACCGCCTGCACGGCTGGCTGCAGCAGGCCGGCGCGCGCTGGGGCATCGATGCCAACCACCGCGGGCAGATGCAGGCGCCGCGCGATGACGCCTACACCTGGCAGTTCGCGCTGGACCGGCTGCTGCTGGGCCACGCCACCGGCAGCGACGTCGATCTGGCCGGTGTGGCGCCGTGGACCGAACTGGAAGGCGGCGCGCTGGACGCGCTGGACCGGCTGCTGCGCCTGTTGCGTGTGCTGGCGGTGTACCAGCGCCGACTGGGTGACACGCTCACCCCGGCACAGTGGCGCCAGCGTCTGCTGGCCCTGCTCGATGCGCTGCTGCCCGAAGCGCCCACCTCACCCAACAGCCAGCGCGCACTGGAGCGACTGCGCAAGCTGCTGAACCAGTTTGCCGACGATGCCACCCGCGCCGGCTTCGAAGAGGGTGTGCCACCGGAGGTGGTGCGTGCGCACTTCGCCGGTGCGCTGTCCGAAGCCGATACCCGCGCGCCGCTGCTGACCGGTGGCATCAGCTTTGGCCGCATGGTGCCGATGCGCCTGCTGCCGTTCCGGGTGATCTGCGTGCTGGGCCTGAACGATGGCGACTTCCCGCGCCGCGACCCGGCTGCCGGCCTGAACCAGCTCACCGCCGAACTGGATACGCCGCGCCGCCGCCCGGGTGACCGTTCCACCCGCGAGGATGACCGCTTCCTGTTCCTGCAGTTGTTCGCCGCCGCCCAGGACGTGTTCTATCTGAGCTACCTGGGGGCGGACCCGCGCGATGGCAGCGTGCGTGAACCTTCGGTGCTGGTCAGTGAACTGATCGACGCCGCGGCCGCCTACCACCAGGACCCCGCCACGGCCACGCGTGACTTCACCGTGCGCCACGCGCTGCAGCCGTTCTCGCCGGCCGCGTTCGGCGAAGGCGATGGGCGCCGCTTCAGTTACCGCCGGCAGTGGCACCCGGCCGCCGGGCGCCTGTCCGGCCAGCGCAGTGGGCTGCCCGCGTGGTTCGACGCGCCGCTGCCACCACCGCTGGACGATGCGGTGGAAGCGGAGGTCGCACTGGATGCGCTGCGCCGCTTCCTGTGCGACCCGGCCGGACAGTTCCTGGCCCAGGCACTGGGCCTGCGCCTGGCCGACGAGGTCGAGGAGGTGGACGACCTGGAGCCGCTGGTGCTGTCCTCGCGCGGGCCGGAAAAGCGCAGCGTGCAGGCCGCCGTCGTGCGCGCCACCCTCAGCGGCGATGCCGAGCCGCTGTACCCGCGCCTGCGCGCGCGCGGCCTGCTGCCGTCCGGTGCGCTGGGCGAGCGCCAGTTCGAAGCCGAACAGCTCAAGACCCGCCCCTATGCCAGCGCGATGCTGGGCTGGATGCGTGGGCAGCCGCTGGAAAGCCGCCGCTACGACGTGGATATCGACGGCGTGCGCCTGCATGGCCGGGTGGCCGACCGCCATCCCGAGGGACTGGTGCGCCTGCGTGCCGGCACGCTCAACGGCAATGCGGTCATCCGCCAGGGGCTGGATTGGCTGCTGGCCAACGCCGCCGGCGATGCGCTGCCGCTGGTGCAGTTCCATGATGGCGGCGACGCCGGTCCCGGCCCGCACCTGCTGCCTGCGCTGAGCGTGTCCTCGGCGCGCGCTGCCCTGCGTGCGCTGCTGCAGCTGCGCCAGCGCGGCCTGCGCGAGCCGCTGCGCTTCGCCCCGTACACCGGCTGGGTGCTGTTCACCGCGCCCGTGGAAAAACAGCGCAGCGAAGGCTGGAAGCAATGGCACGGCAGCGACCGCAGTTGGGGCGAAGCGAACAGCGATGCCTGGCAACTGCTGTTGCGGGGTGCCGATCCCTTTGCCGATGACGACAGCTATGCCGATCTGCTGCGCAACAGCCAGATCGTGTTCGGTGCGGTACGTGACGGGCGCGGTCCCGCTGGCACCAGCAAGGAGGCCGACGCATGAATGCCCCCGTTGATCCCTACCTGCTGCTGCCGCTGCACGGTATCGGCCTGATCGAGGCCAGCGCCGGCACCGGCAAGACCTTCACCCTGGCCACCCTGTTCACCCGCCTGGTGGTGGAACAGCGCCTGCGCATCGGCCAGATCCTGGCGGTGACCTTCACCGACGCAGCGACCCAGGAACTGCGCAAGCGCATCCGCGAGCGCCTGGCGTTGGCCGCGCGGCTGGTGGACCTGCCGCCGGCCGCCGACGAGGCCCCCGACGCGCTGCTGACCCGGCAGGTGCTGCAGCGGCACCTTGATGGGGGCAGCGAAAGTGCGGCCGCCCTGCAACGCCGGCTGCAGGTCGCCGCCGACGAGATCGACCTGGCCTCGATCTTCACCATCCATGGCTTCTGCACGCGCGTACTGCGCGAATACGCACTGGAAAGCGGGCATACCTTCGATCCGCCGGAACTGCTGGCCAGCGACCGCGAACTGCTGGAGGAACTGGCCGCGGACCTGTGGCGCGTGCACGCCAACGACCCGGCCACGCTGGAACCGCTGACCTGGCTGTGGTCACACCCCGATGCGCTGGCCTCGGACCTGCGTGCGCTGCTGGCCTCGCCACCGCTGTACCCGCGCCCGCAGGCGGTGGCGGTGGACGACCCGCGCCCGGCCCTGCAGAGCGCGGCGGCAGAACTGTCGCTTGCCGTGCGTGAGCATGGCGAACAGTTCTTCCTGGATCTGTGCGAAGCGGTCGACAACAAGTGGATCAACGGCGTGTCCTACAAGCTGGGCTGGCTGCACCCGCTGGGCCGGCAGCTGCTGGCCTGGGGCGAGCGCGGCGATGCGACCGAACTGCTGTCCAGCGAGCGTCTGCCGGCCCTGCTGCCCGATGCGCTGGCGGCCAAGACCAACAAGAAGTGCGTCGATCGCACGCCGTCTTCGCCGCTGCAGGCACCGCTGCAGCGCTACGTGGCGCTGCTGGACCAGCGCGAGCAATGGCTGCGCGGCACCGCACTGAACTTCCTGCATGCCCTGCGCGAGGAGGCCGCCCAGCGCCTGGCCGCACTCAAGCGCACGCGCCGGGTACAGACCTACGACGACCTGATCGACGGCGTGGCCCAGGCCCTGGAGGGACCGCAGCGCCTGGACCTGGTGCGCAAGCTGCGCCAGCAGTACCGCATCGCACTGGTCGATGAATTCCAGGACACCGACGATCGCCAGTGGGGCATCTTCCACACGGTGTTCGGTGATTCGGCCGAGGTGCAGACCCTGGGCCTGGCACCGGCGCTGTTCCTGATCGGCGACCCGAAGCAGGCCATCTACGGTTTCCGCGGCGGTGACATCCACACCTACCTGAAGGCCAAGCAGGCCGCGCAGCCGGCGCCGCCGTTGGACCAGAACTTCCGTTCGCGGCCGTCGGTGCTGCGCGCGCTGCAGGCGCTGTATGACAACGGTGGCGACGAGGCCTTCCTGGAGGCGGGTATCGGCTTTGAGCCGGTGCGCCCCGGTGGCGTGCGCAGCGATGACGATTACCTGCGTGATGGTGCAGCGGCACCGGCACTGACCCTGCGCGTGCTGCGCAGTGACGGCGACAAGGCGCTGGGCGCCGACGCCTCGCGCGCGGCAGCGACCCAGGCCTGCGTGGCCGCCATCCACCAGACCCTGGTCGACGCCCGCGCCGGCGCGGCGGTGCTGCGTGGCCGGCCGGTGCAGCCCGGTGATATCGCCGTGCTGGTGCGTTCGCACCGCGAGGCAACGCTGGTGCAGCGCGCGCTGGCCGCGGTGGGTATTCCCGCCGTGGCCGCCGGCAAGCAGAGCCTGTTCGCCACCCGCGAGGCCCGCGATCTGCGCGCGTTGCTGCTGGCCTTGCTGCAGCCGGCCGACGAAGGGCGGCTGCGCGCCGCGCTGGCGACCGTGCTGCTGGGCCAGCCCGCCAGCGCGATCGCCAGCATGGAGCGCGAAGGGGACCTGCAGCGTGGCTTCCAGACCCAGCTGCTGCATTGGCGCGAGCGTTGGCAACGCGGCGGCCCCTTCGCCGTGGTGGCCGATGTCTGTGCCGCGCAGGGCGAACGCCTGCTGGCCCTGATCGATGGCGAGCGCCGGCTGACCAACTACCTGCAGCTGGGCGAACTGCTGCAGGAGGCCTCGGCGCAGGCACTGGGCATGCATGGCCTGCTGGACTGGCTGCAGGGGCAGATGGTCCATGCCGACCAGAACGACGAACAGCAGCTGCTGCGCCTGGAATCGGATGCGCGGCGGGTGCAGATCATCACCCTGCACAAGAGCAAGGGCCTGGAATACCCGCTGGTGTACCTGCCGTTCGTTGGCATCGACGGCGGCGCGCCCAACAACGCGGCGCACTGCACCGTGCACCTGGACGGCCAGCGCCAGCTGCACTGGAAGCTGCACAAGGACGAGGCCTGGGAGGCCGCCAGCGGCCAGCGCGAACGCGAACAGCGCGCCGAGGACGCCCGCCTGCTGTACGTGGGCCTGACCCGCGCCGAGCACGCGCTGTGGATTGCCATCGGCGACCTGGCCGGACTGGGCAAGACCCGCCTGGCGCCGCTGCTGGGCGATCTGCAGACCCTGCGCACGCATGCCGACGTCTGCATCGACGACAGCGCGCCGGTGCTGCGCCTGCCGCAGTTGCCGACCGAACAGGAAGGCGACCTGCCGGCCGTGCGCAGCCTGACCCGGCGCGTACCGAACGACTGGTGGGTCTACAGCTTCACCCAGCTCGCCCACGCCGATGCCGGCAACGATGTCGAAGCGGCCGCCACCGAACTGCCGGCACCGGCCGCCGACGAACCGGCCGGCGCCGAACTGCCGCTGGAACCGGCTCTGCCCGAAGCGGCCGCCGCCGATGCCGACAGCGTGCCGCCGGACCCGCGCTTCATGGGCAGTCGTTTTGGCAACGTGCTGCATGAGGCGCTGGAGAACGTCGATTTCGCTGCGTGGGGTAGCTGGACGCCAGACCAGCCCGCGCCCGAAGGGCAGGCCGCGCTGCTGCGCAAGGCGCTGCACGATGAAGGCTATGCCGATCAGGACCTGGACGATGGCGTGGCCGTGCTGGTGCCGCTGGTCGGCCACACGCTCACCGTTGGCCTTCCCGAGGGTGGTGCTCTGCACAGCCTGGGCGAGGGCGAACGCCGCGCAGAAATCGAGTTCCACTTCGCCATCGAGCCGACCAGTGTGCCGGCGCTGCTGCAGCTGCTGCACGCCCATGGCATTGCCAGCGCACGCCGTGGCTTTGGCCTGCGCCGCCGGCTGGAAGGGCTGATGACCGGCAAGATCGACCTGACCTATGTGCGCGATGGGCGCTGGTACGTGCTCGACTACAAATCCAATCGATTGCCGGGCTACGGCCCGGACCTGCTGCAGATCGCCATGCGCCACAGCGAATATGACCTGCAGGCGCTGATCTACACCGTGGCCCTGCACCGCTGGCTGCGCTTCCGCCTGGGCCGCGCCTACGACTACGCGCGTGACATGGGCGGCATCCGCTATCTGTTCTGCCGCGGCCTGGACGGCAATGGCAACGGGGTCCATGTCGACCGCTTCGCACCGGAGCTGGTGGATGGGTTGGACGCGCTGTTTGCTGGTGGCGATGCCGCCCATGCCGCACTGGCCGCGCGTGCCATCGGAGCCAGCGCATGAGCACCAGCCTGCTGAAACAGCTGTACGTGGGCCGCCACCTGCGCACGCTCGACCATGCCCTGGCCACCAGCCTGCTGCGGTTGCGCGACGATACGCCCGATGCCGTGGCGGTGGCTGCCGCGTTGGCCTCGCTGGCGGTATCGCAGGGCCATGCCGGTTTCGATCCGGCGCAGCCCGGTCGCCTGATCGAGGGCGTGACCGCGTGGCCGCCGCCGCCGCAGTGGCTGGCCCAGCTGCGGGCCTCGCCCTGGGTGGCACAGCCCGATGACCCGGACGCCGCTGCCGATGAGGCACCGCTGGTGCTGGAAAACGGCCTGCTGTACCTGCGCCGCTACCGCGAATACGAGCGGCAGCTGGCCGCCGGGCTGCAGCGCATCGGCCGGCACCCGCTGCCGGCGCCGGACATGGCAGCGCTGGCGCCCTTGTTCGCGCGTCTGTTTCCCGCCGCCGCCACGCAGGAAGACCACCAGGCACGTGCGGCCGGGGTGACCCTGCGCCACCCGCTGGCGTTGGTCACCGGCGGCCCCGGTACCGGCAAGACCACCACCATCGCCCGCCTGTTGCTGCTGCTGGCCGCGCAGGCCCTGCAGGCGGGGCAACCGGCACCGCAGGTGGCCCTGGCCGCGCCCACCGGGCGTGCCGCCGAGCGCATGGCCGAAAGCCTGCGCCTGGCCGTGCAGCGGCTGCAGGAAGCAGGGCTGGACCCGGCGCTGTGTGCGGCATTGCCGAGCACCGGCACGACCTTGCATCGCCTGCTCGGCGTCATTCCCGATTCGCCGCGCTTCCGCCACCACGCCGACAATCCGCTGCCGGTGGATGTAGTGGTGGTGGACGAAGCCTCGATGATCGATCTGCCGCTGATGGCCAAGCTGGTCGATGCCATTGCCAGCGGTACGCGGTTGATCCTGCTGGGCGATCCGGACCAGTTGCCCTCGGTGGAAGCCGGCGATGTGCTCAGCGCGATCCTGCGCGCCAGTGGTGATGGCACAGGCACCCGTGTCGACGACGCGCAGGCCCTGCACGGCCTGCTGGCCGCGCCCACCCTGCAGCCGCAGGCGCCGCCAAGCGCCTTCGCCGGCCGCCGCGTGCAGTTGCAGCGCGGCTATCGGCAAAGTGATGCGCTGCAGCTGGCACCGCTGGCCCAGGCCGTGCGCGAGGGCGATGCCCGCACCGCGTTGTCGCTGCTGCGCGACGGCAGCCTGTCCGGGGTCAGCTTCCACGAACACGATGCCGATCCGCTGCGCGGCCAGCGCGAGCACCTGCTCTCGCACTGGCGCGCGCTGGCCGAGGCCGACGACCCCGGCCGCGCGCTGCAGCAGGCCGGCCGCCTGCGTGTGCTCACCGCACTGCGCGAAGGCCCGCAGGGCGCGCGCGGTCTCAACAGCCGCATTGAGCAGCTGCTGGCCGGCAACACGCCCGGCTACTTCCAGGGCCGTCTGCTGCTGATCACCGAAAACAGCTATCGGCACCGGCTGTTCAACGGTGATATCGGCATCTGCCTGCGCGACCCGCAGGGTGCGATGGCGGCCTGGTTCCCCGGCGACACGCTCGACCAGCCCCGCGCCTTCCATCCGGCCGCACTGCCCGCGCACGAAAGCGCCTTCGCGATGACCGTGCACAAGGCACAGGGTTCGGAATTCGATGAGGTCTGGCTGCAGTTGCCGCGGCAGGACAGCCGCGTGCTGTCGCGCGAGCTGGTCTACACCGGCCTGACCCGCGCCCGCCAGCGCCTGCACCTGGCCGGCAGCGAAGACGTGCTGGTGGCGGCGCTGAAGCGCCACGCCAGCCGCCTGGGCGGCCTGGCCTGGCGGCTGGGTGCATGACCGGGGTTGCGCCGGCGCATACCCTGTAGAGCCGAGCCACGCTCGGCTGATGGATCTGAGTCGAGCATGGCTCGACTCTACAGAAGCGTTCTGGCCACCGGGAAATTGTCGAAGGCGGGGTGGGTCCGGTTGAGGGGGTGTGAGCGGCATGGATGCCGCGACCAAGCCCCCATGGATGGGTTTACGGCGTCCCCCTCAACCGGACCCACCCGGCCATCCCACGACATGCCCGCTTTGACGTTGCCGTTTATTCGGCCGGTGCAGGGCGCCGCCCTGCCGCCACGTTCATTCCGCGATCAGCACCAGGCCATCGGGGAAGACGATCGCGGCTTCATCGGCGCTGAGATCGAAGAAGCCCACGCCGTGCTGTTCGGCCAGGTCCTGCACGCGGCCATGCGCGCGCTCGGCCACCGAGTAGGCGAAGGCACCGTAGATCACCTGGCGGCCGATGCTGTAATCAGTCACTTCGGGGCGGTCGTCATCATCGTTGCTCAGAGGGCCGTTCATCGGCGGGAACTCCCGCGCCATGTCCGCAAACCAGGCCTGCAGCGCCGGGCTGCTGACCGCCGGGTCGTCGTACTCGTGGTTCTCGCCCCATTGAGCCTGCTTCTCGAACCAGGCGATGAAGGCCGCCGCCTCGCGTGGCGCCGCGCTGGCCTCGAAGACCATCATGTCGTAACTCATTGAACCGTCCTGTTATCGGGGCGAAAGGCCGCCGGGCATGGCCCGGCGCTACCGGGTAGCGATGGTAGCGCCGGGCCATGCCCGGCGGATCGCCTTACATGGACGGCGCGCCGGCGTCCGCCACGCCCGGTGCCAGCGCCTTGGCTTCGGGGAACAATGCGAAGCGCACCCCGACCAGGCCCATCAGCGCTTCATCGCGCGCCTTGCAGGCGGCCACGCTGCCCACGCGGCCCAGCGAGGCATCCAAGCGCTCGCGCAGCGCTTCGCTGGCCGCGATCGGTCGACGTGCCGCCACCTGGCGCCGGTAGTGCGCGGCCAGTTCTTCCAGGATGTGTTCCACCGCTTCGCGGCTGCGTTCCGGCAGTTCCAGCCGGGCCCGGCGCAGCTGCAGGATGTTCAGGCCGATGCGCGCCTCGTTGAGCATGTCCACCGAGGCGATGTCGCTGCCTTCCGGCGTTGCCGCCAGGCGCGGCGCCAGCAGGCCCAGCAGATCCAGCATGCGCGCGGCGAAGCGCTGGCGGTCCTGCTGCCCGCGTCCTTCAGCCGCTTCGGCCAGCGTGGTCCAGCCCTGCCGCACCAGCCGGCGCGCGGTCCATTCGGCACCCACCGAACGGAACAGGCGGGTCATCACCACCGCAAAACCAATGCCGATGAACATCGCGATGGACGAGTTGAGGAAGCTCTGGATGTTGGCGCTGTAGGTGTTCTGCAGGCTCAGCAGCGCCGCCAGGTTCACCGTCAGCGGCAGTGCGAACAGCGCGCTCTTGGGGTGGTGCAGCAGCAGGCCCAGCGGCAGGAACGCCACCGCCAGCACCAGCGCCAGCAGGCCGAAGTCATGCACGGCAGGGAACACGCCGAACAGGTACACGCCGGCCACCAGCGAAGCGACGATGGCCCAGACCAGGAATGAGACCATGCTCGGCGCGGGGTCATCCTGCGCGGCGAAGAACGCGGCCGTCACCGCCGCCATCATCGCGCCGTTGCCACCGCCCTCCCAGCCCAGGCCAATCCACAGCACGCAGTAGCTCATCAGGGCCACGCCGGCGCTGAGCGCGGAGAACAGCGCCATGCCGTAGTCCACGTGCTTGTCGGTGGCCACGCGCTCGGTGCGGATGCGGTAGTGCGCGCGGTCCAGCGGTGCGGTGCCGTGGTCGATGGCGTGCTGCAGGGTGCGGCAGTCCTGCCACAGGTCCACCAGCTCCTCTAGGCGCAGCAGCAGGCTGGCCAGCTGCAGGTGCTGCAGGTCGCGGTCCACCTGCGGCTTCAGGGCGCTGATGCGGGCGTGCAGGCGCGCGTAGTCGCTGGCGCTGGCAGGGGTGTCGATCCACGCGCGGATATCGTCCACCAGTTCCGGCAGGCCCTGCGGCAGTACCTGGCCGTGGCTGCGCAACGCGCTCAAGCGGTCGGCAATGGACGACAGCACCGGCAGCAACAGCAGCATGCGCTCACGCAGCCGTTCCATCGAAACGGCGGAGCCGGCATGGCGTGGATCGTCGCGGCGCAGGAACTCGATCAGGGCCTCGAACTGCACCAGATCGGCGGCCAGCCGGTTGCGCGGTGCATGCGCGCGGCCGCGCTCCAGGATCTGCCGGCACCACTGCGCGGCGTCCTCCATCCAGTTGTTGATGCGCCCGCGCAGCATCGGCCGCACCGAGGCGGGGAACAGCAGCGAAGCGAACAACACCGCCACCACCGTGCCGAGGATAATCTCCTCACTGCGCGCCACCACCGTGTCGAAGATGGTTTCCGGTGAGGTGACGGCCGGGAAGCCGATGAAGGCGGTGGTGTAGCCGGCCAGCAGGAACGCATAGCCGCGTGGGCCACGGTTGAGCAGGGCCAGGAACAGGCAGGCGGCCAGCCATAGCGACATCGCCGCGCTCAGCACCATCGGCGTTTCCACCAGCGCCGGCAGTACCAGCAGGGTGGCCAGGCCGGCCACCAACGTACCGACAATGCGGTACACGCCCTTGGCCCGGGTCGGGCCCAGCAGCGGCTGGCTGACGATGTACACCGTGCCCATCGCCCAGTACGGGCGGGACAGGTTGCCGGCCATGGCGATGTACAGCGCCGCGATCGCGGCCAGGTAGGTCTTGATCGAAAACAGCCAGGCCTGGCGGTCGGTCAGTCCGTCCATCGCTTACTTCGCCGGGGCCTGTGCGGTGGCGGGGGCAACCGTGGTCTGCCAGCCGCCGCCCAGCACCAGGAACAGATGGATCTGGTCGCGCGACACCTGCGCTTCGGCGGCCGCCAGGGTGGCATCGCTGGTGGCCAGGCTGCGGTCGGCATCCAGGCTGGACAGGTACGGCGTGCGCCCACCCTGGTACAGCCGGCGGTTCTGCTCGGCAGCCAGTGCAGCCTGCTGTTGCGCTTCGCGCAGTGACTGCAGGCGGCGCAGGTCCTGTGCATAGCGGTCCAGTGCGGTCTGGGTCTCGCGCAGGGCCTGCAGCACCGCATGGTCGAACTCGGCCAGGGCGGCATCGGCACCGGCTTCGGCGGCGTGGATGCGCGCATGCGTAGCCGAAGACGGCAGCGTCCAGGAGATCAGCGGGCCGATCGACCACTGCTGGGTCATCGGCGTGCCGAAGTCCTCCAGCAGGCCGGCCGCGCCCAGCGAGGCGCCCAGGCGGATGTCCGGGTACAGCTCGGCCGTGGCCACGCCGATGCGCGCCGTGGCCGAGGCCAGCTTGCGTTCGGCCTGGCGGATATCGGGGCGGCGCTGCAGCAGGGCGCGGCCATCACCCACCGGCAGCGGCTGCGCCAGGCGCGGCGCATCGGCGCAGTCGATCACTCCGGCAGGCAGCTGGCCAGGGGTCTGGCCCAGCAGGGCGGCCAGCGAATAGGCCGCGGCCGATCGCTGTGCGCGCAGCGGCGGCAGCGCGGCCTCCAGCAGGGCGACCTGGGCGTTGGCGCGGGCCAGCTCCGGCGGCGTGCCACGGCCGGCATTGATCAGCCGCTGGGTGACCGAACGGCTGCGCTGCTGCAGCTGCAGCGAATGCTCGGCCACGTGCAGTTCGTGGTTGGCGTGGCAGATTTCCAGGTAGCTGTCGGCCACTTCGGCCACCACGCTCACCTGGGCCAGGTCGCGCGCGGCGGCCACCGATTGTTCGTCGGCGTGTGCCGCTTCGGCACCGCGCTTGAGCTTGCCGAACAGATCGAACTGGTAGCTGACGGCGAACTTGCCGTCGGCCAGGTTGATCACCGGCAGTTCGTGTTCCTGCAGGAACGACTCGGCTGACAACTGTGCCCGGCTGATGCCCGCCTCGGCCTCGTACTCGAAGCCACCGGCATCCATCGCCTGCTCGTACACGGCGGCGGCACGGCGCAGGTGCGCATCGGCCGCCTTCAGCTCGACGTTGTCACGCAGCGCCTGGGCGATCAGCCCGTCCAGCACCGGGTCGTTGTACAGCGACCACCAGCGGTCGGGCAGCACCTGGTTGGCGGCCACGTCCGGGTTCTGGGTGTCGATGAAGGCCGCATTGGCCTGCGGGCGCTTGAACGCCGAGCCTTCCGGCAGGGCGTAATCCGGGCCCACGGTCTTGCAGGCCGCCAGGCTGGCCAGGGCGACGATCAGGCCGAGACGGGGCAGGGTGGTGTTCACAGGCCCGCCTGTGTCGGCGTGGCGCCGGCCTTGTCTGCGTGCTTGCTGTGGGTGTCGACGGTCACCGTTGCGGTACGGCCGGAGATCAGCTGCACGCCTTCGGGGACCTCGTCGATGGCGATGCGCACCGGGATGCGCTGCGCCAGCCGCACCCAGTCGAAGGCCGGGGTCACGTTCGGCAGCAGGCTGCTGCCGTTGCTGCGGTAACGATCTTCGATGCCGGCGGCGATGCTTTCCACGTGGCCGGTCAGCGCGACGTCCTCGCCCATCAGGCGGATGTCCACGCGCTGGCCCGGGGCCACGCCGCGCAGGCGGGTTTCCTCGAAATAGCCATCGATGCGGAACGAACCGGTATCCAGCAGCGCCAGCACCGGCTTGCCGGCCACCACGTAGTCGCCCACGCGCATGGTGCGGTCGTTCACCCGGCCATCGGCCGGGGCGCGAACTTCGGTGCGGGCCAGGTTCAACTCGGCCAGATCCACGGCGGCTTGAGCGGTGGCCAATGCGGCCTGCGCGGCCTGCAGCTTGGCCCGGCGCACTTCGGCGTCTTCGGCGGCCACCAGGTCCTGCAGGCTGCGGTCGCGGCCGATCTCGCGGCGCAGCTGGGCCACCGAGGCCTGGCGTTCGGCCAGGCTGGCGCGGGCCTGTTCCAGGGCGATGCGGTAGCGCGCGCGGTCGACCACGAACAGCAGATCGCCCTTCTTCACGGCCTGGTTGTCGGCCACGTCCACGGCCTCCACCAGCCCGGAGACATCCGGCGCCACCTGCACCACGTCGGCACCTACGTGGGCATCGCGGGTCCACGGCTCATCCATGTAATAGACCCAGAGCTGGCGAAGCACCAGCAGGGCGACGATCACGGCGGCACCGGTGAGCAGCACCGGCAGGGTCTTTTTCACGATCTTGTTCACGATTGCATCCAACGCAGAAGGTGGAACAGCGCACCCAGCACGATGCCGTACAGGGCCAGGTTGAACAGTGGCGGGTGCCAGACATGGCGATAGGCGCCGGTACGCTGCAGCAGCGCGTGCAGGCCGCTGTTGACCAGGTAGGCCAGCAGCATCAGCCCGAGCAGGGTCGGGACGAACACTCCGTGGAGACTGAATTCACCGGGCATCGGTAGGGGGCGGTAGTAGGGAAGGGGGGGGAGGAGCAACAACAACAACGCGACAACGCCGCTGGCGCGTCCACGGCAGCGGCGCACGCAGGGGCAGTGCGGGCTTACGTGATGCGGTCGGCGGCCTCGCCCAGCAGGCGCCATGCCTTCAGCACAGCGTGCAGTTCATCCATGGTCAGTTCGCCGAATACGTCCTGGCGCAGGCCGATCAACTGTTCTTCCAGCTCGCGCACCAGGGTCTGGCCCTCATCGGTCAGCCACAGCAGGTTGGCGCGGCGGTCGCTGGCATCGCTTTCGCGGCGGACCAGATCGCTGGCGCACAGCTTGTCCAGCAGGCGCACCAGTGAGGGACCTTCCATGCCCAGTTGCTGGGCCAGCGCCACCTGGCGGATGCCACCGCCGGAGCGGCCGATCATCAGCAGGGGCATGGTGCAGGCGGTGGAGATGCCGTAGCTGCCCAACCGGCTGTCTGCCAGGCGCTGCCACTGCCGCCCTGCGTACAGCAGGCCGGAGCTGAGCTGCATCTGCAGCCGGGTGCGCTCGTCGAGGGGTCGGTCCATAAGAGATAGATAGGATACTACTAATTTCATTCCTATCAATAGGTTTTGCTGAATGGGTGGGTGTGTTGAGGAAAGCGTTGCGCCTGCCTGGCGTCGGGTGGGGCAGCGGGGGCCGGACGGTGCAGGACCAGCCGTAAACCCGTCCTTGGGGGCTCGGCCGCGGCATCCATGCCGCGGACGGTCCTGGCCCATCCGGTCCTGCGCCACCCATCCATCACCCCGCGAGCGCGGTGGGTTGGCTCTTTAGAAGCGGTAGAGCCGGGCTATGCCCGGCGAGCGCGGCCCGGCGTCCGCAGCCATGAACCCCAGCTTCTGACCCCGCTTTCGGGCGGTCCGGCCGCGCCCGCAGGAAACCGTCAGGGAGTTGCGGGGGAGGGCTGGCAGGACCGCAGGCGCCATGGATGGCGCCTACGAGCCTACAGGGACGTACTTGCGGCGTGTCCTGCCTGCCCTCCCCCGCAACTCCAGACCGATAGCAAACAAGGCGCCGGAAAGACCCCCGATGAACCGTCCCCACAGGACGACCCACCCCCCGGTCGGGTACGATGCTCGCCCCCCGTTCGGGACGCTGTACGCAATGAGCAAGAACAACGAAAAGGCCGCCCCGCAGGGCGATGTGACCCAGGACCAGGCCGAGGATGCGGTGCGCACCCTGCTGCGCTGGGCCGGCGAGGACCCGTCCCGTGAAGGCCTGCTGGATACCCCCCGCCGCGTGGCCGAGGCCTATGGCGACTGGTTCAGCGGTTACCGCGACGACCCGCGCGCCTATATGGAACGCACCTTCGAGGAAGTCGCCGGCTACGACGAACTGATCGTGCTGCGCGACATCGAATACGAAAGCCACTGCGAACACCACATGGCGCCGATCATCGGCCGCGTGCACGTCGGCTACCTGCCGGCCGGCAAGGTGGTGGGCATCAGCAAGCTGGCCCGCGTGGTCGAAGCCTACGCCCGCCGCTTCCAGGTGCAGGAAAAGATGACCGCGCAGATCGCCCAGTGCATCCAGGACGTGCTGCAGCCGATCGGCGTGGGCGTGGTCGTCGAAGGCGCCCATGAATGCATGACCACCCGTGGCATCCACAAGCGCGGCGTCAGCATGGTCACCTCCAAGATGCTGGGCAGCTTCCGCGACGACGCGCGTACCCGCGCCGAGTTCCTGCGCTTCATCGAAGTGGGCAGCAAGCGCTGAGCCGCTTGCCTGCGCCCCGCCGGCCCGCCGTGGCCGGCCGCGCCCGCGCGGCCGCATTGCCTGCGGCTGCCTTCCGCACCCCGCCAACCTGATCACTGTCGCTGCATGAAGCACCGCGAACGCATCTCCCGTTACCGCACCCTGCGCGAACAGCCGCAGTGGAAGCTGCTGGCTGCCGACCATGCTCCGGAAATCATCGGCCTGTTGCAGGGCCTGCTGATGGACGGCGAGCGCACGCTGCCCTCGGCGGTGCTGCACGAACGCCTGCAGCGCGCCCTGGACCAGCTCAACAGCGATGAACTGTCGCGCGACCTGCCGCGTACCGCGCAGGCCTACATCGCGCACTGGCTCGCCCAGGGCTGGCTGGAGCGCCGCCTGCCTGAGGGCGCCGACCAGGAACAGTACGAACTGTCCACCCCCGCGCTGCAGGCCATCCGTTTCGCCGACAGCCTGGAACAGGCCCGCGTGGCCGCCACCGAAAGCCGTCTGGCGCTGGTGATCGAACAGCTCTCGCAGCTGGCCGCACAGACCGAATCGGACCCGGACGCACGCCTGTCTGCGCTGCGCGACGAGCGCGACCGCATCGATGCGGAGATCGCCCGCGTCAGCGCCGGCCGGGTGATTGCCCTGGACGGCAAGCGCGCGCTGGAACGCACGCGCCAGATCATCGGCCTGGCCGACGAGCTGACCGAAGACTTCCGCCGCGTGCGTGATGACTTCGAGCAGCTCAACCGCGATTTCCGCGAGCGCATCATCGACGACGAAGGCGAGCGCGGCGACGTGCTGTCGCAGCTGTTCGAAGGCGTGGACGTGATCGGCGAAAGCGATGCCGGCCGCAGCTTCCAGGCCTTCTGGCGCCTGCTCAACGATGCCGAACAGAGCGCCCAGCTCGATGCCGCGCTGGAAGCGGTGCTGGCGCGTGGCTTTGCCCGCCGCCTGGACCGCAACGAACGCAACTTCCTGCGCAGCTTCACCAGCACCATGCTCGAGCGTGGCGGCCAGGTGCACGACGTGCTGCAGAATTTCGCGCGCAGCCTGCGCGGTTTCGTGCAGAGCCGTGGCTACCTGGAACAGCGCCGCTTGAACCAGCTGCTGAAGCAGGCCCAGTCCGAAGCGCTGGCACTGCGCGACGAGTTCCCGGCCCAGCGCGGCATCGGTCGCGACCTGCAGCTGACCACCAGCCGCCTGCGCTCGTGGTCGCAGTGGAAGCTGCACGATCCGCGCAGCGCGCAGGTCGATGGCAACGTTGAATACAACGATGCGGCCAGCATCAGCCTGGAAAGCGTGGGCGACCTGGTGGCCTCGTCGGAAATCGACTTCCGCACCCTGCGCCGTGACCTGCACGATCTGCTGGACGCGCAGCCGCGCCTGAGCATTGCCCAGGCGCTCTCGCAGCGCGAAGCACCGCAGGGCCTGGGCAGTGTCATCGGCTACCTGTCGCTGGGCACGCGTTTTGGCAACGTAGTGGCTGGCGAGCAGGAGCTTGCGCAATGGCGCGGCGGCGACGGCCAGGTACGCCGCGCACGTATTCCGCTGGTTTGGTTCACCCAGGAGAGACGCCATGAGCTGGCATGAAGACCCCATCGAAGCAGCGGCGGACGAGCTGGTCGAAGACGCCTACGAAGCCGAACCGGCACCGGTGGCCTCGCCGCCGCGCCGCGGCAACGATGTCTATTACATGGGCGACACCGGTCGCCTGCCGCTGGATGCGCGCCGCGCACTGTGCCAGCTGCTGATCGGCCCCAGCATCGACCAGCTGCGCCACGCCAAGCTGTGGCCGGCGCTGATCCGCAGCGAAGCCGGCATCCGCTCGGCGCTGGCCGATCTGTTCCTGGAACTGGTGCTGGACCGCGACAGCGGCGTGGCGTTCACCCGCCAGGCCGACACCGAAGACGTGGATGCGCCGGTGCTGCTGCGTACCTCGCCGCTGACCTTCATCGATTCGGTGCTGCTGTTGTTCCTGCGCCAGCAGCTGGCCGAGGCCGACGCGCGCGGCAACCGCGCCGTGGTCGCCGATGCCGAGATGGCCGAAGCACTGGCCATCTATGAAAAGAACCTGTCCACCGACCGCGCCGGCTTCAACCGCCGCGTGGCGTCGGCCGTGCAGAAGATGAAGGACAACCACATCCTGACCCGCCTGAGCGGCCAGGAAGACCGCCACGAAGTCTCGCCGGCGCTGAAGCTGCTGTTCTCCGCCGAAGACGTGTCCCAGCTTTCGGCGGTCTACCGCCAGCTGCGCGAAACCCCGGCCGCCGAGGCCTGAGAGACCCGACCACCGCATGGCCATTTCCAAGCACACTCCCGCCCTGTTCAACGACGGCCTGCCCGACCCGCGCCTGCAGCAGTTCCGCATGCGCCGCCTGCAGGTGCACAACTGGGGCACCTTCAACGGCCTGACCGAAGTGCCGATCGCCGAGCGTGGCTTCCTGTTCGTCGGCCGTTCCGGCTCGGGCAAGTCCACCCTGCTCGATGCGATGTCCGCGCTGCTTACGCCGCCGGCCATCGTCGACTTCAACGCCGCCGCCCGCGAAGCCGAGCGCAGTGGCCGCGACCGCAACCTGGTGTCGTATGTGCGCGGCGCCTGGGCCGACCAGCAGGACAGCGGCACCGGCGAAATCGCCACCCAGTACCTGCGCAAGGGCGCCACCTGGACCGCCCTGGTGCTGGAATACCGCGCCGGTGATGGCCGCGTGGTCAGCCTGGTGCGCCTGCTGTGGATCTCCGGCAACGGCACCTCGGCCGGCGATGTGCGCAAGCACTACATGATCGCCGAGCGCCCGTTCGACATCGCCAAGGATCTGGGCGGCTTCGACCTGGACCTGCGCAAGCTGAAGCAGAAGCTGGCCGACGTCCACCATTTCGACACGTTCTCCGGCTATGCAGAGCGCTTCCGCGACCTGCTGGGCATCGACAACGAGATGGCGCTGCGCCTGCTGCACAAGACCCAGTCGGCCAAGAACCTGGGCGACCTGAACGTCTTCCTGCGCGACTTCATGCTTGATACGCCGCGCACCTTCGATGCGGCCGAGCGCCTGGTCAGCGATTTCGCCGAACTCGATGGCGCGCACCAGGCCGTGGTGACCGCGCGTCGCCAGGTGGAAACCCTGCTGCCGGCGCGCGCCCACTACAACGACCTGAAGGAGATGTCGCGCCAGCGTGGCGACGACGAAGCCCTCAAGCTGGGCATCGACAGTTTCCGCGAAAGCCGCCGCCAGCTGCTGATCGAAGCGCGCCTGCGCGAGATGGACGTGCGCGACCGCGGCCTGCTGGGCGAGGAATCGCAGCGGCGTGCCGCGCTGGACAACCACACCGAGCGCCTGGCCGAACTGGAACTGCAGCGCCGCCAGCAGGGCGGCGAACGCATCGAGGAACTGGAACGCGAGCAGGGCCGCGCCGAAGCCGAGCGCGACCGTCGCCTGGCCAAGTACAACCAGGCCCGCGAGGCTGCGCAGAAGCTGCAGGCCGAACTGCCCGACGATGCGCACGGCTTTGCCGAGCTGGTCGCGCAGGCGCAGACCGAACTGCAGGACCGCCAGCGTGCGTCCAGCGCGCTGGACGATGCAATCAGCGACCGCCTGGGCGGCAAGCGTGATGACGAGCGCCGCTTCAGCGAAGTGCGTGGCGAACTGGAGGCGATGCAGCGCACACCCTCCAACATTCCCGCGCCCATGCAGAAGCTGCGCGCGCGCCTGGCCGAAGAGACCGGCATTTCCGAAGCCGCACTGCCGTTCGTGGGCGAACTGATCCAGGTGCGTTCGGACGAACAGGCCTGGCAGGGTGCCATCGAGCGCGTGCTGGGCGGCTTCGCCCTGTCGCTGCTGGTCGATGACAAGCACTACAACGACGTGGCCGAATGGGTGAACCGCACCCACCTGGGCATGCGTTTCACGTACTACCGCGTGCGCCGCAACGACGAGGCCTTCGCCCGCGAGCCGTCCGGCCGTTCGCTGCTGCACAAGCTGGAACTGCGCGACCACGTGTTCGAAAGCTGGTTGCGCCGCGAGCTGGGCAAGCGCTTCGACTACGAATGCGTGGATGCCAAGCAGCTGCGCAACGTCGATCGCGGCATCACCCGCGAAGGCCAGGTCAAGCACCCGGGCGACCGTTTCGAGAAGGATGACCGCAGCGCGGTGGGTGACCGCCGGCGCTGGATCCTGGGCTTCAACAACCACGACAAGGTCGGTGCGTTCGAGAAGGAAGCGCAGGAACTGGCCAAGCGCATCGCTGGCTGCGAGACCGACATCGCGCGCCTGCGTGGCCAGCGTGACCGCGACAACGAACGCCGCCTGGCCTGCCATGAACTGGTGGGCATCAGCTGGAACGAGATCGACATCGCCGCCCCGCAGCAGCGCGTGGCCGACATCGAAGCCAGCTTGCGCGACCTGCGCGAAGGCAATGCCGACCTGGCCCGCCTGGCGCAGCAGATCGATGCGGTGCGCGCCGATATCGAACAGGCCCGCCGCACCTACGAAGACACCCGCGTGGAGCGTGGCCAGCTGGTGCGCGAGCGCGACCGTCTGGACCGCGCACGGCAGCAGAGCCGTGCGCTGGTGCTGCCGGCGCTGGCCCAGAAGCAGGAAGCCGGGCTGGCTGAACGCCTGCAGGAGCAGGGCCCGCTCAGCCTGGAAACCCTGGAAGCGCACATGCGCCAAGTCAGCAACGCGCTGAACGAGCAGTTGTCGTCCTCGCAACAGGACGTCAACCGCGTCGAAAACCTGCTGCTGGGCTGCTTCCGCCGCTTCATCCAGCAGTGGCCGGAAGAATCGGGTGACTTCACCGTCTCGGTGGCGTCGGCCGATGATTTCCTGGCACGTCTGGAACGCCTGGAGCGCGACGGTCTGCCCCAGCACGAAGAGCGCTTCTTCGACCTGCTGCAGAACCAGAGCAAGAACAACCTGCTGGCCCTGCAGCGGCACAGCGCCGAGGCCCGCAAGTCGATCGGCCAGCGCCTGGACGAAGTGAACGCCAGCCTGGAACAGGTGCCGTTCAACCGCGGCACCCTGCTGACCATCGAACTGAGCGATCGCCGTCTGCCGGAAGTGGGCGAGTTCCACCAGCAGCTGCGTGAAGTGCTGTCGCAGCAGCAGACCGAACAGCGCGAAGTGGCCGAATCGCAGTTCACCGTGCTGCGCCAGCTGGTGAACCGGCTGGGTTCGCAGGAAGGCGAGGACAAGCGCTGGCGCGAACTGGTGCTGGACGTGCGCATGCACGTGGAATTCATCGGCGTGGAACTGGATGCCGAAACCCGCCAGCAGGTGGAAATCTACCGCAGCGGCGCCGGCAAATCCGGCGGCCAGCGGCAGAAGCTGGCCACCACCTGCCTGGCCGCAGCGCTGCGCTACCAGTTGGGCGGCGCCGACAGCCAGCTGCCCAGCTATGCCGCCGTGGTGCTCGACGAAGCCTTCGACAAGGCCGACAACGAGTTCACCGCGTTGGCCATGAACATCTTCGACAACTTCGGTTTCCAGATGGTGGTGGCCACCCCGCTGAAATCGGTGATGACGCTGGAGCCGTTCATTGGCGGCGCCTGCTTCGTCGAAATCAGTGGCCGCCACGATTCAGGCGTGCTGCTGATCGAGTACGACGAAGAAGGCAAGCGCCTGAAGCTGCCCGAGCGCAGCCGCCAGCAGGCCAGCGAACCGGAAGAAGCCGACGCCTGATGGGTAGCGCCGGGCCACGCCCGGCGGCCCTCTACCGCGGAAACAGCGTGCCAACCAAGGTTGGCACCTGTCGTGTCATCGCTTCGCGCTCACGCGCCGCGGAACGTGTCCCACGCCATCCGCGCGATCAACACCACCACCAGGCCCACGAACAGCTTGCGGATGAAGGGCGTGCCGCCCTTCAATGCCAGCCGCGTGCCCACCACCGAACCGATGATGTTCGCCGCCGCCATCGGCAGCGCGAACAGCCACAGGATGTTGCCGGTGGGAATGAAGAACGAGATCGCGGCCACGTTGGTGGCCAGATTCACCACCTTCGATGCGGCCGAGGCGCGCAGGAAGTCCAGGCCGAAGAAGCGCACGAACAGGAAGATCAGGAAGCTGCCCGTGCCCGGCCCGAAGAAGCCGTCGTAGAAGCCGATGGCCGCGCCGATGGCCAGCGCGATCGCCAGCTCGCGGCGGCCGATCTCCTGCGGCCGGTGCAGGGCGCCGAAGTCCTTCTTCCACAGCGTGTAGCCCAGCATCGCCACCAGCAGCACCAGCACCAGCGGACGCACCGCGTCCTTGGGCAACAGGCTGACCGCGGTGGCACCGGCAAAGGAGAACACGAAGGCCGTGGCGGCCGCGAACAGCACCGGCTTCCACGGGAAACGCACGTTGCGCGCATAGCGCCAGGCGGCCGCACCGGTGCCGAACATCGAGCTGAACTTGTTGGTGCCAAACAGCATAGCCGGGGTCTGCTGCGGCAGCACCGTGAACAGGCCGGGCAGCTGCACCAGTCCGCCGCCGCCCACGGCCGCATCGACCAGGCCGGCAATGAAGGCGATCAGCACCAGCCACCACAGTTCGGGGGGAATCAGCTCCAGCACGGCCATCAACCACAGCAGCAGGGCGCGACAGCATACGCCCATTGCCGATGGAAGCCTGCGCCGGCCCGCGCGACAATACCGGCATGAAACCCAGCCCTGCCGAAACCTGCCCCTGCGGCCTGGCCGCGCCCTACGCCGCGTGCTGCGGCCGCTACCATGCCGGTGAAGCCGCGCCCGATGCCGAGCGCCTGATGCGGTCGCGCTACAGCGCCTACGTCCGCCAGCAGGCCGATTACCTGCGCCAGACCTGGCACCCCGATACCCGCCCGGCCGAGCTGTCGCTGGACGATGCGCCCGGCCAGCGCACCCACTGGCTGGGCCTGACCGTGCACGAACACACCGTCACCGGCGCCGACACCGCCGAGGTGCGCTTCACCGCCCGCTACCGCATCGGCGGCGGCAGCGCGGTGAAAATGACCGAGCACAGCCGTTTCCAGCGCATCGACGGCCGCTGGTACTACCTCGACGCGGTCTGAGGCTCAGCCGGCGCGGACGGCCAGCACACGCTGGCCGCCATGCGCGCAGACCCGGTTGCGGCCCTCTTCCTTGGCGGCATACAGGGCCTGGTCGGCTGCCTTCACCACGCCGGCCGGGCGCGGGTCCACCCGGCTGTCGGCCAGGCCGATGCTCACCGTCACCTGCACCACGGCACCGGCGCCACCGCGGCCGCGCTGCTGCTGCCCGGCGGTGTCGTCACGGCTGCGGGTGCGGCGGTCGCGCAACTGCATGCGGCTGTCCTGGATGCTCTGCCGCAGTGTCTCCACCGCTTCGACACAGGCCTGGGCAGGCCGGTCCAGGAACACCACCGCGAATTCCTCGCCACCGTAGCGGAAGGCCCGGCCGCCATCGCCCACCCGGGCCAGCCGCGAAGCCACCAGCTTCAGCACGTCATCGCCGGTGTCGTGGCCATGGGTATCGTTGAACTTCTTGAAGTGGTCCACATCGACCATGGCGATGCTGTAGGTGCCGGCCGCGCGCCGCAGCGTTTCGTTGAAGGCGCGGCGCCCGGGCAGCCCGGTCAGCTCATCGCGGAACGCCATGTGGAAGGATTCCTGCAGGGTTGCGCCCAGCAACAGCAGCAACGCCGCCACGCTCAGCGCCGGCAGCAGTGCCGGTTGCAGGTAGATGCGCGGCAGCATCCACCACAGGCACAGCAGCGCCAGCAGCATGGCCGTGTGCAGCGGCCGCGGCCGCCGCCATGCCTGCCAGCCCAGCGCCAGCGTGGCCAGCAGGAACAGCAGCGCCGGCAGCTGCGCCAGCGCGTTCCAGTCGCGCGGCACCCATTCGAAATGGCGGTTGGACAGCAGGTCGTGCATGCCCTGCGGCTGTTGCGCGGCCAGCAGGATGAAGATGGCCAGCACGGTGCCGCTGGCGATCGCGCGCAGCAGCAGGTCCTGGCGGCGTCGCCCGCGCTCGGGCCACAGCGCGTGGGTAGCGAACAGCAGCGGCAGCCAGGCAGAAATGGCGTGGAAGCGCAGCGGTGTCAGCGCACTCACCCGACCCTGCCGCAGGTAGTGCGCCACGTCCGGGTGCAGCACGCTGAATACCGCCGCCGCCACCAGCAACAGGCACAGGGTGCGCACCTGGTTGTACATCAGCGCCAGTCCGGCGCCCAGGCAGGCCAGCAACCATGGCAGCACGCGCTGCCCGGCACGGGCCACGTCCTCGTTGCCCAGGGTGGCCCACAGCACCAGCGCAACCAGCAGGGCGGGCAGCACGAACAGGTAATGCGCAGGCTGGCGGAGCGGATGATCGGACAAGCGTGGTTCCTGCGCGGTCACGAAGCGGCCGCGGCAAAGCCGTTAGCGGCGCTGCCGCGCGCTTCTTGAATACGCAGCCTGTGAAAGCGGTGCTGGCACGCCATGACGTGGCGCTCACCCACGACGGTCGAAGCTGGTCCCATGCACAGCGCACCTGCCGCCGTCGCTGCCGCGCAGCGTGATCTTGCCCGCCAGTTCGCCCGTATCCGCGGGAGAAGCCTGCAGCTGGCCGCGCCGCTCAGCGCCGAAGACGCAATGCTGCAGAGCATGGACGATGCAAGCCCCAGCAAATGGCACCTGGCCCACACCACCTGGTTCTTCGAACGTTTCGTGCTGGCCAGCCTGCCGGGCCATGCGTGCTGGGATCCCGCCTGGGATTTCCTGTTCAACAGTTACTACAAGTCCCTGGGGCCCGCCCATGCGCGCCCCCGGCGCGGGCTCTTGTCACGGCCCTCGCTGCAGCAGGTCCGGGACTATCGCCAGCACGTGGACGAACAGGTGCTGGCACGCCTGCTCGATGGCGATCTCGGCGAGCACGCCCTGCAGCACCTGCAGCTGGGCCTGCAGCACGAACAGCAGCACCAGGAACTGCTGCTGACCGACATCAAGCACGCGTTCTGGTGCAATCCACTGCAGCCGCCCTACGATGCGTCGCTGGCGGCCGTGGCCAGCGTGCAGACGGCGCAGGCCTGGATCGAACGCGAGGAAAGCATCGTGGGCATCGGCGCAGCGCCCTGGCCACGGCAGGCCGCTTTTGCCTACGACAACGAATCGCCGCCGCACCGGGTGCTGCTGCCCGCCCATGCGCTGGCCGACCGTCCCGTCAGCAACGCCGAATTCCGCGCCTTCATCGAGGCCGGCGGCTATCGCGAGCCGCAACTGTGGCTGAGCGAAGGCTGGGCGCTGTGCGAAAGCGAGGGCTGGCAGCACCCGCTGTACTGGCACGACGATCTGCAGCAGGAGTACACGCTTGGCGGCTGGCGCGCGCTCGACCCGCATGCACCGGTCTGCCATCTCAGCTATTACGAAGCCGATGCCTGTGCCCGCTGGCATGGCGCACGCCTGCCCACCGAATTCGAATGGGAAGCTGCGGCGGCGTCGCAGCCACCGGTCGGCCACTTCGCCGACGATGACCGCCTGCATCCGTACGCGGGGCAGGGCAGCGGCCTGCGCCAGCTGTTCGGCGATGTGTGGGAATGGACCAGCAGCGCCTACGGCGCCTATCCCGGCTTCCGTCCCTTCGCCGGCAACCTGGGCGAATACAACGGCAAGTTCATGTGTGGGCAGTGGGTACTGCGCGGCGGCAGCTGCGCCACCCCGCGCGGCCATGTGCGTGCCAGTTACCGCAACTTCTTCATGCCACCGGCGCGTTGGCAGTTTTCCGGCCTGCGCCTGGCCAAGGATCTTCCATGAGTACCGTACAGGACGCGCTGCAGGCGCTGACCGATCTAACCCCCGGCCGCCAGCAGCTGCTGGCCGATGCCGTGGCCGGCCTCTCGCGGGCGCAGCGACAGCTGCCGTCGAAGTACTTCTACGATGCGCACGGCTCGCGTCTGTTCGAACGCATCACCCACACCCCCGAGTACTACCCCACGCGCACCGAACTGGCGCTGCTGGACCTGGTGCTGCCGGACATCGCGCGGCGGGTGGGCCCGCACGCGCACGTGGTCGAACTGGGCAGTGGCAGTGGCCGCAAGACCGCACGCCTGCTGGATGCACTGCACCAGCCGGTGGCCTATACCCCCATCGAGATCTCGCGCGCGGCCCTGCTGTCCAGCATCGAGCTGCTCGCCCCCGCCTTGCCGCACGTGGAAATGCTGCCGGTCTGCGCCGATTTCACCCGCCCGGTGCAGGTGCCGCTGCCGACCCGCCCGGCGGCGCGGCGGCTGGTGTTCTTTCCCGGCTCGACGTTGGGCAACTTTGCCGGCGATGATGCGATCGCCCTGCTGCGCGCCATGCGCCAGACCATGGGCGCGGACGGCCTGGCACTGATCGGCATCGATCTGCACAAGGACCCGGCGTTGATCGAAGCCGCCTACAACGACGCCGACGGCATCACCGCCGCCTTCACCCTGAACCTGCTGACCCGCCTGAACCGCGAAGTCGGCAGTGACTTCGATCTGCAGGGTTTCCGCCACCGGGCGCGCTACAGCACCGCCCGCCTGCGCATCGAGACCGATCTGGTCAGCCAGTACGAACAGGACGTGCATCTGGATGGCCGCACGTTCCACTTCCAGACCGGTGAACCCATCCGGGTCGAGTACAGCCACAAGTACACCGATGCCAGTTTCGACCACCTGCTGCAGCAGGCGGGTCTGGAAGTCGTTGCCCACTGGAATGCATCCGACCCGGCGTACGGCCTGCGCCTGCTGCGCGCCAGCGCCCAGTGACGGCAGCGCCGGGCGCTGGCCGCCGGCGGCGCGTTACCATGGCCAGGTAACGGCAACACGGAGGACGCCATGCCCTTGATGACCACGCTCGGCCTGGCCGCCGCCCTGGCCACACCTGCGCCGCAGCCCGCTGCGCCCGCCACCGATCCGGCGTTTGCTGCCTGCATGCAGCAGCTGCAGGTCAGCGCGGGTCGCCAGGGCATCGCCGCCGATCGCTTCAGCGCGCTCACCGCGGGCCTGCAGCCCGACCCCAGCGTGCTGCCACTGCTGGACGCGCAACCGGAATTCACCACGCCCATCTGGGATTATCTGGCCGCCCTGGTCGATCGCCAGCGGGTGGACGACGGCCGCGCGCGCCTGCAGCAGTACCGTGACCTGCTGCAGAAGATTTCGGCGCAGTACGGCGTGGATGCCGCCACGATCGTCGCGGTCTGGGGCGTGGAAAGTGACTACGGCCGCGTGTTCGGCAAGCGGCCGCTGCTGCAGTCGCTGGCCACGCTGTCCTGTGCGGGCCGTCGCCAACCGTTCTTCCGTGGTGAACTGCTGGCGCTGCTCAAGCTGATCGACCAGGGCGATCTGCAGGCCCAGGGCCTGACCGGTTCATGGGCAGGCGCCTTCGGCCATACCCAGTTCATGCCCAGTACCTATGCGCGCATTGCCGTGGATGGCGATGGCGACGGTCGCCGCGATCTGGTCGGCAGTATTCCCGATGCGCTGGCGTCCACCGCGAACTATCTGCAGCGGGCAGGCTGGCGCACCGGCGAACCGTGGGGCATCGAGGTCCGCGTCCCCGAGGGGTTCAAGGCCGCGCAGGCCGGTCGCACCCAGCGCCGCCCGCTGGCGGACTGGCGCGCGGCAGGCGTCACCGCACTGGATGGCAGCGCACTGGCCCCGGCAGGCCTGCCCGCCGATGCGCGTGCGGCCCTGCTGCTGCCAGCCGGGGTGAAAGGGCCGGCGCTGCTGGTGTTCCGCAACTACGATGCGATCTACAGCTACAACGCGGCCGAGAGCTACGCGCTGGCCATCGCCACCCTGGCCGATCGCCTGCGTGGCGGGACCGGCCTGGTCACCGCCTGGCCCACCGATGATCCCGGCCTGGGCCGCGATGAACGCCGCCAGCTGCAGACCCTGTTGTTGGCACGGGGGCACGACATCGGCAGCGCCGATGGCATGATCGGTACCGCCAGCCGCCGCGCCATCCAGAGCGAACAGCGCCGGCTGGGCTGGGCCACCGCCGATGGCCGCGCCGGGCAACGTATCCTGCGTGCCCTGCAGGCCGAGCCGCGCACCCCGACGGTGCCCAGTCGCTTCAGTCTTCCCGCCAACTACAGCGCCGCGCAGTCGCCGGCCCTACGGAGTCGTTCCAGCGTGCAACAGATCCAGGGTGTCAGCAGTGGCCAGTTCCAGGGACTCGATGCCTGGCTGGTGGAAACCCCCTTCGCGACGGCGGCCATCAGCGTGTTCGGTGGTCAGCTGCTGTCGTTCATCCCGAAGGGCCAGACCGACGTGATGTGGCTGTCGCCGCAGCGTGCGGCGCTGCCCACGCCCATCCGTGGCGGCAGCCCGGTCTGCTGGCCGTACTTCGGGCGGCAAGGGCAGGGCAACGACGTGCCCGCGCATGGTTTCGTGCGCACCCTGCCATGGGAACTGCAGCAGGCGCGGCGGCTGGACGATGGCAGCATCGAACTGACCCTGGTGCCACCGGCGCTGCAGGATCTGGGCCTGCACCTGTCCATGACCGTGCGCGTGGGGCGCGAGCTGCGCCAGCAACTGGTTACCGAGAACACCGGCAGCACGCCGGTCAGCTTCACCCAGGCACTGCACAACTACTTCCGCGTGGGCGATGCCACCCGCGTGGAGGTGGATGGCGTGGACGGCGCGGATTACCAGGACAAGTTCGAGAACTATGCCCAGACCCGCCGCCAGCAAGGGCCCTGGTCGCTGCGTGACCCGCGCGATCCCGGCCGTAGCGATCGCATCTACAGCCCGGCCGGCGGGCGTTACGTGCTGCGCGACCCGGTGCTGAAGCGCCGCATCCAGCTGGCGACCGAGGGCAGCCGCTCGCTGGTGGCGTGGAATCCCGGTGCCGAAGCGGCCGCGAAGATGGCCGACGTGGGAGAGGGCTGGCGCGAGTATGTGTGCCTGGAAGCGGCCAACGCCGGCCCGGACGTGGTGACCGTGGCGCCCAAGGGCCGCCACGTGCTGGTGCAGACGTTGTCGGTGTCGCAGCTGTAAGCGCCGTCCCCGAGGTCCGTTGCCGGGCGGTCCGGTAACGGCCGATCCCGTTCAAGGGGTGCGGCGCGGCCGCAGCACCAGCAGGCACAGCGCACCGGCCACCAGCCCCCAGAACGCCGAGCCAATGCCGGCAAGGGTGACGCCCGAAGCGGTGACCAGGAACGTGACCAGCGCGGCTTCGCGGTCGCGCTCCACCGCCAGCGCACTGGCCAGGCTGTTGCCGATGGTGCCGAACAGGGCGATGCCGGCCACGCAGGCCACCAGCTCGCGGGGGAAGGCGGCAAACAGGGCGGCCACCGTCGCGCCGAACAGCCCGATGACGATATAGAACGCACCGGCGGCCATGGCCGCGGTATAGCGCCGGGCCGGGTTCTCGTGCGCATCGCGGCCCATGCAGATGGCCGCGGTGATGGCAGCCAGGTTCAGGGCATAGGCACCGAAGGGGGCCAGCAGCGTGTTGACCACCCCGATCCAGCCGATCAGCGGGGACACCGGTGCCTGGTAGCCCGAGGCGCGCATCACCGCCACCCCGGGAATGTTCTGCGATGCCATGGTGACCATGAACAAGGGCAGGGCGATCCCGGCCACCGCCGACCAGGACAGGGAAGGGGTGACCCACTGCGGGGTGGCCAACTGCAGGTGTACCGCCTGCGCATGCAGCAGGCCACGACTGGCAGCCAGCGCAATGCCCACCAGCAGCGTGGCGATCACCGCATAGCGCGGGAACAGCCGGCGCCCGGCCAGCCAGGTGCCGAACATGGCCAGGGCCAGCACTACCTGGGTGTTCATCGCCACGAACACATCCAACCCGAAGCGCAGCAGCACGCCCGCCAGCATGCCGGCGGCCAGCGCCATCGGCACCCGCTGCATCAACCGGGCGAAGACCCCGGAGAAGCCCGCCACCATGCCCAGCGCGGCGGCCAGCAGGAAGGCGCCGGTGGCTTCAGAGAGCGAAGCCCCGCCTGCGCCCACCACCAGCATCGCTGCACCGGGGGTCGACCATGCGGTCACCACCGGTACCCGGTAGCGCAGTGACAGGCCGATGCAGGTCACGCCCATGCCCAGACCCAGTGCCCACATCCACGAGGCGATCTGCGCATGGTCGGCACCGACCGCCTGCGCGGCCTGGAACACGATCACCGCAGAGCTGGCAAATCCCACCAGCACTGTAATGAAGCCTGCCACCACGGCAGGGAAGGAGAGATCGCGCCACCAGGGCGAGTGCGGCGATGCAGCCGGTGCGGTGTGTTCGGTATCCATCCCTGCATACATAGCGTCAGTGGCGCGGTGTGCGCAACGCGAGCGCACTGCTGTCATCAGGGTGAAAGAAAAGGGTTGACGAATCCTGCAGGATCTCTAGAATTCGCTCCCTTGCTGCAGCGCGCCACTTCCTCGGAAACGGCACGCGACCAGCAACGCCACCACCGCCGGACGAGATGATCGAACGAAGGTGTTGACGGACTGAAAAAGTCCGGCATAATAGGCGGCTCGCAACGACGAAAGGCCCTCGGGTCCAACGACGAAGCGGCATCGGCAACAACGTCCACCCCGGTGAGACGGCCTTGAAAAAAGGTGTTGACGAAGCGGAAAAGCCGGCTATAATGGGCGGCTCGCTACGAAGGAAACTTCGCAGCACACGGGAACGGCGCTGAGGCCACTTCCCCTGATCTTTGAAAGTATGCGCAGGTATCTTGTGAAGGCGCCTGCA
>NZ_JAAIUZ010000033.1:0-44277 GCF_010894375.1 Stenotrophomonas sp. B1-1 | reverse complement strand
CGAGCATGCTGAAAGTGGGTCAAGCCTGCTTCCAGCAGACTTGACCACGAACATAGGATCTCGACTCTACGAAAGGCGAAGAGCAGTCGAGCAAGCTCGACTCTACGAAAGGCGAAGAGCAGTCGAGCAAGCTCGACTCTACAAAAGCGAAGCGCAGCCAAGCATGGCTTGGCTCTACAACTCGGCGGTGCTTCCGCGCAGTCCGCTGAACACCGATTCGGCGGCAAAGCCCACGCCGCCCAGCAGCACGCCGAAGTACACCATCGTGGCCACCACGAAGGCATAGCCGGCCGCCACCGCAGCGCCATCGCGCTGGATGAAACCGATGGCAAAAGACATCAGCGCCAGCGCGGGCAGCGTATTGCTGAAGGGAATCGGCCCGGCCGGGGCCATCAGCAGCAGCGTGGCCACCACCAGCGCCAGGTTGTTCACGCGCATCATCTTCTTCGAGCGCACCATCACCGCCAGCCGCATCGGCTGCGACAGACGCTCCATGCGGTGCACCCACTTCAGTGCCCGGCCCAGATTGGCGCGCAGCTTGTCGGTGGCCACCTCGCGCTCGGCCAGGCGCTGCGGCACCCACAGCGGCCGGTCGCGCACGCGGCTCAGGCCAATCAACAGAATGGACGCACCAAACACCGTGCTCAGGCCGGGAATGGACACCGGGATCAGGAAAATGGCCGACAGCAGGATCACGATCAACATCAGCCCCTCATCGCCCAGCGCCCGCAGCAGGGTGCCCACGCGGATGTGCTGGCCGGGCAGGCCGTCAATCAGGTCTTCAATCTGCTGTGCCAGCGGGGCGGTGTCGGTGGCCTCGGGGGCGCGGTAGGTCATGCGTCTGGATCTCCAGGGTAGGGCGGTCAGGGGGCCGTCCTGCGGTGGGGCGCACAGGCTTGCCGAGTATGGCCGCCAACGGCGGCGCGCGGCTGAACCGCACATGAGAACGGCAGCCGCCGTCGGCCTGGCCTAAAATGGAGGGCCCCGCGCTGGAAATGAAACTGATGGACATGGGCCGCAGGCAATCGACCATCCAACTGGTCGCCATCGATATGGATGGCACCCTGCTGGACCCGGCGCACAAGCTGACCGCGCGCGCCAAGCAGGCCATTGCGCAGGCGCGCGCGCTGGGCGTGCATATCGTGCTGACCAGCGGCCGTCCGGTGTCCGGGCTGGCGCCGTTCCTGCAGGAACTGGGCATCACCGGCAATGACGATTACTGCATTGCATGCAACGGTGGCCTGGTGCAGCGCATCGGCACGCGCGAAACAGTGGTGGAATTCCCGCTCAGCTTCGATGACTTCGTGTACTGCGAACAGGTTTCGCGGCAGCTGGGCGTGCACTTCCAGGCACTGGACGGCCAGCGCCTGTACACCACCAACCAGGACATCAGCCGCTACACCGTCATCGACTCGCACCTGTCCCACGTGCCGCTGTCGTACCGCCGCGTGCAGGACATGGACCCCTCGATGTCCTTCATCAAACTGATGATGATCGACGAACCCGACGTGCTGGATGCAGCCATCACCCGCCTGCCGGCCGAACTGACCGAGCGCTTCGCCGTGCTGAAGAGCGCACCGTTCTTCCTGGAAGTGTTCGACCACCGCGCCGGCAAGGGGCCCAGTCTGCAGCGCCTGGCCGAACACTTGGGTATCGACCGCGCCAACGTAATGGCTATTGGCGATCAGGAAAACGACCTGACCATGCTGCAGTTCGCCGGCACCAGCGTGGCCATGGGCAACGCCATCGACGCAGTGAAGGCGGTGGCGCGTTTTGAAACCACACCGAACACGGACGAAGGCGTGGCCCGCGCGATCGAGCGCTTCGTGCTGCAGTAACCACGCGCCCCGGCTCTGGTAGGTGCCAACCTTGGTTGGCACATGGCCCGGGGTCAGATCCCTTCCGCAGGAAGGGCTCTGACCCCACGGGCAATGTTCCCGGTACCTAAAAGCATGCCAACCAAGGTTGGCATCCACCAGATCGCGGGGCCGGCAGTAGATCCACGCCATGCGTGGATGCTCTTCGCAACCGGGGTCAGAGCCCTTTGCTCCGCAAAGGGATCCGACCCCTCACGCGTCGCCCCCAACCACGCGGCTATCCCCGCGTATATCGCCGCTGTACTACGGCGCGATGGCAAACGCGGGCCGCCGATGCAAGAATTTCGCACGTCGAAATCACGCCCTCGAACCCGGCCGCAGATGATCGTCCTTCTCTGCAGCTGACAGGCGCGCACAGCGCCTGAACTCCCAAACGCAACCGCACCGCCAGCCAGGTCGCCGCCCGTCGCGCTGCACCGTGCTGGGCGTGCGCCTGCGCCATTTTCCCAACGCAGCTGGATTCGCCCATGAACACGCCACCCACGCAGCGCCTTGCGCTGGCCATCGCTCTGTCCATTGCTTCGTCGGCCCATGCCATCGAAGCCCACGACACCACCCACGACACCCCGGTCACCCTCAATGCTCTACAGGTGATCGCCACGCCCCGCGGCGCCGCCACTGCACCCACGCAGGTGGTCGGCCCCAACCGCTACGTCATCAACGCCACCGATCTCGATGCCATGGTCACCGGAAACAATGGCCTGGCCATGCTCAAGCAGGTGCCCGGGGCCAGCTACACCGCCACCGACGGCCTGGGCCTGGATATTTCCGCCACCAGCCTGTTCGTGCGCGGCTTCCGCATGAATGAAATGGGCATCACCTTCGAAGGCGTGCCACTGAACGACAGCGGCTTCCTCTCGCTGACCGGGGCCAGTGTGGTGAACGTAGGCGTGCCCGATGGCATCGGCGCCATCACCGTCAGCCCAGGTGGTGCGCCGGTGCACGTGTTTTCCAGCAGCGCCAACGGCGGCAGCCTGGAATACCGCCTGCGCGATCTGCAGGACAGCCCCAGCCTGCGACTGAAGCAGGGCGTGGGCAGCAACCGCACCTTCGTTACCACGGTTTCCGCGCAGAGCGGGCAACTGGGCGAACACGGCCCCAAAGTACTGGTGGACCTGCAGCGTGTGTCGGCCGACAAGTACCAGGGCGCCGGCACGCAGGATTTCCTGCGCGGCAATCTGAAGGCACAGCAGGACGTGGCCTGGGGTGACGTCACCCTGTTCGTGTCAGACAGCAAGGCCAAGGTCTGGGGCTACAACAATATTTCCTTCGACATGATCCGCAAGCTGGGCTGGAAGGCCGACAGCTTCTACCCGGATTACGCCTGGGCGTACCACGTGGCCTCGCCGGAAAACGCGGAAGCATCCTGCGGCGCCTATACCTGCGGCGAACTGTCTGAACTGATTCCCTACGACACCGGCCAGATCACCCGCGACCGCATTGCGTCCATCAACCACCGTTTCCAGATCACCCCGGCACTCAGTGGCAATGTGCAGCTGTACAACGCCAACAGCCATACCCAGGCCACCCTGACCGACCCCACCGTGCCTTCGCCCAATGGCGCGCCGTTCTCCGAACAGGTGCAGACCCCGCGAGTAAACCGTCTGGGCGGCATGGCCAATCTGCAGCTTGAAGCCGGCGCGCACACGTTCACCGCCGGCATCTGGCAGGAACAGAGCAAGGCCGCGGCCCGCACAGACTGGTACCAGCAGCCGCTGCTGGGGCAGGGCGCACCGCTGAAGGCGACCGGCCCGTTCGATGTCTACGGCCCCGCGTTCCAGACCGACAACGCCTCGCGCTGGGTCACGCGCTCGCGGCAGCTCTACCTGCACGATGACATCGCGCTGCGCGACACCCTGAAGCTGGGCGTGGGATTCAAGGCCGTGGATTTCCGCACCGAAGGCGGTGGACTCAGCGATGCGGCGGACCGGCCGGTATATGGCGCGCTGCGCGCCAAGAGCAACTTCCTGCCCCATGCCTCGCTGTTCTGGAGCCCCAGCGCATCCACCGACGCGTTCATCGATCTGGCCAGCGGCATGAACGGCTACCGCGTGGCCCAGCGCGGCAACATCGGCTATACCGCCTCGGCATGGACCGTGACCGACCAGGAAGAGTTCGACCGCATTGCCGGCAGCCTGCGGCCGGAAAAGAACTGGAACCTGACCGTGGGCGCCACCCATCGCTTCGACCGGCTCACGCTCACCGGTGATGTGTTCTACAGCGATATCCGCAATCGGCTGCTGTCTGCGGCGGTCGGAACCCAGTTCGCGCAGATCAACACCGTGCGGCTGATGCCGAAGATGCACGTGATCGGGGCGGACCTGGGCATCACCGCCGATCTGGGCGATCACCTGCAGTTCTACCAGGGCGTGGCCGTGGCCCGTTCGTACTACGACAGCGATTTCGTAGTGGGCGATACCGTGTACCCCATCAAGGGCAACGCGCAGCCCGGTTACCCGCAGGTGTCGCTGGTAAGCGATCTGTCGGCGCACTTTGGTGACTGGCGCGTGGGTGCCAGCAGCACCTCGTACCTGCGCCAGCCTTTCACCTACCAGAACGATATCCGCGTGCCCACGTTCTGGCAGGTGAACACCTATGCCGCCTACACGCTGGGGCAGGGCAGCGTGCTGCCCGGTCTGGAACTGCGTTTGGATATCAGCAACCTGTTCAACCGCAACAATATCGGCACCGCCACCATCGCCGGCTCGTCGTTCTCGGGCGATTACCAGACCCTGCAGCGCAGCGCCCCCCGGCAGGTGATGTTCAGCACCGCCATCGCGTTCTGAACGGACGGGGTCAGATCCCTTCCGCAGGAAGGGCTCTGACCCCAGGCGCAATGACCCCACGCGCAATGTTCCCGGCACCGAAAAATCATGCCAACCAAGGTTGGCATCTACCAGATCGCGGGGCCGGCAGTAGATCCACGCCATGCGTGGATGCCCTTCGCAACCGGGGTCAGAGCCCTTTGCTCCGCAAAGGGACCGACCCCTCAAGCGATCGGGCGCAGCTACGCAAGGTTCCCACAATGTTGCCAGCGCATGCTGTCGCCATGGCCCAGCCCGACCCCGTGTTCCTGCCCACCCGCCCGCGCGCCCACGGACGCCCGCGTCCGGTGCCTTATGCAGCCCCGCAGGTCGATCTGCAGACCGAGTACCAGTTCTGGCAGGCCTACGAACGCCTGGTGCGGCCTTTGCCGGGCGGCGGCCTGCGCCTGGCTTGGCTGGTGTTCCAGCAGGTCTACCGCGCCCGCCAGCGCCACCCCCACGACAGCCACGCCAGCGCCCTGGGCCGCGTGCTGTTTGGCAGCAACATGACCGCCGAACGCGCCGCAGAACTGCAGGACCTATACGGCCTGGTCAGCCGCCGCCTGGCCGCCCTCGCCAGCCGGGGCGCCACCCGGGGTCAGATCCCTTTTCGCAGAAAAGGGCTCTGACCCCGAAGCCCCGACATCCACCCCAAACACACACCGCGCATCATCCGGCACCCCTCGCTGCATGCGCAGAATCCGCGCCTGCACCCACGACGGCTCGCCAGCCCCCACCACATCACCCGGCGCAATCCCCAGCCATCGTTGGAAACGCCGATGCAGCTGCGCGATATCCGGCGCCCGCCACAGCGCATCGGCGGGCATGCGGATCAGCACCAGCGGCGGGGCATTCTGCACATCCATCACCACCACGCCCTTGCAGCGCACCTGGAAAGCCGCAGCGCCACCATCCTCGGTATGGAAGTCGAACCCCTGCCGGCCCTTTGCGGTGGCCAGGCCGCGTGCATCGCCTTCCAGCAGCGAGTAATCGAAGTCCTGCAAGGTGGTGTAGGCGTGCACCTGGTCCTCGGGCGCCGCGGGCCACTGCCACCACACCGTGGCCGCCACCACGCCGCACGCGGCCACCGCCGCAAGCAGGCGCGCCCTCATTGCGGCCGCACCCGGTCCTGGATGAAGCTGTTCAACGCCAGCGCTGCCATCGCCAGACCTTCCATCACGCGGTCGCCCACGTATTGGTCAGGATCTCCGTTCTGGCGTGCGCGCTCGGCGGCCAACAGCAGTTGCTGCACCACGCGTTGCCCGGCCAAGGCGCAGTCGGCGTCGCACAGGGCGATCTGCCGGCTGCGCAGCGGGTGGCGCTCCGGCCATGGCTGGCCGTCAGCGGCAACGCCGCCGTCCACGCTGCGCAGGATGGCCAGCAGGCTGGTGGGGTCCGGGGCGGGTTCGGCCGCTTCCTGGATGGGGCGCGGGGGAGGGCAGTGCGGTGTGGTCATGGCAGGCTCCGTGCAAGCAGGCAGAAGCCGCCACCGATAAAGGTGGCGGACGATGCGTGGCTCGAAAACCGGCGTGTGATGATCCCCGGCGGGCACGAAGCCCCCACGCACCGCCCGCCATAGTCGGCAGACGGATTACCAGCCGGCACCGCGCGAAGCAGTGCCGGCTGGTAAGCGTAAACATCATCACAACGGCGGGTTTTCGAGGCCCGGCCACCAAGGAGCGGTGGCGTAACCACGATTACCTGCCGTCATGTGGAATGCCAAGGGCTGCGGGCCAAACCCGCCAATGCCAGAGACGTTTTCAGAATTGTTGCATAGTGCGATTGCACGGTGAGGCGTTTGGGGCGCAAGGCTTTCAGCGGTTCATCGGGAAACTGGAGCGCTTCACGATTTGAACGTTCTTGCTGTGGCATTCGCGACATTGTCTCGCAAGCGCCTAACGACCTAGGCGCTGCCTCGCAATGATCGGTCTGTCGACGACACCAACTTTCAGCAGTGTTGCCGGGGAGGCACGAAGTGCGAGCCAAGTCACAGCGGGTAGTTGAACCCGCAGACATCATCTGGGGCATGCAAATGCCGTGCTAGATTCGGGAGACGTTGGACTTGTGCCCGACGCACTTTCATGGGTACATGGCTCGAGAAGTGCTCTGTTAATCAACGGGCGGAACTATGAATCACATCTGGACCACAGCGGGTCGCTGCTACTTCGTGGCTTCATCGGTCGTGGCATTGGCAGCCTGCTCAACCGGCATGACTCCGGCCTCAACGGATCATCCGAATCAATGGCAATCTGTCGAATCAAGGAGTGAATTGGGAATGGATCGATTCAAGCACGACATCGAGCGGTTGTCTGCCACACGCCTTGACGATTTCGAGGCGTTGGGCAAGCAGCTTCAAACGAAGCTGGGAGATGTGAGGCGTGAGGGTCTAAGGGATGAGCGAACAGCAGAGCGTGGAGCGCTGGGCGCGCTCGAAATCCGGAACATCTCACTGCGAAGCGCAACTGATGAACCTAGCCATGCGAACCTCACGTTCGACGTCGCGCTGCCGAGCATTGTCCTGGATGGCGCCCTGTGGGATGGCTTCACAATGTATCCGGCCCGCCCTGATGCGCCCGATTCGCGACCCTACTGGTCAGCAAATGTGAGTGGTGCGAAGGTAGTTCTTGGTCTCGCGTCCGACCATAAGACGGTGACCTATGTGTCGGTCAGCAGGCGCTGAACCACTTTCTTCCATGGCGAAGGAATCGCAGCATGAATCGTAGTGAAGAATTTGGACTGCCGCAGCAGCAGGAAGACGGTCGCCCTGAAACCGCATCCCGCCCGGCATCTCCTCTCGCTGATCCCTCGTTGGTGTCGCTACTGGCCAAATCAGCGACCCTTAGAGAAGGTCTCGCGCAGGTCGAACGCGACGGTTTGGAAGTCGTTTGGGGACGTTCCGGTGGCGGTACCTACCTGGTGCCTGGTGAGAAGATTGTCATTGATGAGGATGCAATCGGACAGGGCAACAGAATTGCCCGCTCTCTTTCTCATGAAGTCGGACACCATGGCTTTTCCGAGCATCTCGATCCAACTTCCAAGCAGGCCTACGTGAATACCCTGTTGCGGGGCGAGGCTGCTGCAACTCTCAGCAATGTGCAAGTTCAGCAGGAGATTGTCGCAGCCGGCGGCGCCGACATTGGCGTGTCAGGCACCGGAGATAGGCCTCGGCAATACGGGGCCATCGCCGCAGAGCTGCAGGCTGGGCGGATCAGTCGTAACGAGGCGCTTGATCAGATCGCTCAGGTGTTCAAGACCGAGGTGCCATCCGTGGGCCCTCATGCGAACTATGAGCTTTACTACGGTGCGCACTATGATCAACACGTGGCGCCAAGGCAGCGTCGCAGACCGGAGCCGGACCCGGACATCGGACGTGGTGAAGTCGCGGAAGGAGCTGGCACTGTCACCGAGGGAATCGGTTCACGCCAACAGGGAATTGCTTCTGTGAAGGAACTTGGGTCCGCGGATAGAGCTCTGTATCTGCAGATCAAAGAGGGTGTGGAACGCCTGGATGCAGAACATGGAAAACCATGGGACGAGTCGAGTCAGCGAATGTCAGCGAGTCTTCTAGTGCTCGCTAAGGAAGAGGGTCTTTCTCGGGTTGACCATGTCGCGCTGAGCAACCCAACAGAAAGCATGGCGCGCGGTGAGCGGGTGTTCGTAGTGGAAGGCACAATGAATGATCCCTCCCATCGTCGCGCCGGAATGAGTACGTTGGATGCGCTTCGCGCACCTGAAGCTGAGTCGCTTCTTCGGGTTGATGGGTTAAGTCAATCTCAATCTACGCGAATCGAACAACAGCCGGAGCGACAGGTTCAGGGGCAAGACGGGCCATCGCTCTCTCGATAGTTCCTACCTAGGGTCCAACTCGTCCGTCAAGCAAGCGCTGCAATGCAGTTTGGAGACGCTCCCGAACCAGGCCGCAGCTGATTCAGACCCAATGACCGAACTCACATTCCGCGTGCTCGTCCTGCTGACTCTGGTTGCCACAGTGGGCGGCATCGTGTTTGATGAAATTGGTGCCAGAACGCTACCGAAGCTGTTGCAGGAAGAACGGCTTAGAATCAAGAATCGAGTGGTTGCGTACAGCAAGGCGCATCCCATGTGTGGGCTCCTGCGTATCCTGTTGGTCACTGGCTATTTGGCCTCTCTCATCGCAATTGCATTCTTTGTGCCGTTCGCCCCTTGGTTGTTTCTGGCATTCACGGTGGGATGGAGCGCACTCACGGTGATTGATTCGCCCCATGTCATCTCGCGCCCGGCATCGCTGTTCTACGAGGCATCGCTGGTTCTGAACGGCGTCATTCTGGCGCTTTGCTTCTTCTCGTCCCTGTCGAGCAGATTCAGCTCGGGCTTTACTGGCTGAAGGCAGGAACATCGTGCAGCGCAATGCTGTCCCGTTACAGATCAATGACGCAGCAGCCTCGCTTGCCGGTCCAACCGCAGCGTCATAGGATCATCGTTCTCGTGTACATGGATGGTGCCGATGCCACGCATGGTTGTTCTGCTTCTGGCAGTGATCTTCAGTGCTCCCGCGCAGGGCGAAACCGTGTGGAAGGGGACCAGCGCACAGTCGCTGGTCGACGGCGCCGGCGACGTCCTGGATAAGGACGGCGCTGCGATTGAGCTGTCTGCCGAATCCACCGGCGAGGCGAGTTTCGTTGGTGCGATCACATCCCTGGATGCCAGTTCGTTCAAAGGAAGGAACGTGCGGCTTGCCGGGCGGCTGCGCGTGGATGACGGGACTGGCGCCGGCGCGCTCTGGCTTCGTGCTGATGGCCCGAAGGGACGGCTCGCCTTTGCCAGCTCCGGCGGCGTGCCTGTGCGTGCCGGTGAGGGGCCAGGTGACCGCGACCTGCTGCTGTATGTTCCGGAAGCCAGCACCAGCATCAAGTTCGGGGTCACCTTGGGCAGTGCAGGCGCCCTGCACGCCGAACAGCTCACGCTCACGTCGGCGGCGGTGGAAGCGACTGGCGTATCCGCCTACGCCATGCTGGCGCATGCGCTGCCCCTCATTCGCGCGAAGGCGTTGAACACAGGCAACGTGAACTGGCCTGCCGAAGAAGCGGCGCTACTCACGGACGATCAGAAGAAGCTTCCCGCGCAGGAGGCATATGCGGGGTTGCGTAGGGCGCTGGACGCGCTTGCTGACCGCCACAGCCTGCTTCAAACACCGAAGGATGCCTCGACGCATCGCGCGCAGGCCGTTCGCAGCCGACCGATGGAGTCCCGATCCATTGCGGACATCGGATACATACTGGTGCCGGGGTTGCGCGGTATAGGCAAGGACGACAGGGGCGCGTTCACTGCGGAGCTCTGCAACCGTATCGCCACCTTGGCACCGACCTCAACCAAGGGCTGGATCGTTGATCTCCGCCAGGACAACGGTGGCAATATGTGGCCCATGCTCAATGGGCTGCACTCCCTGCTGGGCGATCGCGATGCAGGCGGCTTCCGCGATCGGCAGGGAAAGACCAGGAAATGGCGCTCACGCGCCAGCCCGGAGTGCCAAGCTGATCTGTCCAACAGCCGCGTAGCCGTGCTGGTGGGGCCGAGGACGGCCAGTTCCGGTGAGGCCGTGGCCGTTGCATTCAGGGCGCGACCCGGAACCCGGTTCTTTGGACAGCCAACTGCAGGACTTGCGACGGCCAACAGCACCTTCCCGCTTCCCGATGGCGGGGCGCTGTTGCTGACGACAGCGGCAATGGCTGACCGGGAGGGTACTGAGTACCCGAAGGGGATCGTGCCGGAAAGCATTGTGAGCGGGGATCAGGATGCCATCGAGATGGGCGCGGACTGGCTCCGTTCGGCGCCGTAGGTCTGGTGCTGCTTCGTAATTTGACGTCCGCTTCTGGCCGGAAGCGGCCATCGGGCTGGAATATGGGTTGGGGAGGACTATCGGGGTAACGGAATGGCACCTTTTGACCTCGATGCGATGATTTTCGCGACGGGCGAGCCTGACGTCAGGTTCGGCGATGCATCGGCTTGTTAGCCAGACTTCGCGGCCCTAGTATCGAGCCATATCATGGCGAAAGCCCGGCATAGGAGGATATGTGGACACGTCCTACAGCTCGGCCGCTGGGTACGACTATTGGGTAGCTGCGCACCGGGGAGCGTCAGGGAATGAGTGAAAGCAGCAAATGGCGCCGATATTGTGTCGGAAAAGCATGCCTGTGGGGCGGATTTCTGCTGTTCATACCAGCCGTGGTTCTGACGACATACGCATTCAAAGCCATCGGAATCTCCGGCGATCCTGCGCCATGGGCGGCATTCGCCTGGATGGTAGGTGGGGTGGTCAATGGGGTGTGGCTGGCAAGGTTTCTATGCCCCCGGTGCAGTAAGCGCTTTTTCATCTACGGCCCTTTTCGCATTGGAAACCTTTGGGCTGTCAAATGTTGCCACTGTGGCTGCGGGCCCGGTTTTCGTGCGGCTTGATAGTTCAGTCAAACCTGACACGCTTTGCGGCGCCGCTTGATTCAGGCGTCAGGCAGCTGATCAGGTCTATCGCTCGTCAGTGTTCACGAGGAGGAAATACGTGGAATCCGAAGCCACCGGTACCTATACAGTCGTCATCGCTCCTAGCAAGGAGAGGCTTCTGAGTGAGGTAAACAGCTTGATTGACGCCGGCTGGACGCCTCAAGGGGGACTGAGCATCGAGTACCCAGCCAATGCTGCACTGCCTATGTACGGCCAGGCGCTGGTAAGGGGCATTACGAGCGGCGCAGGTTGAGCATGGCTCCCACCAACCACTCTGTAAGCAAATACACGATTGAGCTCGCTCCCAGCAACGATGCCTTGGTGCAGAAGGTCAATGAACGCCTTGCCGCAGGATGGGAGTTACAAGGGCCTATTTCCATCAAATATCCAAAGATTGCTCTGTTTCCCATATACGGGCAGGCACTCGTCTGGAGAAAGGATTCAGCTCATCCCGCGCTTGCGGCAGGTAGCTCTGGTTGCCTCGGAGTCTTCCTACTGTGCACAGTCCTTCCCCCAGCAGCCATCCTTGCCGCTCACTTGCTTCAAGCAGTGCTCGTGAGCTAGCTGGCAGCGGCATGACAAGTCATTCAAGCCGACGCTGTTACTGCAACGCGGACTGACTCAGTCGTTGAACGTCCGCTTCTGGCCGATAGCGGACATGCGAGCGCGGTCCATCTTTACGCCGGATCAAGCAACCCGGCGTTGGATTGCTTAGACGTAGCGGTCGAGCACGTCTTCCGGATCGTGGTCTTGTTAAATCAACAAGTTAGCCTGCATGGTCGCGCGGCTGGAGGGGGTGCAGTCGACGCGCGGCTGAGCTAATATTGTGACCTATCGCACGGATTGCACCTTTGGGAGAGACACATGGCAAGTGCTGTAGAGCCCCGATGGCATGGCGATAGCTACCAATCTCGTTTTTTCTGGACCCATGCCGCGTTGCTGCTGGATCCCCATCAACCCCATGTAGTTGAGGTTACTTTCGAGGCCGATGGCCCCAAGGCCTTTGACGATGTTGTCGTCCGGTACAACCCTGGCCGTTCAAGGCGCTCCGGTCCGGGATACGTCACCGCCGACTATCATCAGATTAAGTGGCATACCAACAAGGCCGGCCGGTTCGGGTTTTCCGACTTGATCAACCCCAAGTTTATTAATGCCACTGCGCATTCCATCTTAGAGCGGTTGCGAGATGCCCAAAAGATGGCCGGCGAAGGTGCGGCGTTTCACTTGGTAACCACTGATCGCATCGCCGATGGAGATCCCTTGGGCAAATTGGTGGGCGGCCAAGACAGCTCGTTGCGGCTTCAGGCGCTCAAGGAAGGAAAGACCGACAACAGCGAAATGGGAAGGGTGCGCAAGTGCTGGCGTGAGCATCTGGGCTTGGCCAGCGACGATGAGCTCTATGCCATTTTGGATCGGTTTTACATCCATGATGGTCAGCCTGACTTGGAAAAAATGCGTCATCAAGTAAGCACACAGTTCCGTCTGGTGGGCTTGGCCGGTCACGAGAACGAAACGGTATTTCTCTACGATGATGCCGCCAAACAGCTGGTGAGCAAAAAAATCAACTGCTTCGACCGGGCTGGTTTCCACCAGTGGTGCACCAACGAGAAGTGGTATCTGGGTTCCAAACCGAAGCCTCGCCGAAGTGTGGCCATTGCAACCTATGACCCACGGTCGACCCCGATGCACATGGCCGACGCGGAGCCGGACAACACCCTGAACTTGATTGACCGGTTTTCGGGTCGATGGCTAAAAGATGGACACAGCTGGGAGGAGGTGCGGGGGCAGGTGAGCGCATTCCTCAAGACCAAGCTGGCGCAGACCCCGTCCATGCGCTTGTTTCTGGAGACGCATTCGTCCATCGCCTATCTGGCAGGAGCGGCGCTACGTTTCAAGGAAGGCGCCGATGTTGAGATTGTTCAGCGCGGTGACAGGAACCCCGGGATCGTGTGGGATGCGCAAGACGGTACCGCAGGGCCGGAGCCGCTAGTAGACGTGCAGATCCTGGGGGAGGGTGGCGACATCGCAGTCGCTGTTGGTCTGAGTCAGGATGTGAGCCAGAAAGTTGGAGAATTCGTCGCCGCTTATCTGCCACAGGTCGGCACGGTGATCGGCGTATCGCTTGTTGACGGCGCTGGCCCCATGACTATTGCCGGTGGCCAGCATGCTGCAGCTATTGCCCAGCACATTGCCGGGCTAGTGAAAGATGCCCGCAAGCCGGGCAACACGACGCACCTTTTCCTAGCCACCCCCAACGCTTTTGCCTTCCTTCTGGGACAACACATCGACGCGATCGGCCGCTGCATCCCGTATGAGTACGACATGGCTGGCCAGATAGACGGGAGCTACCACTCAACTTTCGCCATTTAAGGGTATCGGCATGGAACTTCGTCCCCAGTTTTCTGAATTTTTGCAGGACATCCGCCCCAGCGAAAGAAATCGCGAGGAATGGAAGCGTGGCTCGAACACGCTGCGCACCCGCCTGATGGCTGACGCGGAATTGTCGCCGATCATTACGGCTACCTTCCTGCAGGGTAGCGTGCGCCGGTCCACTGCCGTACGCCCGACCGGTGGCAAACGCTCGGATGTGGATGTGGTCATTGTTACGACCATTGACTACGGCCGGGAAACGCCCTTGGTGGCGATGAAGCGATTTGAACCATTTTTGGAGCGACACTATCACGGGAAGTGGGCCCAGCAGGATCGTTCGTTCGGTATCGAAATGTCCTACGTCGACCTGGACCTAGTGGTGACTGCGCTGCCGGTAGAGCATACCGCTCGCGCCGCATTGGAGTCGTTGTATCGAAGCCAGGCAGTGCAGCTGGATGAGTCCTTGGAAGAGCGCAGCGACTGGGTGCTCAACAAAGGGTGGGATCCTCAGCGTGCCAACGGCGGGTTGATGAATCTTGCTGAAGAAGCCTCTACCTGGCGCGATGAACCGCTGATGCTGCCTGACCGTCCGGTGCAGAAATGGGGCCCCACCCATCCGCTGGCGCAGATCCAGTGGGCGGCAGTTAAGAACCGCAACTGCAATGGTCATTTCATCAACGTGGTTCGGTCAATCAAGTGGTGGCGGCACGAGCACGCCGACACGCTACCCAAGTATCCGAAGGGCTACCCGCTCGAGCATATGATCGGCGCGGTCTTGCCCAATGGCATACAGAGTGTTGCGGAAGGCGTCACCTTGGCGCTTGAAGGGATTCGTGACACCTGGGCCGGCCATGCTGAAGCGGGCGTCGTTCCGTTCCTCGCCGACCACGGTGTGCCTACCCATAACGTCTTGCAGCGCCTGGGGAGAGCGGATTTCCTCGCCTTTATGGTCAAGGTAGGTGAGGCGGCCGAGCTTGCCCGACGTGCACTTGACGAAACCGACAAGGATGCTAGCGGGGCACTGTGGCGAGAGCTGCTGGGGAATAGCTTTCCCCTTCCTGGCCCCGGTGGCGGTGATCGTGGACGCGGGTTCGCCGCGCCGGCCGCCCCTGCCGTGCCTCGGCAGTCTGGGCGGTTTGCCTGACCCATGCTCACCCGCTTCGATCTGGACACAGCTGTTGCCGGCTTTCCCTACGATGCCCGCCTTCAAGTACTAGGACCATGGCAACAATGGTCTGAGGATGAGTGGTCACTTCCCCTGGAGGCGCAGCTCTGCTGCGCTCCAACCCAAAATCTACCGGAGTGGACCCGGTGGCACTTGGTGGTGTCTGGATCGGCGATTGATCCAGCCATTGGAATTTTCCCCGACGTTAACGGCGGCATTCGGGTTACTTTTCCTCACCAGGACCTCAACGTAGAGCTAGCCGAAGGCCGGCCTTGGCGGCTGGGTAAGCCGTGTCTGGTTAGGCCCGCCTCCGTGTTTCAGCGAGCTGGATGGGCAGGGGAGCCTGAAGAGCTGCCGCAGCGGGTGAGTTGGCATGTCGGTCGGTTGCTGGAGTGGATCCAAGCGGCCGGGCAGGACACCTTGATGATTGAAGGGGATGCGCTGGAGCTGCCCACGCAGTTCGTCACGCCGCCGAGAACGATGCTGGGGTTTTCTGAGTCCCTCCACGAAATGGGGTGGATTGATGGCCTTTCGCACCCCTGGGGCTTTGCCACGGTCACGCCGGTCCAGGGGGCGTTCGATACCGCCGTTGTCAGCCGCTTCATGGACAAGCGCATGCGCTCGCTGCGGGAGATCTGTTGGTCCGAGGCGATTCCCCGTCGCGATCTGGTGCCGGACGCGGTCTGGATCGCATTGCCCTCCCTGATCGTGGTAAAGCCTTGGCAAGCTCCCACAACGTGGGATCAGCTCACCGAGCTGTGCGCGCACGCCGGGCTTGATCTTCCTTCCATTCTTGCCGAGGCCGGCGCGGTGCTTCGGCGTACGCAACGCCCCAATCGCCCCTTGCCGGTCACTCTGCTACTCGGTTTTCCGTTAGCCGAACTCGTAGGTGGGCCGCTGCAGCGTCTACACTGGTTGGCAGTGCGAAACATGCAGTTGTGCGGCAGGAACGAGGTCCGAAATGGTTTCCGAGCGACCTTGGCTACCCGAGGAAAATGGGATCGAGAAGCGGCGCGCGCAGATCGGCCACTGAATTGGCGACGCACCGCAAACTGGGCGCCGGACCAGCTACGCAAGCGTGGCCAGGCCGAGCAGGAAGTTCGCGAAAAATCTATCCTCGTTCTGGGGGTGGGAACCCTTGGCGCGGCGGTTGCCGAAAATTTGCTCCGAATGGGGATGAGTCGGATGGCGCTGCTGGATGAGGATACCTTGACGGTCGGCAACCTCAGCCGCCACCTGCTGACACTCTCCGATGTAGGGCAGTCCAAAGCCGAGCGCATGGCAAAGCGCCTCAATGCAGCCATGCCAGATGCGCGCGTGAAGGCGATGAACTTTTCGTTTCCACCGCTCAACGCTGCAGACGCCAGAGAACTGTCCAGCTGGGACGTCGTCGTGGATTGCACCGCATCCGATGCCGTACTTAAGGCGATGGAGGCTTTTGACTGGGGTATGGACCGGACCTTTGTAAGTCTGGCAATGACCTGGCAGGCACAAGGGCTCTTTGCCTACGCCGCTACTGGTGCCAGGTTCCCGGCAGCTGAGGCACTAGCGAAATTTTTGGCGGTAGCGCCCCCTGGAGACTTGGAGGGCTCTGGCGAAATGGAGGGCATTGGGTGCTGGCATCCGGTCTTCCCGGCCACTGCAGGCGATGTCAACCTGTGGGCGGCAGTCGGTACCAATTTTGTGAGGCGTTCCATCGTGGATCGACAAACGGTGGCGGCGCTGTACAAACAGCATGAGGATGGAAGCGTTGAACGTACCGACGCTTGAGCCGCAGGAATTCATCGCTACCGGAGACGAGGGTGCCTCGGTGTGGCTAGGGCCTGCGGCCATTCAGGGCATGATTGCGGCAGCCTCAGCGGCCGGCAAGAAGGAAACCGGCGGCATCCTCATTGGCCGCTATGGACCCATCGGATGGGTCGCTGATGTTCTGGAGGCCACGCCCCAGCCGGAGGGGTCGCTGGCAGGATGGGCATGGTTTCAACGTTCCGGCCAAGGGCTGGCCGAGCTCTTGCGTCAGCGGTGGGAGGCTGGCCTGCATTACCTGGGAGAATGGCATTACCACCCTGATGCATCGCCTTCGCCAAGCCATTCGGACCTGAGCGCCATGCAGGCGATCGCAAGAGATAGATCCTATCTCTGTCCTTCGCCACTGCTGGTGATCATCGGCGGATCGCGCGCGGGCTGGCGGATTTCGGTTACTTTGTTCCGAAACGGCGCCACCACGGCATTGGTCAACTCAGGAGGCGCATTGCCTGCGGGTTGAAGCAAACGGGTAGGTGTGCACTTGTTCAAAAAAGCGACCCAAGCTTGGTCGCCCATGAATGCGAACTTCGCCCTCACCCTTCGAAAAGTAAGTAGCCGCTTTCTTTGGAAAGTCGTGTTCCGCGGCCACGCGCTCTAGCTCGGCCTTCAAACCCCGGACATCAACGGATGTCGCGATTGCGTGCGTCTGCACTGAAAGATGGAGCGTCGACATTGGCCCTCACGTCTACACCTAGCTGCACATCGTGTTTCGGGATGCCAATGCGCGCCGCCTAACCCACCACCGTGAAGCCGCGCTTGATCACCTGCTTGATTTCCTCGGCCTTGAACTCAGCCGTGTACTGCTTGCTCGTCATAGACACATCTCTCGTTACCATTGATTATGGCTCTGAGTTGTCTACGAAATCCTGGCCGATCCATCCTGCGGCCAGAAGCGGAGTTACAACGCCTGAGTTAAGCCGTGCCGCGAAGCGGAGTCGGCTTGAATGAGTTGTTAGGCGCGTGTCTCATGTGATGGCCCTCAGTGCTGCAATCAGTTCTGGACCAACATCTTGTACAAACGCAATTTGAGCCGAGGTCACTTCTTCGCCGTGGATCGCGGGCGTGCAGACGGAATAGACCTCTCGAATAGCGCTTGCCATCGGAGACTCTAGCAGCTCGGCCTGGATGAGTGCACGAATGAGATGATGCAACGGCATCGGTCGACGCGCCTCCGCCGTGAGCTGTCGTGCCTCACTGATACGGCGAAGCTCCTTTTCTAGGTTGTAGCGAGTGGCGAACAAGAGCGCCACATCGTTAGATACAGAAATTTGAGCTGGCGGGGGCGGCTGCCGAATCCCGTGCTCTGCCAACGCATCCGAGACTGCCGACTTGATGCGTCGCTCTATTTCGGGAAGCTGTGCGTCAGCTGCGGGCGCAGGGATGTTGAAGTGTGGACTGAACGTGGCACGGACATCGACTGCGTTCCTAACCTCGCTCTTTACTTCCGTGATCTGATTTGCGACGTGTTCTTTAAGTTCGTCAATCTGCTGCTTGAGGGTGACCCCGAGTAGCGACACCTCGTTGAACAGCGGAGCTAGCAGAAGCGCGACCCAGATGACAAATACCACGATGTCTGCTGGAACCGCACGACCGAGCGCTAGCTCTGGGTAGCGATGCAACAGGAACGCCGATAGTAGGCCGACTAGTAGCAGCCACCAGATGATCTTGAACCAATTTGGTAGCTTCAAAGCCTGTTCCCCCGTTGAGCGCCTAAAAACTGAGTTAAGCCGCGCCGCGAAGCGGGTTCGGCTTGAATGAACTGTTAGCCGCGGCCGCCAATAACTGAAGCATTTGGATTGACCTCGGTGTCCCCGCTGGGCGAGCGCAACGATCCCACGATCGTCCCCAGTACCTGAAGGTATCCTCCGTCATTGACGACATGGCCACTGACCATGCCGTAGATGATGGCCTTCCCGCCTTCTTGGACCGTGAGGTTGCGACCGCAAACTCCGTAAAGGTGCAGCTCGCCACCGTCAGTTACGACAATGTTCCCCGACGCCTGTCCGTAGAGAGCGAGACCGTCCGTAAGAGTTAGATCACCATCGATTTTCTTCTTCTCGGCACGCATATGGTCTCCCTAAGCGACAAACTATTGATTAGATGGTGATCGGACGGATCCGCAGATCCGACTATTCGCCTTACCCACAGACCATAAGATGATGTCGCGTACCGTTGACGCGGCTCGATTTTAGGGTGAGCGGCTCCGGCTAACAAGCTGACGCGTAACCGGACCGAGTGGTGGGCTCAGAGGCCGATCCAGCCATCAGCCAACAGGCGTGCAAATGTCTGCTTTTGGCCGATAGCGGCCATGCCCCTCTCAAGCAGTAGATGAGCCCATATGCGCGAACACCTCCTCACCCTCACCGGGTCGCAAGCACCACACTTCTGCACCCAACTCTGGCTCGAACTCACGATCGCCGGCAGAAGCATCTGGTCCGATCCAGACCTCCCACCCGCAACCCAACTCAATTGCCTGAAGTGGTTGAACGAAATCCAGCACCGCGCCTGGAACGCCCACTCCCAGCCCTCAGCCCAACGTCTATCCGTCCTCCTTGATCAGATCACAGCGGCCTGCAAGCAAGCTCCAGAACTAGCCCCATCGGTCAACTTCGCCCTTCAACAAGCAACAAAAGCCGCCCAATCCCAAACCACCAACCCATAACCCCCATCAACCCACCGAAGCCGACGGCGCACACCCCATAATCCGCCGGTACGCCGCCGAAAACTTGCTCGCGTTCGCATACCCCACCGACTGCGCCACTCGCATCACACTCACCCCGCGCTCAAGCTCACCCCGCGCCCAATGCATGCGCCGGTGCACCAGGAATTGGTACGGCGACATCCCCGCCGCCGCCTGCAGCCCACGGCTCAACCGCGTGTCATCTACCCCAATCGCATCGGCCATCATCGGCACGGTCAGGCGCACGTCGCGCGCCGCATCGATGTAGTCGGTCAAGCGCTTCATCTGCACTGCCGACAACACACGCGCCCCCGCAGAAAGCGCGGCGGGCCGCTGCGCCATCTGCACCAGCCGATCCAGCACAGCGTTGCCGCAGGCGTGCAGCAGTTCATCCGACAGCACGCCCGAACGCGATGCCGCCCATAGCGCATGCAGCAGCGCGCTCACCGTGGCGTCGCGGTGCAGCGCGCCGGCCAGCGGCGCCAGGGTCGGCAGGCTGACTGCCGTTGCGCCCAGTGCGGGCCAATCGATTGCCAGCCCCAGCACTTCCACCTCCGGGCTGCTGTAGGTGCCGGTCTGCCCGGGCAGCACCACGTTGAACTGGCCGATGTGCCAGTGCGCGTCCAGCGCGGCACGCCGTGGGCAGATCTGCTGCAGCCGGCCGCCGCCCTTGATCACCAGCGCCAGCCGCAGCTGGGTGGGGTGGCCCATCGCCCCGGCGCTGGCGGGGAAGTGGTGATGGATGAAGGCCAGGTTGCCTGCACCGTTCGACCCGAGCACCGGCGTGGTGGCCGCCAGTTGCTGGGCCACCGTCACCTTGCTGCCGGAAATGGAGCGGTGCGCAGGCATACGGAGTAGCGCCGTTATGGAATTGTTACATCATAACATTGATGGCCCCTGCGGCCGCTGTCTCCGTTCAAGAGGTTCCCGTGCGTTCCCCCACTCCCTTGGCCGCTGCGATCGCGGCCCTTCTGCTTGCCCCATCGTTGCCCGCGCTCGCCCAGGATGCCGTCAGCCCCACCACGCTGGACGGGGTGCGGGTAACCGGCTCCAAGCGCGATACCCCGTACCTGAAGAGCGATCTGTGGGTCACCGTGCTCAACCGCGAGGCACTGAAAGAGGCCGGCGTGGTCGAATTCCGCGATCTGGACAAGCTGGCCCCCAACGTGAAGTTCAACGCGATGGGCCAGCTCAGTGACATGTACATCTCCATCCGCGGCATCGAATCCAACCCGTTCCTGGTCAACCGCGCGTCGGTCTACATCGATGGCATTCCGTTCAAGGAACTGAGCAACGCGGTGCTGAACCAGGTGGAATCGGTGGAGGTGCTGCGCGGCCCGCAGGGCACGCTGTACGGCGCCAACAGTGAATCGGGTCTGGTGCTGGTCAAGACCAAGGGCCCTACCGATGCCATGGAAGGCGAGGTGAACCTGCGCAGCACGTGGTTCAGCAACGGCAATGGCAACAGCCTGGACGGCTTCGTGTCCGGGCCGCTGGGCAAGCGCGGCAACCTCTCCGGTTCGGTCGCCTTCATGGCGTCGGACGAGGACAGCTTCCTGCGCAACCTCACGCCGTTCAATGGCACCGAAGGCAAGGTGCGCGAGCAGTACCTGCAGGGCAAGCTGCGCTGGCAGCCCAGCGATTTCGTTACCGTGAATGCCTTGGCCTACCACCTGCGCACGCGCGCGCCGGGCATGTTCGAGTACGAATACCTGCCGCTGGATGTGGGCCTGTACAACCGCACCTACGGCACGCGCCTCAACGGCGGGCGCCAGGCCGGTGACTTCACCTATATCAACGATGCGCCCAAGCGCACCGAGAAAGATGAGACGGTGGCCGGCCTGAGTGCGCAGTGGCAGTTGGAAGCCGGTACGTTCGATGTGGCCGCGTCCTACCACACCCACGAGGACGTTTCGGCGGGCTACGACTTCGACATGACCGAGAGCGCGGCGCTGGCCGGGCGCACCTATGACAAGCAGGACGCCTGGAATGCCGAGGCGCGCTTCAGCTCGCCGGATGACCAGGCGCTGACCTGGATGGCCGGTGTTTCCACCTACCGCACCGACAAGGATTCGATCCTGGGCACCTTCGTCGGGCCGATCACCCGCGGCTTGAACAGCTACATCCTGGCACCCCGGCAGACTGCCAAGGGCCAGGACTACAGCGTGTTCGCAACGGCCAGCTACACCTTCCCCGCCGTGCCGAAGCTGACCGCCAGCCTGGGCCTGCGCCACGAGCAGGCACGCCGTTCCACCGAACAGCGTGCCGGTTCGCTGGACCTGGCCGAAGGTGGACTGGTGCTGTACCGCGACGCCGCGCTGGAACACACCTTCCATGCCACCCTGCCGCGCGTGTCACTGCGCTACGACGCCAGCGACAACCTCTCGTTCTACGCGGCCTCGGCCAAGGGATATATCCCCGGCGGTTTCAATCTGGCCGCCGCGCAGAGCGATGTAGTGAATGACAAGGTGCTGCGCTACGAATCGGAAATGATGTGGAGCCACGAGCTGGGATTCAAGATGAACGTCGGCGGCGGCCGCGGCCATATCGGCGGCGCGCTGTTCCACATCACCTCGGACAACTGGCAGGAAATCCAGGTGGCCACCGATGCCAACGGGCGCCCGGTCTCGTCGGATTACGTGGGCTCGGATGCATCGATCCGCTCGCGCGGTGCCGAACTGGAAGGCGCCTATGAGCTGGCGCCGGGCTTCACCCTGACCGCCAACGTGGGCTATGTGGATGCGAAGTACACCAAGCTCTGGGCCACGGTAGACGAAAACCTGGCCGGCAACCGGGTGAAGCTGACGCCGCATTACACGGGTTATCTGGCGGCACGCTACCAGCACCCGTCCGGCGTCTTCGGGCGGGTGGAATCGGCGTTTACCGGTTCCAGCGCGCTGGATGAGCGCAACCGTGCCTACCAGCCGGCCGTGGCCATCATCGGGCTGCAGGTGGGCTACGAACAGGGCCCATGGACCGGCCGCCTGTTCGTGCAGAACCTGACCAACAAGCGGCGTGTGAACGGGTTGATCTTCGACAACCTGGCCTTCGGGCGCGACGGTAATTACTACGGGCCGATTGATAGCCCGCGCATTGTGGGCGCCGAAGTGAGCATGAGCTTCTAGTGTCCAGCAGAAAGGGGCGGTGCGCCGTAGAACGTGCGCCGCCCCGTCGTCCATCGAACCAACGTCTCAACGCGCTGGTGACGTGCGCCAACCGCGCGTGGCCAGCGCATCGAGCACGCCGACCAGCAGCAGCGTTGCGCCCACCAAGGGGAACAGCAGCCCGCCGATGCACAGCAGCGCGAACACGACGGCCACGCTGCGGCCCTGCCGGGGCAGGGGCGGAACACCCAAGCCACCCTGCGGCCGGCGCTTCCACCACATCACCGCGCCGCTGGCACACAGCACGAAGATGGCCACGCAGGCGGCGAGCAGGAACAGGCGGTTGGCCGTGCCGTATTCCTGCCCCAGGTGCACGTTGATGCCCCATTCCAGGCTTCTTCCAAGCAGGCCGTAGTCGGCGTAGGTCATGTCCAGCAGTACCTTGCCGCTGTACTGGTCCAGGTGCACCACGCGCTGCTGGTCCAGCGTCTCGGGATAGACCGAGGCGGTATATACGCCCATGGCTCCACGCGGCAGGCTGATGCTGTAGCCCGGTGCCAGACCCAGGCAAGCGAAGATCTGCACGGCGGCATCGATGCCGATGGTGCCGGCCTGCGGTGCCAGATCCCCCCGCATGCTTCCGCCATGTTCCTCATGGCCTTCATGACCTTCATGGTTGGACGGCGCAGCCTGCTGGGCGGGCGCACGTGCAGACAGCGGCAGTTGGGCCTGCTGCATCGACCAGGTGGGGGTGGTGGTGTCAGCCAGGCGCTGGTGCGACATCGGCACATCCACGCGCACGCCAGAGGGATAGCCGTAGTCGTGTCCATTGGCCCAGGCATTGACCTGGTTGCCCCAGACCACCGACCACGGCATGCCGGTCACCGCCAGGAACAGCAGCACCAGCCCTACCCAGACGCCGGTGACCGCATGCAGGTCGCGCCAGAACAGTCGCTGGCCCGGCCGCCCGCGCACCGTGGTCACGCCGCCCTTCTGGCCACGTGGCCACCACAGATACACGCCGGTGACCACCAGCAGGATCGCCCAGCCTGCGGCGATCTCGATCAGCGCGCTGGCGTAGCGGCCCAACAAGTCCAGGCTGTGCAGGCGCCGCACGACGCCGGAAAACGTACCTTTCTCCGGCAGGTGACCGAGCACGCGCGAGGTGCCGGGGTCCACGTAGTAGACCTGTCGCCGCCCATCCTTTTCGATCACGCCGATTTCCACACTACCGTCGGCGCGCTCCGGCGTGGTGTAGCGGAAGACATCGCCTGCAGTTGCACCCTGCACGGCGGCGATGTTCGCGCTGGGCAGCACTGCGGCTGCACCGGTGGGTTGCACTACCTTCAGACCTGCATGTACCCAGCGGTCGATGGGCTTCTGATAAAGGTAGACGGCACCGGTCAACGCCAGCCACGCGATGAAGGGCAGGACGAACAGCCCGGCGTAGAAATGCCATCGCCATACGGCGCGGTAGAAGCGCAGGGGCTCGACGACAGGCGCTGTGCTGCTGGATTGCATCTCAGAGCTCCCGGGTCCAGGTCAGGTAGAGCGCGCGGCCATCGCCGGGCGAATAGCCCGACGATCCGCTGTCATACCACGCGTACAGATAGGCGCGATCGGTCGCGTTCTTCAGCTGCAGCATCAGCTGGTTGCGCGGGTTCAGCCGGTAGGCGGCACTCACATTGAGCAGGGCATAGCCGCCGTAGCGGCCCAAGGTGTTGGTGCGTTCCACGTAGTAGTCGCCCTGGCCATTGCCCCAGGCACTGAAGGTCCAGTCCGGCACGGGGCTGAATTCCACACCTGCGCTGGCCAGCCAGTTCGGCACGTTCTCGATCTGCCGACCCCGCGTGGCCGGTGCGCTCGGATCGGGGACCTCGATCGTAGCCTTCTGCCGCGAATACGATGCCCATGCGCGCCAGCGTGCATCGGGTTGCCAGTTGGCCTGCAGGTCCCAGCCACGTCGCCGGGTCTTGCCCACGTTGCCCACCTCGTTGCTGCCGACCGTACCGTTCACGCCCAGGATCGTGGCCACTTCATCCGACGCGGTCTGTTCCCAGACGGCAACGCGCGTCTGCAGGCCCGCCGCCGGGGACCATTTCAGCCCGGCTTCCCAGCCCTCGTTGATCGACGGCGCTAGATCCTGCGCCTGCGTGCGGTAGGCACCATTGCCACTGCCGATCTGGAAAGTGCGCCCCCAGTTGGCATAGGCCACCACGGCGTCGGTGATGGAATAGGAGGCACTGAACTTGGGCTGCTTGATCAGCCCGTAGTGGTACACCGGTGCCGTGGTGCCCGAGGACACATCGGTGAAGTCACCGTAGATGCGATCCACGCGGTAGGCCGGTACCAATTTCAGCCGGTCGATTGGCCGGATCACCGCCTGCACGTAGGCACCGCGCGTATCCAGGTTGAAATCCCAGTTACGCAGGGTGGCCTGGCGCTGGCGCTGCACGGTGCGGAAGCGCTGGGCGATGTTGTCCTGCCACTGCCCATCCACACCGGCATCGACCACCAGTTCGGCCAACGCGGTAGCCGGCCGCCAGCTGGCATTGACCATCAGCCCGCGCTGGCGTTCATCGTTGAAGCGTTCCTGCTGCGCACCGCCTTCGGTGAAGGTGACCCAGCGCTGGTTGCGGTAGTCATTCTGGTAGGCCTTGGCGGTCCAGTGCCAGTCGCTGCCGATACGCCCGTCCACGTGCAGTGCGGTCTGCCGGGTCTCGCGTTCGCTGCGGTCATCCCTGGCGTAGTCGGGGGACTGGGTGGGGTCGGCCTGCAGTTGCGGGTAGCTCAGGTAGCCCGCTTCCAAGGCCGCGTTCCTGTAGTAGCGGGTGGTCAGGCCGCCGCGCCAGGTGCCGTCAGGGTCGGTGTAGAACCACTTGCCGGCGAAGCTGCGCTGGGTGGCATCGGCATGGTCGCGCTCGCCCGCCGACTGGCGCCAGCCGATGAAGTAGTTCTGCGACCATGGCCCACGCTCGAAGCCTTTCGCCAGCTGCAGGTCCTGCGTACCGAAGCTGCCTGCGGTCATGCTCAGTTGGCCGTCATTGCCGCCTTGGCGGGTGACCACGTTGACGTCGCCGGCGATGGCGTTCAGGCCGTAGCGCGCGTCGTTGGTGCCGCGCACGATCTCCATGGCGGTGATATCCAGCGGCCAGACTGCATCCAGGTAGGGCATGCCCCCGGCGTTGTCGTTGCTGGGAATGCCGTCGATCAGCAGCTTCACCGCATTGATGCGGCCTTCGCCGTTGAAGCCGCGGAATGAGAAACGCCCCGCATCGGTACCCATCTTGAACTGGGTCACCTGCACGCCGGGGGCGTTCATCAGCAGCTCCCAGCTGTGTTCAACGCGCTGCGACTGCAGCACGTCGCCGCCGATGACGTCGACCGAGCTGAAGACCGCGCGGGCGCTGCGGTCCCAGGCGTCGGTGGCCGTGGCCTGGACGGTGCCCAGGGTGAGTGCGGTACCGTCCTGCGCGGAAGCGGCGGATGGCAACAGGCACAGGCAGCCCAGCGCAACGGCCAGGCTGAGCGACAGGGGAGTGCGGGTAGGGTTCTGGGTCATGGTCACAGCACGCGGCACCACCGGCCAGCAGACCGGTAGTGCAGAAATCGGGAAACGCCGCTACGCCCGCGCGGCCAGGCGCAGGCGTTGGGAGCATTGGCAGGTAAGCCGCGCGTCAGGCGCGGATGATCAGGCCCGCTGCGGGGGCCCGCGGGCGCCCAGGTGTCCGGCGGCGATGCTGGCGCCCCACTGCAGCGCCCAGGTGCGTGCGAACTGCGGCGGTCGCCAGCCGATCAGTGCGATCAGCAGCGCTACCAGCAGGCTGACCATGCGCGCGGCAATCAGGCAGTAGTCGCAGTCCACGCCCATGTCATGGTTGGCGTGGGGGTCGTTGTTGGCTGCCGTAGTGTCGGCATGCGCGGTCATGGCCACAGCGCTTTCGCTGCCGTGGTGGTGGTGCGCGCTGCTGTGGTGTTCGTGTGGCGCTGGGCCGCCCTGTTCAGCCGCGTGCAGGGTGTGCACGCGTGGTGCTTCTGGACTGTGGGCGATCCACCGGCTCAGCAGTGGCGCAGCCACGATGAGCAGCATGGCGATGGCCGCCATCAGGGTCAGGCTGCGGTGGAAGGGAACGGCGCGCACGCCGGCATTGTAGGCCAAGGCTGGGCGCTGGACCGGCAGACGGGAACGGGGTGCGACACGCGGTCGCACCCACTGGATTCGCCTTCAGCGAATCCCCGCAAGCTCCTCGCGCACGATCTGCGCACCTGCACTCAGCGCCCGCAGCTTGCCGCGTGCCACCTCGCGCGGCAGCGGCGCCATGCCGCAGTTGGTGCAGGGGTACAGCTTGTCGGCGTCCACGAACTGCAGCGCCTTGCGCAGGGTGTTGGCCACTTCTTCCGGCGTTTCCACCGTGCTGGACGCCACATCGATCGCGCCCACCATCACTTTCTTGCCGCGCACCAGTTCAATCAGGTCGATCGGCACATGCGAGTTGTGGCATTCCAGCGAGATCAGATCGATGCTGGATTTCTGCAGTTTGGGGAACGATTCTTCGTACTGCCGCCATTCCGAACCCAGCGTCTGCTTCCAATCGGTGTTGGCCTTGATGCCGTAGCCGTAGCAGATGTGCACGGCGGTCTGGCACTTCAGCCCTTCAATGGCACGCTCCAGGGTGGCCACACCCCAGTCGTTCACGTCGTCGAAGAATACGTTGAAGGCCGGTTCGTCGAACTGGATGATGTCCACCCCGGCCGCTTCCAGTTCCTTCGCTTCCTCGTTGAGGATCTTCGCGAATTCCCAGGCCAGCTTCTCGCGGCTCTTGTAGTGCGCGTCGTACAGCGTGTCGATCATGGTCATCGGGCCGGGCAGGGCCCACTTGATCGGCTGTGCGGTCTGCCGGCGCAGGAACTTGGCATCTTCCACGAACACCGCCTTCGGCCGGCTGACCGCGCCCACCACGGTGGGCACGCTGGCGTCGTAGCGGTTGCGGATGCGCACGGTTTCGCGCTTGTCAAAATCCACGCCGTCCAGGTGTTCGATGAAGGTGGTGACGAAGTGCTGCCGGGTCTGCTCGCCGTCGCTCACGATATCGATGCCGGCGTGCTGCTGTTCCTGCAGCGACAGGCGCAGCGCGTCCTGCTTGCCCTCGGTCAGCGCGTCATCCTGCAGTTTCCAGGGGGACCAGAGCTTTTCAGGCTCGGCAAGCCACGACGGCTTGGGCAGGCTTCCGGCGGTGGAGGTCGGCAGTAGTTTCTTCATCGGTATCGGGGTCTTGTGTCCTGGGGAGGGGAATCGAGTGAACAGCGATCAGCGCGCAGCCCACTGCTCAAGCACGCTGCGGTAGGGCTTGATGAAGTGTTCTTCGGTGAAGCGGCCCTGCTTCACGGCCAGTTGGCTGCGCTCTTCGCGGTCGTAGACGATGCGGGTGGACGAATAGTCCTGGTGCTTCAGGCTGGGCTGGTAGACCTTGCCGGCCACCGAATTGGCGTTGTAGATCTCCGGGCGGTAGATCTTCTGGAAGGCTTCCATCACGCTGATGGTGCCGATCAGTTCCAGGTTCGAGTAATCGCCCAGCAGGTCGCCCTGGAAATAGAACGCCAGCGGCGCAACGCTGCCCGGCGGCATGAAGTAGCGCACCTGCAGGCCCATCTTGTCGAAGTACTGGTCGGTGGGCGAGAACTCACCCTGGCGGTATTCCACGCCCAGGATGGGGTGGTGGTTCTCGGTGCGGTGGTAGGTCTTGCTGCTGGAAACGCTGATGCAGATGACCGGCGCCTTGTTGAAGTGGGTGCGGTAGGCGTCGGACTGCAGGAAGTGCTTGAACAGCTTGCCGTGCAGATCGCCGAAGTCTTCGGGAATGGCGAAGCTGTCCTTGCCCTCGTTGCTGGCCGGCAGCACTACGCTGAAATCGTAGTCACGCACGTAGGACGAGAAGTTATTGCCGACGATGCCTTCGGTGCGCGCGCCGGTGTGCGTATCCACCAGGGTGGGGCGCAGCACTTCGATCAGCGGGAACGGGTCGCTGCCATCGCTGCCGTCGATGTGCATCTCCACCGAAATGATGTCCAGCTCCACCACGTAGCGATCGGCGTTGGGGTTGTCCCAGTGCGCCAGGTCGTTGCAGCGGTTGTTGATCATGCTCAGCGTGTTGCGCAGGTTCTGCTGCCGCGCCGCGCCGCGTGCCAGGTTGGCGAAGTTGGTGGTGATGCGGGTGCCGTCGGCCGGCTGGTAATCCTCGTTGAACGGGATGCGCGTGATGCTGAAGGTAAAGGTGTCTGTGCTCATGGGCGGCATTCCGGTTCAGAGGGTTGCAAGGGTGGCGGCGGGCTGCGGCAAGGGGCGGTGGGACAGCGCCAGCAGCGGCAGGGCGCGCTGCACGGCCAGTTCGGCGCGCTGCAGCAGGGCCGGGTCGTGTACGCGGCCGTCGGCGAAGTCCTTGTCGGTGGCGTACACCCCCAGCGGCAGGGTGCGGGCCTGGAAGAAGCTGAAAAGCGGTCGCAACTGGTGGTCGATCATCAGCGCGTGGCGCTCGCTGCCGCCGGTGGCGGCCAGCAGGATGGGGGTATCGACCAGCGCGTCCTGCTGGATGAAATCGAAGAAGTGCTTGAACAGGCCGGTGTACGAGCCGCGGTAGACCGGCGTGGCGACCACCAGCACATCGGCCTGTTCAACCGCAGCCAGCGCCTGTTCGGCGCTGTCGGGCAACTGCGAACGCCACAGCGCCCCAGCCAGTTGCGGGGCCAGTTCACCCAGCTCAATCAGCTGTGGCTGGTTGGGCAGGTGGTCGCCCAGCAGGTCCAGCAGGTGTTCGCACAGGGTGGCCGCCCGCGAGGGGCGCTGCAGGCCGCCGGAAACGGCGACGATTCGGAGGGGGCGGTGGGGAGAAAGCATGACCCGATGCTAGTCAGGGCGTTCCATGACGTAAAATGGTTTTACTTCACACATCCATGAGCGGGGCTCATAGACATGCTGGAACGTATCCACCTCAGCATCGTCCAGCAGGTTGAACTGCAGGGCTCGCTCACCGCCGCCGCCGGCGTGCTGAACCTGACCCAGTCGGCCCTGAGCCACAGCATGAAGAAGCTGGAACAGCAGCTGGGCACCGATGTCTGGCTGCGCGAGGGCCGCAACCTGCGCCTGACCCAGGCCGGCCAGTACCTGCTGGCCGTGGCCAACCGCGTGCTGCCGCAGCTGGATTTGGCCGAAGAGCGGCTGGGCCAGTTCGCCCAGGGCGAGCGCGGCTCGCTGCGCATCGGCATGGAATGCCACCCCTGCTACCAGTGGCTGCTGAAGATTGTGTCGCCCTACCTGGCCGCCTGGCCCGACGTGGACGTGGACGTGAAGCAGAAGTTCCAGTTCGGCGGCATCGGCGCCCTGTTCGGCTACGAGATCGATCTGCTGGTGACCCCCGACCCGCTGTTGAAGCCGGGCCTGACCTTCGTGCCGGTGTTCGATTACGAGCAGGTGCTGGTGGTGGCCAGCAACCATCCGCTGGCCAAGGTGGACCATGTAAAGCCGCGCCAGCTGACCCAGGAAGTGCTGATCAGCTACCCGGTGCCATTCGAGCGGCTGGATATCTACAACCAGTTCCTGCTGCCGGCGGGGGTGACCCCGCGCCGCCACAAGGCGATTGAAACCACCGACATCATGATGCAGATGGTGGCCAGCGGCCGTGGCGTGGCGGCCATGCCGCGCTGGCTGGTGGAAGAGTACGCCGCACGCATGGACGTGGTGCCGGTGCGCCTGGGCGCGAAGGGCATTCCCAAGCAGATCTACCTGGGCGCGCGCGAATCGGATACCGCCATCGACTATCTGCGGGCCTTCGTGGATCTGGCACGCGGCAGTTCGGCGGTCGCGCGCGCACACGGGGCCAGCTGATGTCCATGGAAACCGGGGCCAGGGCGCGGGCTTTCCTGGATGCGTGTTCGTGGGAAGTGAGCGCGAAGGCCGTGCAGGCCCTGCGCGCCGAGGCCGCACGCATCGCGCCGGGCACCACCATCTCCATTCCCTACCTGGCCAGCGAAGATGACGAGGCGCGGCTGGCGGCGGCACGGGCCATACGCGAGCTGGGCTTCCAGCCGATGCCACACCTGTCGGCACGCCGCATCGACACGCAGGCCGCGCTGCAACGTTTCATCCAGCGGGCCGTGGGCGAGGCCGGCGTGGAGCGTTGCCTGGTGATTGCCGGCGATCTGGCGGCGCCGGCCGGGCCGTTCGCCGACAGTATGTCGATCATCGAAACCGGTCTGCTGGAACGCGCCGGCATCAAGGTGGTGGCCGTGGGCGGGCACCCGGAAACCCACCCGGTCATGACCGCCGCGCAGCGCTGGCAGGTGCTGGAAAACAAGTGCCAGCGCATTGAAGCACGCGGCATGGCGCCGTGGATCATCACCCAGTTCGCCTTCGATGCCGAAATAGTGCTGGCCTGGTTGAATGCACTGCGCGCACGCGGCGTGGCGCACCCGGTGCTGGTGGGCATTCCCGGGCCGGCCAGCGTCACGCGGCTGGTGCGCTATGCGGCCATGTGCGGGGTCGGCGCGAGCACGGCCATGCTGGCCCGCTACGGCATTTCCCTGGGCCGCCTGCTGGGCTCGGCAGGGCCGGACCGGTTCGTGGACAAGCTGCTGGCCGGACTGGGCGACGAGCTTGGCCCGGTCAGCCCGCACCTGTTTCCCTTCGGCGGCATCGCGCCGTCGCTGGACTGGGTGCAGCAGTACCGGCGCAACGCCCGGTCAGGGTAAGCGGCTGACACCTGTCACTTGTGGCGGTTTCGTGCAGCACCATAATCGAGGCGTCAGATAACTGCAGCACGCCCTCACCCTGCCGACAAGGAATTCCCCGCAATGATCATGCAGATCCTCTCGCACACCCCGCTCTGGGTCTGGGCCCTGCTGGCCTTCCTGGTGTACCGCGGCATCGCCGCCATGAAGCCGGGTGAAAGTTCGCTGGTGCGGCTGGCGATCGTGCCGGCCCTGTTCCTTGTCTGGGGCGCATGGTCCATCAGCCATCGCTACGGTGGCTCGCTGCAGGCCTGGGGTGAATGGCTGGTCGGCATCGCTGCCGGTGCGGCCCTTGGCTGGCTGCTGCTGCGCCGCGCGACGCTGGCGCTGAACCCGGCCACCGGCAAGCTGCGCCGCAGCCCGGACTACAGCCTGCTGCCGCTGCTGCTGGTCACCTTCCTGGTGAAGTATGGGTTTGAAGTGGCCTTCGCGGTGTCGCCGGCGCTGGCGGGCCATGCCGGGTTCACTGCGGCGTATCTGCTGACCTCGGGTGGCTTTGCCGGCATTTTCCTGGGCAAGTTCTGCCGGTACGTGGTGGCAGTGCGGCGCGGTGCGGGTGGTGGCGCGCTGGGTGTGGCGGGTTGATTCAATCTCCGAGTACGCTTGAACAAGGATGTGAGACGTACGATGTTCAAACCGACCTGCAACGTGGCCCAGTACTGGAATGGCCTGTTCGACGCGGGAATTCCCGTTCCGACGGTGGATGCATTCCGGCTGGCCATCAACCCGCAGCTTGCCGAGCAGCGGCGGGCCATGATTCTGGTGACCACCGACGGCGCTACGCGCGCTGCGGTATCCGAGCGCGTTGCCTCTGCGTTGCGGTTTGCACCGGGTGGCCCGGCGGTATCGTTGCAAGGGCTGCGCAAGGCGCTGCAGAGCGCTGGCATCGAGATGCACGCGCCGGATGTCATCTACCACGTTGGCGAACAGGGAGTGCCTGTCGCGCGCGACAGCAGCGCGATCGAGGTGCGCCAGCTCGTACCTGACGATGCTGCGATTTTTGAAGGATTCATGGCACAGACCCCGGTGGCTGACCAGGATGATGCGTCAGTCGAGCTGGGGCACTGGGCGACCTTCGGGGCGTTCATTGAATCCGAGCTTCTGGCGGTCTCCAGTCTTTACCCCTGAGGTGGCGAGGACATCGCGGACATGGGGGTGCTGACCCTGCCCCGTGCACGCGGCAAAGGGCTGGCAGCAGCCCTGGTGCGAACCATGATCGAGTATGCCGGCACGCGTGGATACGATGCGCAGTACCGCTGCCAGCATGACAACGTCGCCTCCAACCGGCTTGCGCAGTCGCTTGGCCTGAAAGCCTATGGACAGTGGGAGGTGGCGTGCACGCCGTAAGCGCGCCAAGGCGCCCCGCGCATGGCAGGATGCTCGCAGAATCGGAAGCGCCCAACGTACACGCATGTTGAAACTCATCGACTCCTCGCCGCTGGTGGATGACGCGACCCTCGCGCGTTTCAATGCCTACTTCGGCAACAAGCTTCCCCCGGCCATGCTCGCCTTCTACCGCAGCGCCAACGGTGGCTACCTGCGGGGCGAAGACGAGGATACCGACCCTACCGGCGTGGCTTCCTTGATTGCCGTGGGTGATGGCCGCACCTGCATCGAAAACCTGCACCGGGATTACATCCAAGGGTTTCCCCATCTAGCCGAGTACGTGCCATTCGCCGAAGACAATTTCGGGAACTGCTACGTGCTTTCACTGCGCGATGAGGATTACGGGCACATCTATCTTCACCTGCTGGAAGACGATGAGCTGATGCTGATTGAAGACTCGTTCGAGGAACTGATGGAAGGCATCGAGCGGCGGCAGCAGGAAGCGCGCTAGCCGGCCGCGGCCGCTTGCGGGAAAACGCCCTGGGCCTGACGCCTATTCCGGCTGCCGAAGAGCATCATTCCGCTCGCCCGAACCATCCCCCATCACCCGCGCAACGGCACGGCTCAACAGTGCATGCAGGGCGTCCGGCTGCAGATCCGGGTCGCGCACGGCGCGCATCGCCAGGCCTTCCACCAGCAGGCGCAGCAGCAGCGTACGCTGCTCGATCGCGTCTTCCTCAACCGCCACGCCACGGGCGCGATCATGCTCGCGCAGCCAGGCATGGATGGCTTCGGTGGTCTGCTTGTCGTGCCGGCGCAGCACCTCGGCCACTACGGGGTCGCGGTGCGCTTCGGCGTTGATTTCCGAATAAAGCGCAACGCTGGCGATGGCATTGGCATGGGTGTCCAGCACCTCGCCGCGTGCCCAGTGCTGGTAGCAGGCCAGCAGCCCGTCGGCCAGGTCGGCCGAGGCGGGCATGTGCCGGATCGACGCCTGGTCGTGGGCAAGTTGTCGCTCGATCAGCGCCAGGATCAGCGCACGCTTGTTGTCGAAATAGCGGTACATCAGCCCTTGGCTGATCTCCGCTGCGGCAGCGATCTCGCTGATCGAACCGGCGTGGAAACCGCGGGTGATGAAGCAGCGTTGCGCCGCATCCAGGATCTTCCGGCGCTGGGCGTAGGCATGGGCGGTGGCGGTGTCGTCAGCGCTGGCAAGCGGGGTGTCGGTCGGCGTCATTGCGTGATCTGAAAGCGTCCAATGGCCCGATCTTACGTTATCGAATGTGTGAATGAACGGTCATTCACCTGTCATTTCACGCACCCAGACTGCGGCCGCCTCCTCCCTTCCGCGACCGACATCGATGCGCTACCCCACGTTGCCCCGTCAGTTGTTGACCCTCGCTATTGCCGCCACGCTCGCCGGCGTGGCCCAGGCCGAAGACCTTCCCACCACCGAAGCCAACGCGGCGGCCAGCGCCGGCGTCAACCACGATGTGGTGGCCCTGGACCAGGTGGTGGTGACCGCGCAGAAGCGCGCTACCAACCTGCAGGAAACGCCCATCTCGGTGTCGGTGGTCGATGCCGAGGCGCTGAAGGATCGCAGCGCGATTTCGCTGGGCAGCCTGTCCGATGGCTCCATTCCCTCGCTGCGGGTCACCCCGTTTGCCACGCGCAGTTCGGCGCTGAACATCGGCATTCGTGGCATCGGCGCCTCCGGGGATGCGAACCAGCCGGCGCGCGATGCCGGCGTGGGTATCTACGTGGACGGCGTGTTCATGGGCCGCGCGCAGGGCCTGGGCAGCATGCTGTACGACGTGGAGCGCATCGAAGTGCTGAAGGGCCCCCAGGGCACGCTGTTCGGGCGCAATACCGAAGGCGGTGCGGTCAGTATCGTGACCAAGGCGCCCATCGGCGAGTTCGGCGGCAGCGTCAGTGCGGGCGTGTCCAATTTCAGCGGCTATAACAGCGCGCTGCACCTGGACCTGCCCAAGGTGGGCGACGTCAGCTTCAAGATCGATGCCGTGCAGGCCCGCCGTGGCGGCACCACCGATAACCCGATGCGCGGTGAGCGCGATTTCAACAGCTACGACAAGCGCGGTGCGCGCCTGAGTGCGCTGTGGCAGCCCAGCGATGATTTCTCCGCGCTGTATGCTTTCGACCGTTCTTACGACGCCACCACGCCGTACCACACCCAGGTGCTGGTGCCGGGCGCGTACCTCAGCCCGCTGCAGATTGCCGGTGCCAGCCAGGACCGGCGTGACAGCGCGATCCTGGGCGGACCGCAGGAAGACAACGTGGGCCGCACCAGTGGCCACCTGCTCAACCTGTCATGGACGCTGAGTGATGCGCTGGAACTGAAATCGATCAGCTCGTACCGCGAACTGACCCAGGGCCAGTTCGACATGGGCCTGGTCGATGCGATTTCCGCATACGGCGGTGCCGGCACGGCCTTCGGTCGCTACAGCCTGGCGCAGGTCTACCAGCACCAGTACAGCCAGGAATTCCAGCTGATCGGCAACACCTCGCAGGTGCAGTTCCTGGGCGGCGCGTTCTATTACCACGAGACCGCCGGTGACAACGCGCAGACCCCGAACATGCTGGTGTGGGGCCCGGGTGGCAACAGCTACACGGTGAACCCGGCCACCAATCCGCTGGACCTTTCCAAGGTGCGTATCGACCGCGCCAGCAAAGCGTGGACCGACAGCCTGGGTGTGTTCGGCCAGGCCACCTGGACGCCCGCTGCGCTGGAGCGCCTGCACCTGACCGCCGGTGGCCGCTACACGCGCGACGACAAGAAGGGCAGCCTGTACATCGTCAATGGCGCCGCCACCCAGCTGGCATTCAACGATTCCTGGAGCCGCTTCGACCCGATGGTCAACATCGCCTATGACATCGGCGAGCAGGCCATGGTCTATGCCAAATACAGCACCGGCTTCAAGGCAGGCGGCGCCAACTCGCGGTCCACCACCTACACCGCCTTCGCGCCGGAAGAAGTGACTGCCTACGAACTGGGTTTCAAATCGCAGTTCTGGGATAACCGCGCACGCCTGAACCTGGCGCTGTTCGATTCTAAGATCGCGCACAAGCAGATGGATTTCTCGCTGCCGTTCGATCCCAACAGCGGCGAAACCCGCACCACCATGGTGACAACCAACGCGCTGAGCGATGGCAAGTCACGCGGCGCCGAGCTGGAATTCAGCGTGATGCCGATCGAGAACCTGACGGTCGGCTTGAACTACGCCTACACGAAGATCGACGCGCAGACGGCGGTCGACCCGTTCGGCGCTGGCGTGGCAGTTACCGTGCAGCCGCTGCTGGCACCGGAGAATGCCGGCAGCCTGTCGCTGGATTACTTGGTGCCGTTCGCCAACTTCGCCGCACTGAAGTTCCATCTGGACGGGAACTGGTCCGACGGTTTCTACACCAGCGAATACGACCAGATGCTGACCGACAGCTCGTTCGTGGTGAACGCACGCGTGGCGTTGGTGGATGTGCCGCTGAACGACACCGGCACCACCATGTCGTTCTCGCTGTGGGCGCGCAACCTGCTGGATGAAGAACACCTGTTCTACAAGCTCAACAGCCCCGCGCTGGGCCAGACCGGCATCTTCAACGATCCGCGCACCTTCGGCCTGGACGTGGCCGTCAACTTCTGAATTCACTGGAGACCGACATGAACCGCAGCACCGAACTGACCCTGGCCCTGATGCTGGCCCTGCCGCTGGCCGCGCCCGCCTTCGCCGCCGATGCCTCGCGCCCCGCGACCGCCAGCGCCGCGGCAGCCACCGCCAATGTGGCGCCCACCGCTGACGACGCGCAGCGCGTCATTCCGCTGCAGGGCGCATGGAACGTACGCAGCTTTGCCGGCCTGCAGGGCCGCAACGGCCCGATTCCGGCCACGGCCTTTGTGCGTACCGCCGATCTGGGCCGCCTGACCGCCGCCGACCGCGACGCGCTGGCTGCCGCCGGGGTGACGCTGGACATCGACCTGCGTACCGCCGACGAACAGAGCCAGTCGCCGGACCTGCTGGCCGATGACGCGCGCTTCGCCTACCAGCGCATTTCGCTGATGGGCACCGAGAAGATGGATCTGCAGAAGATGATGACCACCTTCCCCGATTCGCTGGGTGAAGCGTATGTGCAGTGGCTGGGCCACAGCCAGCCGCAGTTCAAGCAGGTGTTCCAGCGCATTGCCGCGCAGCAGGACGGCACCGTGCTGTTCCACTGCACGGCGGGCAAGGACCGTACCGGCATCATCGCCGGCCTGCTGCTGGACCTGGCCGGTGTGCCGAAGGCGCAGATCGTGCACAACTACGCCATTTCCGCGCACTACCTGGAAGGGCAGCCGAAGGACAGCGCGATGAACGCGCAGATCAAGGCGATGCTGGAGCAGCACCCGGAGATCGCACGCAAGATGGCCGGCATGTCCGGCACGGCGCCGCAGAACATGGAGCAGTTCCTGGCCGCGTTGCACAGCCAGTACGGCGGCGCCGAGGGCTATCTGAAGTCGATTGGCGTGAGCGCGCAGGAAATCCAGCAGTTGAAGGTGCGCTTGGGCCAGGCGGGCTGAGTGGGGTGGCGGGCGCCTTTGATTCAGCGCACATACTCCTGTGGAATGCCATGAGGTGCGCGCGGTTGGCCTGAGCCGGTGCCGGTCACACTGGCAATGGGCGCCAGATCGTCGCTGATGTGGCGCCCAGTTCCGATGCTGCGGTGCACTTCAGGGATGGCCCGTCTTGCGAGGACGGGCCCTTCCGGTCAATGGGCAAAGCGCTCGCGGCAGTAGACCTGCGCGATCCCGCGCTACTAAAGCAAGCGCAGCCCGTAAGGCGCAATTCTTCCTATCGGCATGACCACCATCATTGCGCAGGAACCCGCAAGCGGGCCGTCACTCAGCGCCGCTTTGGCCAAGCCGTAGGCGTTGTATCCATTGAACACCGGACCCCCACTATCGCCGTAGTCGCATGCCAGATCAGGTCCCTCGATACGGATCCACGTGCCCGATGGGCATGTCGCTTGATCGGAGTTCGAACACGGCCCCTGAAACACATAGGAAAGCGTGGTCACTTTGCCGCAGCTTCTTCCAGTAGTACGCCCCATGTGACACACGGTGCCGCCCACTGAAGGAGAACCACCGTAAATGACCACATTGGAGCAGCTGTTGAACGAAGTGCAGTAAGCGGAAGTGACGGGTTGTCCGGGCGGGAAGGAGTGCCACTGAAAGTCCACGGTGCCCCCCCAGGCTTCCATGACCATTGTTGTGGGCAGGATCACGGTGGGCAGAATAGCGGGCGGTACCGGATAGTTCGTGTAGGTGGCATCGTTGAAGCAATGGCCCGCAGTCAGAACGCCCTTGACGCCCGAGATACTATCCTTCACTGCAAAGCCTGCCGTGCAGAACTGTCCGGCTCCGCCAGATAGCTGCCTCCCACCACCAACGTTTGGCAGCGCCTGCTTTGCCTGCTCAGCCGGAAGGGCAGGTCTTGCATTCGATGGCGGAGTGCCTAGGTCGGTGGGACGGGGCGAGAACCGGAACTCTACCGGGAATCCCATTGCCTTTTCGATGGCTCCACGCTCCGCATCGAAAGATCGCGTTGACGCTTCAGGAGCGGCAACATCCAGCACGATCGTGCCAGTGGTTTCATCAACCCATGCACCGCTGAGCTCAGGAATGGCCTTCCGAAGTTTGGGGCCGGCGGCTTGCAGGCTGGCCTCCAGCGCGGCTGCGGTAAATGCTGCGCCTGTGACAAACGTGACCGGCACAACGCCAGCATCCGTTTGAATGTTCCGGTCCGCGACCTGGCGATTGCCAGTGAGTCGAACAACAATACGCTGGGTGGGCGAACGCGCCCAGAAAAGCCCGGCGAGTCGATCTGCAAACTCGGTCCTCAACTCACTGATCCGAGACGCGGCCAGTTCCTCCCTCGCCAATGCCAGGCGAGCCTCTTCAAGCCCGATCCCTGCTTCGCGTGCATAGGTCTTCACTGGTGCTGAATCGATCGCATTCTCCGATTCAAGATATTCAGATTTGCGCTCCTGACTGGATGCTGCCGCAGTTGCCAATGAAAGTGAAACGCATAGCAGTAGGCGCGAACCGAATCTCATTATTCATCCTTGTAGTCTGGGCTTTTCCGTTCAATCGACGGCCGGTCAGTCGCCGAAACTCCAATGGCGTGCGCCTTTCAGCGCAGCACGACTCCGCACGTATCGATGCCATCATGATGATGCAGTCCAAATTGATGAAGGTCGAGTGCCGCCAAGGTGATAGAAGTCACTATTTGGGAGATTCAGATTCGTTCCGTGATCCCGGGGAAATCGACGTGCAGCCTCGATCCAACTGCCGATACCCAATCGCTTCCGCAAGATGGGTCGTTCCAATCTCCACGCGCGCCTCCAAATCCGCAATCGTCCTGGCGACGCGCAGAATGCGGTGCATCGCCCGCGCTGATAGCTGCAGCCGTTCGATCGCCTGTTCCAGCAGATCCTGGTCGGCTTCGCTGAGCCGCGTGCAGGTGCGCAGCGTGCCGGGCGGCAGATGGGCGTTCAGCCCGCCACGTGCACGTTGCCGGGCATGTGCTGCTTCCACCCGTGCGCGTACCGTGGCGCTGGGTTCGCCCAGTGGCGTGCTCTCGCGAAGTTCCACCGCATCCAGCCGTGACACGCTGATATGCAGGTCGATGCGATCCAGCAGCGGGCCCGACACCCGCGCGCGATAGCGGGTGATGCGTTCATCGCTGCACAGGCAGCGATTGCTGCGGTCGCCGGCCCAGCCGCACGGGCAGGGGTTCATCGCGGCCACTAGCTGGAATCGCGCGGGGTACTGCACGCTGCGCGCCGCACGTGCGATGCGGATATGGCCCGACTCCAGCGGTTCGCGTAGGGTTTCCAAAGCGCTGCGGTTCCACTCGGGCAGTTCGTCCAGGAACAGCACGCCGTGATGGGCCAAGGAAATCTCGCCGGGGCAGGGTGGATTGCCGCCACCGACCAGCGCGGCGGCGCTGGCGCTGTGGTGCGGGGCTCGAAACGGCCGCTGCCGCCAACGTCGGGGGTCCAGGCCTTCGCCACTGACCGAGGCAATGGCAGCCAACTGCAGCGCCTCGGCCTCGTCGGTATCGGGCAGCAGGCTGGGCAGGCGCGAGGCCAGCAGGGTCTTGCCGCAGCCGGGGCTGCCGATCAGCAGCAGATGATGACCGCCAGCGGCTGCCACTTCCAACGCCCGCCGTGCATGCGCCTGCCCACGCACATCGGCCAGATCGGGCAGCGGCAGCGGCGTGGTGTCCACGCGCTGCACCGGTGGCAGCAGGCGCGGGTTGCTCAGGCCCGCACAGCATTCCAGCAGGGTGCGGGCCACGCGCACATCGGCGTGCTCGGCCAGCGCGGCCTCGGCGGCGTTGCCGGGCGGCACCACCAGGATGCGGCCCACCTCGGCGGCGGCAATCGCGGCAGGCAGCGCGCCGCTGACCGGACGCAGCTCACCGGTCAGGCCCAGTTCGCCAAGGAACTCGTACTGCAGCAGCGCTTGCGGATCGACCTGACCGCTGGCGGCCAGGATGCCCAGGGCGATCGCCAGATCGTAGCGGCCGCCTTCCTTGGGCAGATCGGCCGGGGCCAGGTTCAAGGTGATGCGCCGCTGCGGAAAGTCGAACCGTGCGCAGAGCAGGGCCGCACGCACGCGCTCGCGCGACTCGCGCACGCTGGCCTCGGCCAGGCCGACAATCTGGGTGACCGGTAGGCCGCCAGACAGATGCACTTCCACCCGCACCAGCGGCGCATCGACCCCGGCGCGGGCGCGGCTGTGGACCAGTGCCAGGCTCATGTGTGGTTTCCTGCGGGGGAGCGCTTGATGGTGGGGGAAGCGCTGGGTGGGAAACCATCAGGGATTGCGGGTGCAGGGGATAGGGGGATTCTGGGTGTCGACGGTACGGGTACCGATCGCTCTGTCTCATTGCACCATGCCAGTGGGGTGGCTAGTCCCCTTTTCCTACAGAGCCTTGAGACAGATCGCATGCCTCGCCCAAACCGAACGGAGGCCTACACACCTGGGCCGATGTGATAGTGAAGTCGGGAGCCGCTGGTCTGACTGCAGCGGAAACTCGCAACTACTACAAGCATCTGCATCGAGGAACCATTCTTTACCGTGTTCTGGAAAGGTGAGTGCCTTGGCATGAAATCCATAGCACTTTGGAGGATGAAGCGCCAGGCGAAGAGCAGTGGTCTGCGCGTCGTTGGCAACTTCTTGATCGCATTTCATACGCCGGATGTCATCTCAGGCTTCGCGCTGGATCCTGCTCCATCCTCCACCTACATATGGACCTTTGTAGTTCCGACCTATGATGATTTGTCCTTCCTGCACATGTCTCTAGGTCAGCGAATTGCAAGCGCGGAAGTGGATAAAGATTTCTTCTGCGGGATGCATAAGGCGCACGCCAGTAACCTTGAGGTGGTGAGGACGGCGGCAGATCTGTTGGTCTATGTCGACGGCCTTGACTTCACCAGCGACTACTCGGAGTGGATAAGATACATATCCGCCATCCGGCTTGGCGATTTCGCTGCGGCAGATGCCACGCTGAAGCGACTTTTGAATTCGCCAATCTCCGATCTGGTTCAGCGTAAATTGGATGCAGTTCTTTCTTCTTTGAGGGATGGTGGCGAGTCCGGCGCACAGCATCTCCTGGAAAGTTGGTCTCGTCAGACGGCGCGCTTGGTGGGCTTTGGCGACCGTTAGGATCAAATGGCAATGAATGGATTCGATGCGATTGGTTTGCTGGGGTGTCTCCGAGGCGACAAATGCCGCGGGCAAGGCGCCGGCTTCCTTTTCCTGAGCCGGGCTGCGTTCCTGGAATGATAGCCGTGGGGCTTTCATGGGAAGGCAAGTCATGTAGACGGCTCCGGGGAAGCACCTTCTCTTGGAAGGTGTTTGCGTGGACCGCGGGATCCAGTTGACCGTCAATAGCTCATAAAGGGAATTTCCCTGATGCCCGGAAGTATTCTGAAAGCTCTCTGTCTCCCACCCACACAGTCTTTGATGCAGCAAGGAACATCAATGATTCTCGCGCCGCGGCCTGTTCAACAGCCAGAGGATCGCCGCTGGCTTCGGCCACTTCGGTTTCCTTGCCTGCGTCCAGAGCAAACCTCTCGAGCGCATCCTCCAGCGCCCAGATTGCCTGCTCGATTACGGGTATGCCCGTAGACGGATTTTCGGCTACGTGGTTCAACGCGGCCTGCAATTTTTGAATATGCTCCGGGTAGTCCTTGAGCATCTCGCGCAGTCGCTGGGGAACGGGAGGTGGTGTGGCGTGCCGCATGGCAGCTCTCTTGTGTGTTCAGGCGTTTCCGTTCAGCGAAACGGACTGCTTGGTTGTTGGGCTGAGTATGCACGAGTGCTGAACTCCTGCCGCGACGCTGGTCACGTCGTTTGACAGGCTCACTCCGGCAGTGACGCCTCTGGAGCCGGCCCCGTTACCACGTGGGTAGGCTGTGGGTGAGGCATGTCCCCTTCGGGCTTGGTGCCGAGCTGCGGCCGGAATGTTGGCCGATTGCGACAGCATGGCGGGCGATGCAACTGTCCCCATCACCCCGCCAAGCCTCTGCGCCGCTGGTTGGCAAGGTGCTCAAATTGGCGGGCTTTCTGCTCGCCGAGAGGGCTGGCCGACATGGTGTGACTGGTCATGGGCATTGACTGGCACGCACCTAACCAGCCTCCAAATGCCTCCCAACCAGACAACGCTCACTCTCAGCCACCGCCCCACCCGGCTCCATCCGCCGCTCGATCCATGACGGCCCCGCGCGCTCCATCAGCAGCCAGCTGTCGTTCTGATAGATGGTCATCCAACGCATGAAACTGGCGCGCAGGTTCTCGATATCCGGCGCGCGCAGCTGCGCATCACCGGGCATGCGGATCACCACGCGCGCGGCCGTGTTCTCCACGTCCAGCACCTGCACGCCTCTGCACAGGATCTCGAATGACACCGGGCCCGCACCATCATCGCGCGCGCGCAGCTCAAACCCCTGTCGCCTCTTCACCGTAACGAAGGCGAGCGCATTGCTGTGCAGTTGGCGGTAATCCACCGGCTGCAGCTTCTGGTACGACCACACCTGTTCGCTGGCCGGCGCGGGCCAGGCGGCCCACACGGTGCCGAACAGCGCGATGCAGGCCGCAACTGCGGTAAACACGTTCCTCTTCATGCGCTTACTCCCGTGGCCGCAGGCGTTCGTGGATGAATGCTGTCAGCGCGACATCGGCCATTACCAGGCCCTCCATCACGCGGTCGCCCACGTACTGATCGGGCTCGCCGTTCTGGCGTGTGCGCTCGGCGGCCAGCAGCAGTTCCTGCACGATGCGCTGGCCGGTCAGGGCGCAGTCGGCGTCGGCCAGGGCGATCTGCCGGCTGCGCAGCGGATGGCGTTCGGGCCAGGGTTGGCCGTCGGCGGCAGCACCGGCGCCGATGCTGTGCAGCGCGGCGATCAGGCTGTTGGGGTCACGCGCCGGGGTGGGTGAGGGCGCTTCCTGGATGGGGCGCGGTGGCGGGGAGTGTGGCGTGGTCATGGCTGGCTCCGTGCATGCAGGCAGAAGCCGCCACCGATAAAGGTGGCGGACGATGCGTGGCTCGAAAACCGGTTGCTGTTGAGGCCGGCGGGTACAAGACCCCCACGCACCGCCCGCCATAGCCGGCAGACGGATTGCCAGCCGGCACCACGCGCGGTGGTGCCGGCTGACAAGCGTAAACAACAACAGCAAACCGGGTTTTCGACGCCCGACCCCCCGTTTTCGGTGGCCCTACCAGAGTTGCCAGATGTTGTTGGAGATGCCAAGGGGATGGGGTCAAAGACGCCAAAGCCCTGGTCGCTTTCGGCATTGTGGCACAGCGTGGAACGGCGTCGAGAGCCTTGCAGGCCAGCGCTTCTGCAAGGATTGGACGTTATGTGTCGGACTTTCCACTATGAGGCATCTGACTGTGGCAAATGCGACATCGACCGCGCCGCTACGGGCGGTAGCTATGGCCCAAAGTAACGGCGGCATTGCACCGCCGCCTCGTTTACTCCGCGCTGCCGCGCCCTTCCAGTTCGCGCACCGTGGCTTCCAGCGCATCCAGCTTTTCGCGGGTCTTCAACAGCACCGCACGCTGCACTTCAAACTCCTCGCGGGTGACGAGGTCCAGCTTGGCCAGGCCGGCCTGCAGCGCGCTCTTGAAGGTGGCCTGCAGTTCCTCGCGCGATTCGCGCAGGCCCGGCGGCACCAGGTCGCTCAGGCGGCGGGCAAGGTCATCCAGTTGGTTCAGGTCGATCATGGGGGTACTCCGGGGTGCGGGCGGGCCGTGCAGGCCACAAGGATACTGCCGGGCCGGTCGCCCGCACAGGCGTGGGCGGTTTCGCACCGGGCGCGTTCAGGCGCTATCCTCCACGCCGGAATACAGGAGATTGGCGATGAAGATGGTCATGGCGGTAATCAAGCCGTTCAAGCTCGACGACGTGCGCGAAGCGCTGGCCGAGCGCGGGGTGACCGGCATTACGGTAACCGAGGTGAAGGGCTTTGGTCGGCAGAAGGGCCATACCGAGCTGTACCGCGGCGCCGAGTACGTGGTCGATTTCCTGCCGAAGGTGAAGCTGGAAGTGGCGGTGACCGACGACCAGGTGGAGGCCGTGGTGGAATCGATCGTGAAGGCGGCGGGCACCGGCAAGATCGGCGACGGTAAGGTGTTTGTGTACGACTTGGGCAGCGTGGTGCGTATTCGTACGGGTGAACTGGACGCTGACGCGCTGTAAGTGGGGGGCGTGTGGGCGGCGGGGTGTCGAACCGCGACGGGGTGCGGGAACGCGACGGGGTAGAGTCGACTGTTAGTTGTGTAAACCCACTACGTTGTTCAGCGGCACTCTGGAGATAGGTGGCTGG
>NZ_JAAIUZ010000032.1:0-59127 GCF_010894375.1 Stenotrophomonas sp. B1-1 | reverse complement strand
GAAGTGAAACGCAGCTGCGCCGATGGTAGTGTGGCTCAAGCCATGCGAGAGTAGGTCATCGCCAGGGTTTACACCCAAAACCCCGCTGCTCACGCAGCGGGGTTTTTCTTTGCGCGAAACCAAGCGCCCGGTAGATCCACGCCACGCGTGGACGGAGTGCCAACCAAGGTTGGCACCTACCGTAGAGTCGAGCTTGCTCGACTGAGTGGATGGAGTACCAACCAAGGTTGGCCCCCCTGGCGGTGGCACAAAAAAACGGCGCCCCGTGGGGCGCCGCTTCCTTGTCCAGGTGAATCTGTCGAGCAAGCTCGACGCTACGGGGCCGAGGCCTTGTTCTTCATCATGGTGTCGCGGGCGGCCTTGAAGGGATTGCCTTCGTACCAGTTCGGCCAGCGATCGCCGCCCGCCAGTTCCTTGCCCACGCCGTACATCAGCTGCAGATCTTCCACGGTGCCATCCAGCTTCCAGGTGGCCGCGTCGAACTCATCCTTCGGGCCGTGGTAGCGGTTGTTGCCGTAGTCGGTCGCCGCCTTGCGGCCGGCGTCAACGCCGCCGTCGCGCAGGTCTTCACCGCCATCGGCATACAGGGCCGGCACACCGGCCTTGGCGAAGTTGAAGTGGTCGGAACGGAAGTAGAAGCCGCTCTGCACCGAGGTTTCACCGTGCAGGGTACGGTCCTGTGCGGCCGCCAGCGGCTTCAGGATGTCTTCCAGCTCGGAACTGCCGAAGCCGGTCACGGTCACGTCCTTGGCACGGCCGGCCACCGACATCGCGTCGATGTTGATCACCCCGGCAATCTTGTCCAGCGGGAAGGTCGGGTGGGCCACGTAGTACTTCGAACCCAGCAGGCCCGACTCTTCCAGGGTGACCGCCAGGAACACCACCGAGCGCTCCGGCTTCGGGTCCTGGTGGGCCATGGCTTCGGCCACTTCCAGGATGCCGGCCACGCCGGTGGCGTTGTCCACAGCACCGTTGTAGATGTTGTCGCCTTCCTCGCCCTCATGCTTGCCCAGATGGTCCCAGTGGGCCATGTACAGCACCGCTTCGTCGGCACGCTTGCTGCCCGGCAGCACGCCCACCACGTTGCGCGACTGCTTTTGCGCGACCTGGCTCTTCAGGTCGACCGAGGCGGTGGCCTGCAGCGGTACCGGCTTGAAGCCGCGCTTGCTGGCGTCCTTGTAGGCCTGGGCCAGGTCCAGGCCGGCACCGGCGAACAGCGCCTTGGCGGCCTCGGCACTCAGCCAGCCCTGCACCGGCAGACGGCGCTCCGGATCATCCTTGGCCGGCAGGTCGTACTGCGGGCCGGCCCAGGAGTTCTTCACCACATCCCAGCCATAGGAGGCGCCGGCGGTGTCATGCACGATCAGTGCGCCGGCGGCGCCCTTGCGCGCGGCCTCTTCGAACTTGTAGGTCCAGCGGCCGTAATAGGTCATGCGCTTGCCGTCGAACAGGGTCTGGTCGTCGACGTGGAAGCCCGGGTCATTGACGAACATGACTACCGTCTTGCCCTTCCAGTCCTGGCCCTGGTAGTCGTTCCACTTCTGCTCCGGCGCGTCCACGCCGTAGCCGACGAACACCAGGTTGCTGGCATCCAGCTTCACTTCGGTCTGGCCGGTACGGGTGCCGACCACCATGTCGGTGCCGAACTTCAGCTCGGTGCTCTTGCCGCCCTGCTCGATCTTCAGCACGGTCGATTCATCGGCCGTGGTTTCGGTCATCGGCACGTCCTGGAACCAGCTGTCACCGTTGCCCGGCTGCAGGCCGATGCGCTGCATCTGGTCGCGGATGTAGTTGACCGTCAGCTCTTCGCCCTTGCTGCCGGGGGCGCGGCCTTCGAACTCATCCGAGCCCAGGGTCTTCACCATCTCGCTGAAATCGGCGGCGTTGATGTCCGGCGAGAACGCGTGGTTGGCCGGCTTGGCCGCCGCAGCGGTGTCGGTGGCCGGCGCGGCGGCGGGCGTGTCTTCGCCCTTGCAGGCGCTGAGCGCGGCCGCAGCGGCCAGGCACAGAAGGAGTTTACGGGGCATCGTCGGTATCCTGGATACAGATGGGGGCCGCGCCAGGCACGGCCAGGTAGCGGGGATCAGTCCCCGGTGCAGCACGACGTCAATCCGCCGGGGCGGTATCGGTGTCGAACGGGATGGCGTCGGCGCCGGTGACCGGACCGATGCGGGCGCTGCGGTGCACGTACAGCACCACCTCGCGCTCGAATTCCAGCGGGCCACTGACCACGGCATTGGGGCCGATGATGATGCGCGGCTTGCGGCTGGTGGTAAGCGAGACGCTGAAGTTCGGCTTGCGCACGTGTACGCCACCGGACACCTGCGAACCGATGCCGACGGTGATGTCACCGTTCACCGTTTCCACGTCCTTGCGCACCCGGCTGCTGACCAGGCCGATGCCACCGTTGACCGTTTCCACGCCGCCTTCGATCTGGCTGCCGGCATCGCTGAAGATGCTGCCGTTGACCGTGCTGACATCGCCGTGGGCGATCACCTCGCGGCCCAGGCGAACGCCACCGTTCACCGTCTCGATGCTGCCGGTGCGTGCGCGGTCGGCCACGGTCACCCCGCCGTTGACGGTGTCGATGCTGCCGGTTTCCACGCCTTCGCCCACGCGGATGCTGCCATTGACGGTGTCCAGCTTGCCGTAGCGCTGGCCCGGATCGGCGCCGATGCTGCCGTTGACCTTGCTGATGTTTTCCTGCGCCGCCAGCGGCGCGGCGGCCAGCAGCAGGCCCAACAGCAGCGGAATGGAATGGGTTTTCATGGGGACCTCGTTGTTGTGCGGCTGGCAGGCCGCGTGCGGAGATGTCACCATTCCCCGGCACCCCCTGCAACTGCCTGAAGTCACTGGAAAGCCCTTGCGCCACAACGTCTTCCCCTCACGCCAGCATCACATCGCCGCCCGCGGCGCGCGTTGCCTGTTGCTGGGGCTGGCCTTGGCGCTGGCACTGCCGGTGCCGGGCGGGGCGCAGACCGCGTCCACCCGCGAGGCCGAGCGCAAGCTGCAGAAGCTGCGCAGCGAGCTGAAGGACGTGGCGCAGGAGCGCCGGCAGATCGAGGGCCAGCGTGGCCAGGCATCGCGGCAACTGCGCGAGGCCGACGAAAAAGTGGCCCGCAGTGGCCGCAGCCTGGCCCAGACTGAAAGCGCGCTGCGCGAACAGGCCCAGGCCTTGGCCCAGGCCGAGCAGCGCCGCAACGAACTGCAGGCCACCCTGGCCAAGCAGCACCGCGAACTGGCCGGCCTGCTGCGCGCGGCCTACCAGTTGGGCAATCACGCGCCGCTGAAGCTGCTGCTGTCGCAGGACACCGCGGCCGATGCCAACCGCGCCCTGGCCTACCACCGTTACCTGCAGCGCGAGCGCGCCGAGCGCATCGCCAACCTCACCGCGGATCTGCAGGAACTGGAAACGCTGCAGGCCCAGATCGCCGAGCGCCAACAGCACCTCCAGGGCGCCCAGCGCGACCAGAAGCAGCAGGCCGCCACCCTGGCCGCCGACCGCCGCGAACGGGCGCAGACGGTGGCATCGCTGGAAGAACGCTTCAAGGACCGGCGCGAGAAGGAACAGGCGCTGGGCCAGGATGCCAAGGCGCTGGAAACCCTGCTGGCCAATCTGCGCGCCGCTGCCGCGCGCGCCGAAGCCGAGCGCCGCGCCGCTGCACGCAAGGCGGCGGCGGAAAAGGCGGCGGCCGAGAAAGCGGCCCGCCAAGCCAAGGCCGAAGGCCGCCCGGCGCCGCCCACCAAGGTACCGCCGGCGGTGGCCTCGGCGCCCGCGCCGAAGGTCGGCGGCCTGGGCTGGCCGCTGTCGGGCAATCTGCTGGCCCGCTACGGCGGCAAGCTGCCCGATGGCCGTACCAGCAGCGGCGTGCTGATCGGTGCGCCGGCCGGCAGCACGGTCACGGCGGTGGCCGATGGCACCGTGGTGTTCTCCGACTGGATGACCGGCTACGGCATGATCCTGATCGTCGACCACGGCAATGGCTACATGAGCCTGTACGCGCACAACGACACCCTGCTGAAGGATGCCGGCGCGCGCGTCAGCCGCGGCGATGCGGTGGCCAAGGTCGGCAACTCCGGCGGCCAGGGCGTCACCGCGCTGTACTTCGAACTGCGCCGCGGTGGCCAACCGGTCAATCCGGACAGCTGGCTGCAGCGCCGCTGAATCCTGGCGGCCGCGTGGCCGCGGGATTCAACGGGAATTTACCCACGCTTCGCGCATAATCGGTGCATGTGCCTTGGGCACGATGCCACCGTCGACAGGAGTGATCCATGCGCGCAGCCCGTACCGCCACCCTCTTGCTGGCCTTGTTGCCAGCGTTGTCCTGGGCGCAGCAGACCGCGCCTGCGGCCGCTGCCGAAACCCCGGCGCAGGCCGCCAGCAACGAAGAGGCGGTGACATCGAAGGTGCCGCTGGAAGATATCCGGCGCTTCGTGGCGGTCTACAACGCCGTGCGTGCGGCCTACGTGGACCCGGTGGACGACAACAAGCTGATGCAGTCGGCGGTGCGTGGCCTGCTGCTGGACCTGGATCCGCACAGCACCTATTTCAACAAGGAAGACGCCGAGGCCTTCGACGAACAGGCCAACGGCGCCTATGAAGGCATTGGCGTGGAGCTGCAGCAGCAGCCCGACAACGCTTCGATGAAGGTGATTTCGCCAATTGACGATACGCCGGCGGCCAAGGCCGGCATCCTGGCGGGCGATCTGATCATCGCCATCGACGGCAAGCCGATCAGCGCCATCGATGCCAGCGAACCGCTGCGCGGCCCGGCCGGCAGCAAGGTGGTGCTGACCATCGTGCGCGACGGCAAGCCCAAGCCGTTCGATGTGCCGCTCACCCGGCAGACCATCCGCGTGACCAGCGTGCGCAGCCGCCTGCTGGAACCGGGTTACGGCTATATCCGCCTGGCCACGTTCCAGGCCGACACCGGCGCCGATTTCCAGAAGCACGTGCAGCAGCTGCAGAAGCAGTCTGGCGGCAGCCTGAAGGGCCTGGTGCTGGATCTGCGCAGCAACCCCGGTGGTCTGCTGACGGCCGCCGTGCAGGTGGCCGACGATCTGCTGGAAAAGGGCAACATCGTCAGCACGCGCGGCCGCATCCGCATCAGCGACGCACGCTTCGACGCCACCCCGGGCGACCTGCTGAAGGGCGCGCCGGTGGTGGTGCTGGTCGATGCCGGTTCGGCCAGTGCGTCGGAAGTGCTGGCCGGTGCGCTGCGCGACAACCAGCGGGCACGCGTGGTCGGCAGCCGCACCTTCGGCAAGGGCTCGGTGCAGACCGTGCTGCCGCTGGACAACGGCGATTCGGTGAAGCTGACCACCGCGCGCTACTACACGCCCAGTGGCAAATCGATCCAGGCCACCGGCATCGTGCCGGACGTGGAACTGAAGCCGGCGCCCACGCCGGAAGAAGACGCGCTGCCAGCCAGTCTGAGCGACTACAGCGAGGCGACCCTGCCGGGCCACCTGCGTGGCGACGACGAAGGCACCGAGGGCTACAGCGCCGGCGCCGTGCTGCCGGGTGATGGCCCGATTGACGACGCTCTGGCCGAACTGAAGAACCCCGGTTCGGTGGCCGCGCGGCTGAAGGCCGAGGCCGCCAAGGCTGCCGCAGCCAAGCCACCGGCAAAGGCCGAAGCGAAGCCGGAAGCAAAGCCCGCGCCGGCCCCGACCAAGCCCTGATGGTAGCGCCGGGCCATGCCCGGCGATGTGTTCCCCTGCGCTGACGCACGCGATCGGTAGAGTCGAGCTTGCTCGACTGTTTTTGCCTGAAGCAGTCGAGCAAGCTCGACTCTACCGAGGGGCAAGAGCAGTCGAGCAAGCTCGACTCTACCGAGGGGCAAGAGCAGTCGAGCAAGCTCGACTCTACGGACAGGCAAGAGCAGTCGAGCAAGCTCGACTCTACGGACAGGCAAGAGCAGTCGAGCAAGCTCGACTCTACGGACAGGCCAGAGCAGTCGAGCAAGCTCGACTCTACGGAGAAGATGGCTAGAAGCCGTGGCGCTTGCGCAGCTTGCGGGCGATCGCGGCGCGCACGTAGACGCCGTAGAGCAGGCCGAACAGGAAGCCGCCGATGTGCGCCCACCAGGCCACCATGCCGAAGGTCGGGCCGATGTAGGCGAACACCACCTGCAACGCAGCCCACACGCCGATCAGCAGGTAGGCCGGGGCGCGCACGAATTCCAGGAACAGGCCCAGTGGAATGACCACCCCCAGCCGCGCGCCGGGGAACAGCGCCAGATAGGCGCCGATCAGCGCCGACACCGCGCCACTGGCGCCGATGATGATCTGGTCCGGGCTGCCCATGGTGTAGATCGCCACCAGGTTCGATACCGCCCCGCCCAGCAGGAACAGCAGCAGCAACCGCCACGGGCCCAGCACGCGCTCGGCGGGCAGGCCGAAGATCAGCAGGAACACCAGGTTGCCCAGCAGGTGCGACCAGTCGGCGTGCAGGAACAGGGCGGTGAACAGGCGCAGCACGCTGCCGTCCTGCAGGGTGGCCCAGTAGTCCAGCGGGTGGGTCAGGCCGGTGGACAGGGCCCCCCAGTCCAGCCAGAGGCTGCGACGGGCGTCGTCCGGGCGCGAGATCGACCACAGGAACGCCAGCCACACTGACGCAAACAGCACGGGCGTGGCCCAGCGCAGGGCCGCCTTCTTGCGTGAGGGGAGCGAGACGAACATGGGCGCTAGCCTAGCGTGCGCGGGCATTGTGCGGGGAGGCGCCTGTTCATGTTTTGCGAAGGGAAAAGCCCCGCTGCTGTTATTGTTTCATTAACGTCTCTGAGTGATACTCGCATACGGCGTCGTATGTCGGGAGGGGAATCCGGCGCGTTCTGGCGGGCCTTCGGGTCCGGTAGGCGCAGGCGCACTCAGAGCACCATCACCGCTTACCGGAGAGAGAACACGATGCAAACTGCTTCCACCATTGCCCGACTGACCCTGCTGGCCGTCGGCGTTGCCGGTGCGCTGGCCGCCGCCGATGCCAACGCCGCTGCCTTCCAGCTGAAGGAAAACAGCGCCAAGGGCCTCGGCCGCGCGTTCGCCGGCTCGACCTCTGCCGAAGGCGATGCCTCGGTGGTCGCCACCAACCCGGCCTCGATGCGCCTGCTCGACGGCACCCAGTTCCAGGGTGACGTGAGCGCCATCAGCTTCGGCGCCAAGTTCCGCGGCGAAGGCCAGTACGGCAACGGCGCCCCGATTTCCGGCGGCAACGGCGGCGACGCCGGCATGATCGCCCCGGTTCCGGCCGCTTACTTCCACGTGCCGTTCGGCGAAAAGGACAATATGCACTTCGGTGTGTCGCTGTCGGTGCCGTTCGGCTTCAAGACCGAATACGACCGTGACTGGGTCGGCCGCTACAACGGCGTGAAGACCGAACTGCAGGCCGTCGACCTGGGCGCCGCGTTCTCCTACGACGTGAACCCGTACCTGTCCTTCGGTGCGTCGGTGTTCGTCGAGCGCCTGGACGTTGACCTGACCAGCGCCGTCGATGCCGGCACCGCCATCAACGCCAGCGCCCAGCAGCGTGCTGCTGCCACCGTGCTGGCCCGTGGCGGCACCCAGGCCCAGGCCGCTGCCGCTGCCCGCCAGGCCGGAATCCAGGCTGCCCAGCTGGGCTTCTCGCCGGGTACCGCCGATGGCTACCTGCGCATCAAGGGCGACGAAATGTCCGTGGGTTACACCCTGGGCATGACCGTCAGCCCGGTGGAAGGCACCAACATCGCCTTCAGCTACCGCTCGGAAGTGGAACACAAGATCACCGACGGCAAGGCCGACTTCACCATGACCCCGGCTGCGGCCGCGTTCCTGGCCAGCGCTGCCCCGGGTACCTTCGTTGACAGCAACGGCCGCGCCACCATCACCCTGCCGGCCAGCGCCACGGTCAGCGTCAGCCACCGCGTGAACGACCAGTGGAAGATCATGGCCGACGTTTCGCGCACCGCGTGGAGCAAGTTCGACCAGGTCACGGTTGACTACGATTCCAACCAGCCCGACAGCGTGCTGCCGTTCCACTACCGCGACACCACCTTCGCTTCGATCGGTACCGAGTACCGTCTGAACGAGCAGCTGACCCTGCGCGGCGGCCTGGCGTACGACCAGACCCCGACCACCGACGCCCACCGCGACGTGCGCGTGCCGGACACCACCCGCAAGTGGCTGTCGCTGGGTCTGACCTGGGCCCCGTCGGAGAAGATGGAATACAGCGTGGGCTACACCCACCTGTTCACCAAGGATCCGAACATCACCTCGACCTCGGCCACTGGCAACACCGTGACCGGCAAGTACAAGGTGACCGGCGACGTGCTGGCCGCTTCGATGCAGTACAAGTTCTGATAAAGGCCACGGCCTGACGCAGTACAGGGAGAGCCCCGCGCAAGCGGGGCTTTCTTTTTGTGGGCCATCCACGCATGGCGTGGATCTACGGGTGGTGGGTCATCCACGCATGGCGTGGATCTACTGGGGCCATCCACGTCGCGTGCACCGATCCGGTCATGGCCGCCCACGCGCGTCGCGTGGATCGACGACAATAGCGGCATGAACCTGTCCGATCCCAATTTCCAGCTGGAGCTGGCTGCCAACATCGCCGTGGCCGGCTCGATCCTGCTGGCCGGGCGCAACAACGTGCACACCTGGTGGCTGGGCATCGTCGGCTGCGCGCTGTTCGCTGCAGTGTTCGAGCGTTCGCACCTGTATGCCGACATGGTGCTGCAGGGCTTCTTCATCGTCATCAGCGTGCTGGGCTGGTGGCAATGGCTGCGGGGTGACCACGGCGCGCCGTTGCCGATCACCTCGCTGCACCCGCGCGCCTGGGCGTGGCTGCTGCCGCTGGCGGTGGTGGGCACGCTGGGCTATGGCTGGATGCTGACCCGCCTGACCCAGGCCTATGCGCCCTACATCGATTCGGCAGTGCTGGTGCTGAGCGTGATCGCGCAGATCCTGATGATGCAGCGCAAGCTGGAATCGTGGTGGGTGTGGCTGCTGGTGAACACCATTGCGGTGCCGCTGTACTACAGCCGGGGCCTGCACCTGACCTCGATCCTGTACATCGGTTTCTGGATCAATGCGCTGGTGGCGCTGCGCCATTGGCGCACGCTGATGCGCGCCGACCGTGCGGCGGCGGGCGCAGCCGATGCCACTGCCTGACACGGTGCCGCGTGGGTTGGTGGTGGGCAAGTTCTGCCCGCTGCACCGCGGCCACGAACGGCTGATCGAATTCGCCGCCGCGCGCTGCCAACAGCTGCTGGTGATCGGCTGGTCGCAGCCGGGGTTCGCCGGTTACAGCGCCGGGCGGCGCGAGCGCTGGCTGCGTGCGCGCTTTCCGCAGGCGACCGTCGCGGTGCTGGATGACGACCGCCTGGCCGCCCTGTGCCGCGCGCATGGCGTGCCGCTGCGCGCGCTGCCGCAGGACAGCGAAAGCGAGCAGGTGCAGCGCGCCTTCACCGCGTGGCTGTGCCTGGCGCTGTTTGGTGGGCCGGTGCAGGCGGTATTCACCGGCGAAGACTACGGCGATGGTTTCGCTGCCGCCCTGGCCCAGTATTTCGCTGCACGAGTGCAGCATCACCGGCTGGACCGCGCGACCGACATCGGCCAGGCCAGTGGTACGCAGCTGCGTGCTGATCCGCATGCACACCGCAGCAGCCTGTCGCCGGCGGTGTATGCCGACCACGTGCAGCGCGTCGCCTTCATCGGCGGCGAATCCACCGGCAAGAGCACCTTGGCGCGGGTGCTGGGCGAACGCCTGGGCACGGCCTGGGTGCCCGAGTTCGGCCGTACGTTGTGGGAAAAGCAGGGCGGCGAGCTGCACGCGCAGGATCTGCTGCGCATCGCCGCGACCCAGCCGCAGCATGAAGAGCAGGCGGCGCAGCACGCGCACCGTTGGCTGTTCTGCGATACCACCCCGCTGGTCACCCTGGGCTACAGCGGCTGGATGTTCCAGACCGCGCCAGCGGAGCTGCAGCGCGCCGCAGCGCGGCCCTACGACCTGCTGTTCCTGTGCGCGCCGGACATTCCCTTCGAGCAGGATGGCACGCGCGTGGGCGTGGAATTCCGCGCACGGCAGCACGCGTGGTACCTGCAGCAGCTGCAGGCGCGTGGGGTGCCATATGTGCTGCTGGAAGGCGATCTGGACGCGCGGGTGGCGCGGGTACAGGCCGAGCTGGCGATGCGCGCGGACAACCGCTTCAGTGTGGTGGCCGGGTAAGCGAGGCCGGGCATCGCCTGGCGCCACCGGAAGGACACAAAAAACCCCGCTTTCGCGGGGTTTTCCGTGCATCCATCACACCCGTGGAAGGGAGGGGTGTCTTAGTCGCCCAGGGTCAGCAGCGAGGCATTGCCACCGGCGGCGGTGGTGTTCACCGTCACCGTCTTTTCAGTGGCGAAGCGCAGCAGGTAGTGCGGGCCGCCGGCCTTGGGGCCGGTGCCGGACAGGCCCTGGCCACCGAACGGCTGCACGCCCACCACCGCACCGATCTGGTTGCGGTTGACGTAGACGTTGCCGACGTGGACGCCGTTGCTGATGCGGTCCACGGTTTCGTCGATGCGCGAATGCACGCCCAGCGTCAGGCCGTAGCCAGTGGCGTTGATCTGGTCGATCACCGCATCCAGCTGCTCACCCTTCCAGCGGATCACGTGCAGCACCGGGCCGAAGACTTCCTTCTGCAGCTGGCCCAGATCCTTCAGTTCGTACGCACGCGGTGCGAAGAAGGTGCCATGGGCGGCTTCGGCGGACAGTTCGGCAGCGGCGATCAGGCGCGCTTCGCGGTCCATGCGCTCGGCGTGGTCCTGCAGGATCTTCAGCGCGTCGGCGTCGATCACCGGGCCGACGTCGGTGGACAGCAGGCCGGGGTTGCCGACCTTCAGTTCCTTCATTGCGCCGGCCAGCATGGTCATCACCTTGTCGGCGATGTCGTCCTGCACGAACAGCACGCGCGCGGCCGAGCAGCGCTGGCCAGCGGAGGTGAAGGCCGAACCGATGGCGTCCTTGACCAGCTGTTCCGGCAGCGCCGAAGAGTCGGCGATGAAGGCGTTCTGGCCGCCGGTTTCGGCAATCAGCACGCCGATGGCGGCGTCGCGCGCGGCCATGGCGCGGTTGATCGCGCGGGCGGTTTCGGTGGAGCCGGTGAAGGCCACGCCGGCCACGCGCGGATCGGCGGTCAGCGCGGCACCGACGGTGGCACCGTCGCCCGGCAGGAACTGCACCACCTCGGCCGGCACGCCGGCGTCGTGCAGCAGCTTCACCGCGTAGTAGCCGATCAGGTTGGTCTGCTCGGCCGGCTTGGCGATCACGCTGTTGCCGGCGGCCAGGGCAGCGGCCACCTGGCCCAGGAAGATCGCCAGCGGGAAGTTCCACGGGCTGATGCAGACGAACACGCCGCGGCCGTGCAGCTGCAGCTCGTTGGATTCACCGGTCGGGCTGGGCAGCTTCTCGGCGTGGCTGAACTGCTCGCGCGCCTGCTTGGCGTAGTAGCGCAGGAAATCCACCGCTTCGCGCACTTCGGCAATGCCGTCGGGCAGGCTCTTGCCGGCCTCCTTCACGCACAGCGCCATGAACTCGGGCATGCGCGCTTCCAGCTGGTCGGCGGCGTGTTCCAGGATGGCGGCGCGGCTGGCGGCCGGGGTACGGTTCCAGGCCGGCTGCGCGGCCACGGCATTGGCCAGCGCCTTCTGCACGGTGGCGGCGTCGGCGGCCTGCCACTGGCCCACCACGTCGCGGCTGTCGGCCGGGTTGGTGACCGGCAGCGAGGCACCGGTGGTGACCGCACCCGGCACCAGCGGCGCGGCCTGCCACGGCTTTACTGCAGCGTTGATCTGCTCGGCCAGGGCGCGCAGTTCGTTGTCGTTGGCGAGGTTGGCGCCCATGGAGTTCTTCCTGTCGTGGTTCTGGCTGCGCAGCAGGTCAACCGGCAGCGGGATCTTGGGGTGCGGAATCGATTCGAACGAGGCGACCATCTCGACCGGGTCGCGGACCAGGTCGGCGATTGGCACGCGCTCGTCGGTGATGCGGTTGACGAAGCTGGAGTTGGCGCCGTTTTCCAGCAGGCGGCGCACCAGGTACGGCAGCAGGTCTTCGTGCGAACCGACCGGCGCGTACACGCGGCAGGGCAGGCCCAGGCGATCGGCCGGCACCACTTCGGCGTACAGGTCATCGCCCATGCCGTGCAGCTTCTGGTGCTCGTACACGCCACCGTTGGCGATGCTGCGCACCGCGGCGATGGTGTGCGCGTTGTGCGTGGCGAACATCGGGTAGATCGCGTCGGCATGGGTGAACAGACGCTTGGCGCAGGCCAGGTAGGACACGTCGGTGTTCTGCTTGCGGGTGAACACCGGGTAGCCCGGATAGCCTTCGATCTGTGCGCGCTTGATCTCGGCATCCCAGTAGGCGCCCTTCACCAGGCGCACCTGCAGGCGGCGACCGGCGCGGCGCGCCATGTCGGCCAGGTGGTCGATGGTGTACGGGGTACGCTTCTGGTACGCCTGCACGACCACGCCGAAGCCATCCCAGCCGGCCAGCGAGGCGTCGGAGAACACCTGTTCGATGATGTCCAGCGACAGTTCCAGGCGGTCCGATTCTTCGGCGTCGACGGTGCAGCCGATGCCGTAGCTCTTGGCCAGCTGCGCCAGTTCCAGCACGCCCGGCACCAGGTCCTTCAGCACGCGTGCGCGCTTGGCATGTTCGTAGCGCGGGTACAGCGCCGACAGCTTGATCGAGATGCCCGGTGCGTTGTTGACGTCGCCGTCGGGGCGGCCGCCGCGTGCCTTGTGATCACCGCCGATGGCGTGGATCGCTCGACGGTAGTCTTCCAGGTAGCGCAGCGCGTCCTTCATGGTCAGCGCGCCTTCGCCCAGCATGTCGAAGGAATAGCGGTAGCTGGCGTTGTCGCCCTTGTGCGAGCGCGCCAGTGCTTCGCTGATGGTGCGGCCCATCACGAACTGGTGGCCCATGATCTTCATCGCCTGGCGCACGGCCAGGCGCACCACCGGTTCACCCACGCGGCCGACCAGGCGCTTGAACGCGCTGGGCGCATCGGCGCGGGTGGCATCGTTCATCTGCACCAGCTTGCCGGTCAGCATCAGGCCCCAGGTGGAGGCGTTGACCAGCACCGAATCGCTGCCGCCCAGGTGCTTTTCCCAGTCGGCATCGGCCAGCTTGTCGCGGATCAGCTTGTCGGCGGTGTCCTGGTCGGGAATGCGCAGCAGCGCCTCGGCCACGCACATCAGCAGCACGCCTTCCTCGCTGCCCAGGTCGTACTGGCGCATGAAGGCTTCGATCGCGCCCTGGTCCTTGGCGCGCACGCGCACCCGGCCGACCAGGTCGGCGGCCAGCGCCTGCACCCTGGCCTGCTCCTCGGCCGGCAGGCGCGCCTGCGCCAGCAGGTCACGCACGTGGCTGGCCTCGTCCTTCAACCAGGCGTCGGTGATGGCCTGGCGGAACGGGTTGGGGGGCGCCGGCAGTTCCGGCGACAGCAGCGCGCCCGGACGCGGCGCGTCGTTGGCGGTGGGGGAGGAAGAGGGTGCGTTCATGCCGGTCCGGCCAGTGGAAAACTTGGCGATTTTAATCATTTTTTGGCCGCCGGGAAGGACCTGCCAGCGCCCCTGATGAACGCTGATAGCCCCTGATGGCGGTGGATTCAGCCTGTTCAGCCCAGTCGGGCTTTTTTGTGCTGAATTCGTCATTCGTGCCGCCGGGCTCATGCTGTATTGCAACATCGGAAAAAGTGTGAATGCACCCTTGCTACCGGCGAGAGGGCAGGGCTACCATCGAGACGTTTCCCGCGGCAGGAACGCGGTTGCGACATGATCGAGGTGCTTCCAGCTCCGGATGGGTCAGGTACGCAGCTGCGGCTGCGTCCCCCACGGGCGCTCGATGCCCGGCAGTTCATCCTGTTGTTCACCGTGTTGGGCGGGGCGATGTGGCTGGTTTCAGCCGTCGGTTGGCTGGCTGGCAATGTATTCGCCCCCCTGTTCGCGCTGCTGTACAGCCTGTTGCTGGCAGCCGCCCTGCGCGCCCTGTGGCGCAGCGGCGAACGGCAGGAGGAGATCCGGGTAGTGCCGGCGTGTGTGGAGGTCATCCCCACGCCCGGTGGTTCGCCGGTGTTCCGCGCGCACCCGCATTGGGTACGCCTGGTCACCGGTGATGAGAGGGTCCGGCTGGCATCCAGCGGACGGCAGGTGGAGGTGGGGAGTTTCCTCGCGCCGGCCGAACGCCAGACGCTTGCTGAAATGCTTGAAGGCTTGCTCGCCGCCAGCGATGGCGGCAACCGACGACGCTAAGGGTCTAGGCAATGAAGCAAAGCAGCAGGTGGGGCACGAAGTGCGTTGCAGCGGCCGCCGCAGTGGTGGCCGGGGGACTGGTACCGGCACTGGCCTGGGCACAGGCGGCCGATCCCAAGCCGTGGCAGCTGAACATGGGCAAGGGGGTCACCCAGACCTCGCGCCTGGCCTGGGAGTCGAACAATCTGTCGCTGATCATCTGCACAGTGATCGGGGTCATCGTGTTCGGCGCGATGGGCTATGCGATGTTCAAGTTCCGCAAGTCCAAGGGCGCGGTGGCGGCCACCTTCAGCCACAACACCAAGGCCGAGATCATCTGGACCGTCATTCCGGTGATCATCCTGGTGGTGATGGCCTGGCCGGCCACGGCCAACCTGATCAAGATGTACGATACCCGCGATGCCGAGATGACGGTGAAGATCACCGGCTACCAGTGGATGTGGAAGTACGAATACCTGGGCGAGAACGTGACCTTCACCAGCCGCCTGGACCGCGAATCGGACCGGGTGCGGCAGAGTGGCATCGTGCCCGACCGCGAAAGCCACCCGCATTACCTGCTGGACGTGGACAACCGCCTGGTGCTGCCGGTCGATACCAAGGTGCGCTTCGTCATCACCTCCGACGATGTGATCCATGCCTGGTGGGTGCCGGCGCTGGGCTGGAAGCAGGACGCCATTCCCGGCTTCATCAATGAAGCGTGGACCAGCATCGAGCAGGCCGGTGTGTACCGCGGGCAGTGCGCCGAGCTGTGCGGCAAGGACCATGGCTTCATGCCGATCGTGGTCGAGGCGGTGTCCAAGGAAGACTTCAAGCAGTGGCTGGCCCAGCGCAAGCCGGCACCGCCCGCACCGGCCACGCCTGCTGCGGCACCGGCCGAACCGGCCGCGCCTGGCAGCGAAGCTCCGGCTGCGCCGGCAGCCCCGGCAGCAGCCGAAGCCGGCACCGCACCTGCCACCGCGGCCAGCGGCGCGTGATGTAAAGCCCGCGGCCGTTCGCGGCCGTGGCGACAACCGATTCTGAGAGGTGTTTTGCAATGGCGCACTCGGCAGTTGGGCACGACGATCACCATCACCACCAGAGCTTCTTCGAGCGTTGGTTCTTCTCGACCAACCACAAGGACATCGGCACGCTGTACCTGGGTTTCAGCTTCATCATGTTCATCATCGGTGCGGCGATGAGCGTGGTGATCCGTGCGGAACTGGCGCAGCCGGGCCTGCAGTTCGTCAAGCCCGAATTCTTCAACCAGATGACCACCGTGCATGCACTGGTGATGATCTTCGGTGGCGTGATGCCGGCCTTCGTGGGCCTGGCCAACTGGATGATTCCGCTGCAGATCGGCGCGCCGGACATGGCCCTGCCGCGCATGAACAACTGGTCGTTCTGGCTGCTGCCGGTGGCCTTCAGCCTGCTGCTGCTGACCCTGTTCCTGCCCGGCGGTGCACCGGCTGGTGGCTGGACGCTGTACCCGCCGTTGTCGCTGCAGGGCGGCTACAACGTGGCCTTCAGTGTGTTCGCCATCCACGTGGCCGGCATCAGCTCGATCATGGGCGCGATCAACATCATCGCCACGGTGCTGAACATGCGTGCGCCGGGCATCGACCTGCTGAAGATGCCGATCTTCTGCTGGGCCTGGCTGATCACCGCGTTCCTGCTGATTGCGGTGATGCCGGTGCTGGCCGGCGCGGTGACCATGCTGCTGACCGACAAGTTCTTCGGCACCAGCTTCTTCAATGCCGCCGGTGGCGGTGACCCGGTGATGTACCAGCACATCTTCTGGTTCTTCGGGCACCCCGAGGTCTACATCATGATCCTGCCGGCCTTCGGCGTGGTCAGCGAGATCATCCCGACCTTCAGCCGCAAGCCGCTGTTCGGCTACCAGGCCATGGTCTACGCCACCGCGGCGATCGCCTTCCTGTCGTTCATCGTCTGGGCCCACCACATGTTCACCGTGGGCATGCCGCTGGGCGGCGAGATCTACTTCATGTTCGCCACCATGCTGATCTCGATCCCCACCGGGGTGAAGGTGTTCAACTGGGTCAGCACCATGTGGCGCGGCTCGCTGACCTTCGAAGCGCCGATGCTGTGGTCGGTGGCCTTCGTCATCCTGTTCACCATCGGCGGGTTCTCCGGCCTGATGCTGGCCATCGTGGCCGCCGACTTCCAGTACCACGACACCTACTTCGTGGTGGCCCACTTCCACTACGTGCTGGTGACCGGTGCGGTGTTCGCGCTGATCGCAGCGGTGTACTACTGGTGGCCGAAGTGGACCGGGCGCATGTACAGCGAGAAGTGGGCCAAGGTGCACTTCTGGTGGTCGATCGTGTTCGTGAACCTGCTGTTCTTCCCGCAGCACTTCCTCGGCCTGGCCGGCATGCCGCGGCGCATTCCCGATTACAGCGTGGCGTTCGCCGACTGGAACCTGATCAGCTCGATCGGTGCGTTCGGCATGTTCGCCACGCCGTTCATGATGGCGGCGATCCTGCTGTCGTCGCTGCGCAATGGCGAAAAGGCCGCCGACCGTTCCTGGGAGGGCGCACGCGGGCTGGAGTGGACGCTGCCCTCGCCGGCACCGGCACATACCTTCACCACGCCGCCGACGATCCGTCCGGGGGATCTGGCCCATGACGACATCACGCATTGAGGTGGTGCATGCATAACGAGAGCCCGCTTCCAACCGGTAGAGTCGAGCCATGCTCGACTGACAAAAAGCAGCCGAGCATGGCTCGGCTCTACAACAGCGAGAGCAACGGCGTCGAGCTGCAGCGCCAGCGCGCCCGCCGCACCGCACTGTGGGTGGGCGCCATTGCCGTGCTGGTCTACGTGGGCTTCATCCTCAGCGGGGTGATCGGCCGATGAGCGATGCACCGGCCACCGCGACCTCACGCAGCGCCGGCCTGCCGCGCCTGATCGGCGTGGCGGTGGCGGTGTTCCTGCTGACGTTCTCGCTGGTGCCGCTGTACCGCATCGCCTGCGAAAAAGTGTTCGGCGTGCGCCTGGAACGCGGCCCCGGCAGTGAAGCCAGCACCGGCGCCGCCGCCGGCAAGCGCACCGTGCGCGTGGAATTCGACGGCGGGGTGAATTCGCGCCTGCCGTGGTCGTTCCACCCCGAGCAGCTGACCATGGACGTGGTGCCGGGCGAACTCAACGAAGCCCTGTACTTCGCCCGCAACGACAGTGCAGGGGCAGTGGTGGGCAGCGCTGTGCCCTCGGTGGCGCCGGCACGTGCGTCGGGGTTCTTCAGCAAGACCGAATGCTTCTGCTTCACCGCCCAGACCCTGCAGGCAGGTGAGAAGCGCGACATGCCGGTGCGCTTCATCGTCGATCCCGACCTGCCCCCGGAGATCAAGACGATCACCCTGTCCTACACCTTCTACCGCAACGATGCGCTGTCCGATCGGCTGGCTGCAGCCGCTACCTCGGAAGGCGCGCACGCCGCTCCCTGACCCGGAAACCGACATGGCCCAGACCCCGCACGACGCCAATGTGTACTTCGTCCCGGCCCAGAGCCGCTGGCCGTTCGTGGGCTCCATCGCGATGATGGTGACCATGGTGGGCGTGGCCAGCTGGTTGAACGATGCCAGCTGGGGCCGCTGGACCTTCTATGCCGGCCTGGCGATGCTGGTGCTGACCCTGTTCTGGTGGTTCAGCGATGTGGTGCGCGAATCGCAGGCCGGGCACTACAACCGCCAGGTCGATGGCTCTTTCCGCATGGGCATGGTCTGGTTCATCTTTTCCGAAGTGATGTTCTTCGGTGCCTTCTTCGGCGCGCTGTTCTACACCCGCAACCTGGGCCTGCCGTGGCTGAGCGGCGAAGGCGATGGGGTGATGACCAACGAGTTGCTGTGGCAGGGCTATTCGGCCGGCTGGCCGACCAATGGACCGGCGGCGATCGGTGGTGCGTTCCAGACCATTCCCGCCTGGGGCCTGCCGCTGATCAACACGCTGATCCTGCTCACTTCCGGCGTGACCTTGACCATCGCCCACCACGCCCTGAAGGGTGGCCACCGCCGCCAGCTGCTGGTGTGGCTGGGCCTGACCGTGCTGCTGGGCGCGTTCTTCCTGACCCTGCAGGCCGAGGAATACATCCACGCCTACAAGGAACTGAACCTGACCCTGGGTTCGGGCATCTACGGGTCCACGTTCTTCATGCTGACCGGCTTCCACGGTGCGCACGTGCTGCTGGGCACGATCATGCTGATCGTGATGTGGCTGCGCTCGGCCAAGGGCCACTTCACCCGCGACAACCACTTCGGCTTCGAAGCCGCCGCGTGGTACTGGCACTTCGTGGACGTGGTGTGGCTGATGCTGTTCCTGTTCGTCTACGTCCTTTGAGTGCGCAGCGGCAGGTACCCTCAGCCGCCGACGCCGTGCGGCTTGATCCAGCCCATGTAGATGCTGACGATCACCAGCGCGATCAGGGCCACCGACACCGCAATGCGGCGGGTGAGCGCATTGACCGTGCGCTTGGTCTGGCCGCGGTCGACCAGCAGGTAGTACAGGCCGGCGCCCAGATTCCAGACGATGACGATCAGGAACGCGATCACCAGCAGGGTCTTCAGCGAATCACTCATGCACGGCTCGGGGGCAGGGTGGATGCGCCTATCTGACCGCGTTTGCGTGGACTTGTCATGATGCGCCAGCACACACGCTGGATCGGCTGGCTGTTGGCGCTGCTGGCGATGGCCGGCTTCACCGCCTTGGGCCTGTGGCAATTGCAGCGCATGCACGCCAAGCAGGCCCTGCTGGATGCGCAGGGCCCGGCGGTGGCGCAGGCGTTGCCGCTGGCGCAGGCACTGGCGGCGCCCGGCGCACTGCATGGGGTGGCCGACCATGGCCGCTTTCTGCCGGGCGTGGTGCTGCTGGACAACCAGATGCGCCACGGCCGCGCCGGGGTAAAGGTGTACCGGCCGTTCCGCAGTGACAGTGGCAGCGTGCTGCTGGTGGACCTGGGTTGGCGCGCGCTGCCGCCGGACCGCACCTTGCCGGTGCTGGACGCGCTGCCGGCGCCGCTGGCGGTGCGCGGGTTGCTGGCGCCGCCGCCGTCGGCCGGCCTGGCGCTGGGCCCGGCGTTCAGTGAAACCGGCCAGCCCGGGCGCTGGCTGGCCAGCCGCCTGCCCGCCGATGGCCTGGCCCGCGCGCTGGGCCTGGCCGCGCTGCCCGACCGGGTGTTGCGGCTGGACCCGGCGCTGCCGATCGGCGACGAGCGCGATCTGGACCTGCTGCCCAACACCCTGCCGCCGCAGCGCCACCTGGGCTACGCCGTGCAGTGGTTCGGCCTGGCGCTGACCGTGCTGGTGGTGGCGCTGGTGCTGGAATGGCGCCGGCGGCGGCGTTGACCGGCTCCGGTGGGTGCCGACCTTGGTCGGCACCATTTCCCCCGACCAAGGTCGGGGGCTACCAGAGCGTCGACCGCTTCCTTTCCCCCGACTACCAGAGCGCCGGCCGCTTCCTTCCACCCAACCATGAGAAAATGCCCGCATGAACACCGCCACCACCCCGCAGGCACGCGGTTCCGGCCGCCGCACCCTGCTGCTGTTGTTCGCCGTGTTCTTCGGGGCGATGGCGCTGGCCGCCGTGCTGCGCTTCACCGGCTGGCAGCCCACCGGGCACCGCAATGCCGGGCAGTTGCTGCAGCCACCGGTGGACCTGCGCCAGCAGCCGCCGACCCTGGCCAACGGCCAGCCCTACCCATGGAACCCCGAAGCGCGCACCTGGCGGCTGCTGGTGGCGCCGGCCGGGGCCTGTGACGCGCAGTGCGTCACTTTGTCGCAGGGACTGGGCAAGGTGTGGCAGCTGTTCGGCCATAACGCCGATAATGTGGAGATTCTGTGGCTGGGCACGCCACCGGCGCCGATCGCCGCACTGCCCGCGCTGCGGCCACTGGCGCCGTCGCCCGCCCTGCGCGCGGCGTTGCCCGGTGCCGACGATCCGGCCGGATTGCCGGTCTATGTGATCGATCCGAACGGCTTCGTGATCATGCGCCATGCCCCCGGCAGTGACCTGGGGGGCCTGCGCAAGGACATGGCCACGTTGCTGAAACTGAAGTGAGTCCCGTTTGATGAGCCTTTCCGCGCGTCCGGCGCTGCACCGTAATTTCCACCGCCTGGCGTGGTTCGCCATGATCATGACCGCCAGCACGATCATGTTCGGCGCCTTCGTGCGCCTGTCCGATGCTGGCCTGAGCTGCCCGGACTGGCCGACCTGCTATGGGCAGGCCACCTGGCCGCAGCACGTGGAAGAAACCATCGGCCACCCGGCCACCGAGATCCGTCCGCTGGAAACCCACAAGGCCTGGCGCGAGCAGGTGCACCGCTTCCTGGCCGGCGCGCTGGGCATCGAGATCCTGACCCTGGCCCTGCTGGCCACCCGCAAGCGCCGCTTCGGCAGCACGGCGGTGGTGACCGCCTGCGTACTGGTGGCCGCCGGCATACCGCTGTACATGATGGGCTGGCATGGCACGGCCAGCGGCCTGGCCCTGGTGGGTGAGGCGATCCTGCTGATCGCCGCGCTGCGCTGGGGCAACATCGACCTGGCCCGGGCGGCCCTGCTGACCCTGGCGGTGGTGATCTTCCAGGCCCTGCTGGGCATGTGGACGGTCACCCTGCTGCTGAAACCCATCGTAGTGATGGGCCACCTGCTGGGCGGCATGCTGATGTTCGGCCTGCTGGTGTGGATGGCGTGGCGGGCAACGCACCTGCCGATCACCCTGGCCGAAGCGCCGAAGCTGAAGTGGCTGCTGCGCATCGGCGTGGCCGTGCTGGTCACCCAGATCGCGCTGGGCGGCTGGGTCAGCGCCAACTACGCCGCACTGGCCTGCGGTGGCGGCAGCGCGTCGCTGGACAACTTCCCGCGCTGTGCCAACCAGTGGTGGCCGCAGCACAACTTCGTGGAAGGCTTCACCCTGTGGCGCGGCATCGGCGTGGATTACGAAGGGGGCGTGCTGGATGGCGCCTCGCGCATCGCCATCCAGATGGCGCACCGCCTGTTCGCCATCGTGGTGGCGGCCTACCTGCTGTGGCTGGGCCTGCGCCTGTTCCGCCTGCCCAGCATGCGCGGCTGGGCCAGTGCGCTGGTGGCCCTGCTGGTGCTGCAGGTCACCCTGGGCATCCTGAACGTGAAGCTGGCCCTGCCGCTGGCGGTGGCCGTGGCCCACAACGGCGTGGCCGTTGCCCTGTTGTTCGTGCTGGTGAGCCTGCTGGCCCGCCTGCGCGCGCCGGACTGATCGCATGTTTTCCAACTATCGCCAGTACTGGGACCTGACCAAGCCCAAGGTCGTGGCCCTGATCGTGTTCACCGCCCTGGTCGGCATGGTCCTGGCCATTCCGGGCGTACCCAGCTGGGAACAGGTGCGCGCCGGCGCGCTGGGTTTCCTGGGCATCTGGCTGGCCGCCTCAGCGGCCGCTGCCATCAACCAGCTGCTGGATGCGCATATCGACGCGCAGATGGCGCGCACCTCGTGGCGCCCGCTGGTGGTGGGCAAGGTCAAGCCGTGGCAGGTGCTGGTGTTCGCCGGCGTGCTGATCGTGCTGTCGATGGCGATCCTGCTGCTGTGGGTGAACTGGATCACCGCCGTGCTGACCTTCGCCTCGCTGATCGGCTATGCGGTGATCTACACCGTGTACCTGAAGCGCGCGACCTCGCAGAACATCGTCATTGGCGGCCTGGCCGGCGCGATGCCGCCGATGCTGGGCTGGGCGGCGATTACTGGCATGCAGGGTTCGTCGGACTGGGCGTATTCGTCGCTGCTGGTGCTGATCATCTTCATCTGGACCCCGCCGCACTTCTGGGCGCTGGCGATCTTCCGCCGCGAGGACTACGCCAAGGCGAAGATCCCCATGCTGCCGGTCACCCACGGCGTGGTGCACACGCGCAAGCAGATCCTGGCCTATTCGGTGGTGCTGGCGCTGGTGTGCGTGGTGCCCTACCTGGTGGGCATGAGCGGGCCGTTCTACCTGGGCGGGGCGATCGTGCTCAACGCCGTGTTCCTCTGGTACGCCTGGCGCATGCAGAACCCGCCGGATGAGTTCTTCTCGATGAAGATGTTCCAGTACTCCATCGTGTACCTGATGGCGCTGTTCGCCTTCCTGCTGGTGGACCACTGGATCCTGCCCTGGATGTGACCCTTCCCGGGGTCGGATCCCCGAAGGGGCTCTGACCCCGTCCTCACGGTGGTGCATGCATCCACGCATGGCGTGGATCTACCGTGGCTTCATGCCACGCACGGATGGCCCCAGTAGATCCACGCCATGCGTGGATGGTTTTCCCGTCACTCAGGGCGCGCGCCGCGCATACCGCTGCGCAATCACACCGCAGACGATCAGCTGGATCTGGTGGTAGATCATCACCGGCAGCACGATGGCGCCCAGGCTGCCGCCGGCGAACAACACCTTGGCGATCGGTACGCCAGTGGCCAGGCTCTTCTTCGATCCGCAGAACACGATGGCGATCTCGTCTTCGCGGTTGAAGTGCAGGCGGCGCGCCAGGAAGGTGATGAGCGGCATGGCGATGCCCAGCAGCACGGCGGCCACCACGGCCACGGCAAACAGGGACAGCAGCGGTGTCTTGCTCCACAGCCCTTCTGTCACCGCTTCGCCGAACGCCGAATACACCACCAGCAGGATGGTGGCCTGGTCGGTGTAGCGCAGCAGCGCGCGCTGCTTTTCCACCCAGCCGGCAATCCACGGCCGCAGCAGGTGGCCGGCCACGAAGGGCACCAGCAGCTGCAGCATGATGCCGCCGATCGCATGCAGCGGGTCGTGCACGCCGCCGGAGGTGCCGGCCAGCGCGGTCAGCAGCAGCGGGGTAAGGAACACGCCCAGGATGCTGGACAGCGACGCACTGCAGACCGCCGCCGGCACGTTGCCGCGCGCCATCGAGGTGAACGCGATGGACGACTGCACGGTGGACGGCAGCGTGCACAGGAACAGCACGCCCAGATACAGCTCGGGGGTCAGCAGCCAGCCCGACAGCGGCTTGAACATCAGCCCCAGCAGCGGGAACAGGATGAAGGTGCAGGCCAGGATGGTCAGGTGCAGCCGCCAGTGCAGCATGCCGCCAATGATCGATTCGCGAGGCAGGCGCGCGCCGTGCAGGAAGAACAGGGCGGCGATGGCCACGGTGGTGACATCGTCCAGCACCATGGCAGCGGCGCCCTTCATCGGCAGCAGCGAGGCCAGGGCCACGGTGCACAGCAGGGCGAGGGTGAAGTTGTCCGGTCGCAGGCGCGACCACCAGCGGGTCATGGTGGGCAGGCTCCTTGGTACGTGGGGGTCAGGGGGAGGTGACCGGTTCCGCCAGACGCTGGCGGGTGGCGGCTTCCAGGGATTTCAGGCCAGCTCGTTGGCCCAATGGCAGGGCCTGCTCCGGGCTGGCATGTTCGTAGCGCGCATTGACCAGGGCGAGCACGGCGCCGGCGCGGTTGCCCGAGGCGCAGTGCAGCAGCACCGGCCCTTGGCTCTGCTGCAGCGCCTGGTGCACGGCGCGCACGTTGGCTGCATCCAGGCCCTCGGCGCCGGCTACCGGAATGCGCACGTAGCGCAGGCCCAGTGCTTCGGCCTGGGCCATCTCGTCGTAACCGCGGTCTTCTTCGGGCTGGCGCAGGTCGATGACGGTGCGTACGCCCTGCGCGGCCAGCGCCTGCAGCTGCGCGGCACTGGGTTGGCCGCCGGCATGCAGGCCCGGGCGCACTTCGTTGATCGGGTTTTCCCCGGCCAGCGCGGCCAGGGGCGTGCAGAGCGACAACAACAGCAGGCAGGTCAGGCGCAGCAGCATGGTCTCTCCGTGGGTGGCCGCCCTACAGGCGCAGGGTGGCGCGCGCCTTCAGCAGCTCGCGCAGTTCGTACTTGTCAGTATCGTCCAGGCCCTGCTGGCGCTGCTTTGCCAACAGTTCGTCCAAACGTTGCACCAGCAGTTGTTTCTCCAGCTGGGCGACGGCGTCGTGTAGTTCCTGGGTCCACACCGCCTCATCGCCGGGCAGGGTCTGCGCGGCCAGCGTGTGCAGCGACGCCTGCTCTTCGCGGCCGTCGAAATGCTGCAGCAGGGCGCCGGTGCTGATGTCCGGGCGCTGTTCGACCAGCCCCAGCAGTTCCAGCAGCAGCTCCACGCCGGGCAGGCGCAGGCCCTGGAAGTGGTGCTTGCCGCCCAGCGTGAGCGCCAGCGACGGCTGCTGCAGCAGTACGGCAATGGCGCCGCGCACCAGGCTGCGCTTGGCGATGGGCTGGATCTGCCGGGCCGGCGCGCGCTGCGGCATCGGCGCGCGCGCGGCCGCCGCGTTGCCGCCGCCCAGGCCGGTCAGCTGCGCCAGCTGCTGCTTCATCAGGTCGCCGAAGGCACCATCGGGAATCTGCGCCAGCATCGGCTTTGCGCGTTCGGCCAGGCGGGCCTTGCCGTCCAGCGTGCCCAGGTTGATCTCGCGGGTCAGTTCATCGAAGAAGAACTGCGACAGCGGCGTGGCCTGCTTCAGGCGTTCGTTGAAGACCTCGGCGCCTTCCTTGCGCACGATGGTGTCCGGGTCCTCGCCGTCGGGCAGGAACAGGAAGAAGGCCTGGCGGCCATCCTTCATGCGCGGCAGCACTGATTCCAGCGCCTTCCAGCCGGCACGGCGGCCGGCGGCGTCACCGTCGAAGCAGAAGAACACGTCCGGCGCGTTGCGGAACAGCAGCTCGGCATGGTCGGGCGTGGTGGCCGTGCCCAGCGTGGCCACCGCCTGGGTGACCCCGAACTGGAACAGCGAGACCACGTCCATGTAGCCTTCGACCACGATCAACCGTTCGATCTTCTGGTTGGCCTGGCGCACCTGCCACAGGCCGTACAGTTCGCGGCCCTTGTGGAACAGCGCGGTTTCCGGCGAGTTGAGGTACTTGGGGCCGTCGTCCTTCTCGAACACGCGGCCGCCGAAGGCGATCACCCGGCCACGGCGGTCGAAGATCGGGAACATCACCCGGTCGCGGAACTTGTCGTAGACGTGGCCGCGGTCGTTCTTGGAAAACAGGCCGGCGCGGTCGAGCAGCTTCATCTTGCGCTCGTCCTTGCCCAGCGCATCGCGCAGCCCGCTGTAGCCGTCTGGCGCGTAGCCGATCTGGAAGCGGGTGCGGTTCTCTTCGTCCACGCCGCGACCATCCAGGTAGGCGCGCGCCTTGTCGCTGCCTTCCAGGTTCTTCTGGAAGAACTTCATGGCGGCATCCAGTGCGGCATACAGCTCGCGGCCTTCGTCCTGCTGCTGCGCGCTGCGCGGGTTCTCGCTGCGCGGCACTTCCATGCCGGCGCGCTTGGCCAGTTCGTCCACCGCATCGAGGAATTCGAGGCGGTCGTAGTTCATCAGGAAGCTGATGGCGGTGCCGTGCGCGCCGCAGCCGAAGCAGTGATAGAACTGCTTGGTGGGCGAGACCGTGAACGAGGCCGAGCGCTCGTCATGGAACGGGCAGCGCGCCGCGTATTCCTTGCCCTGGCGCTTCAACGGCACGCGGCTGCCGACCACCTCGACGATGTCGGAGCGGGCCAGCAGGTCGTCGATGAATGCGTCGGGGATACGGGCCATGGGCAACAGGGCAGGGGCGCGGCCGGCAGGGCCACGCAGAGGGGAACAGTCAGTGCCCCTAGTTTACCCCTTGCTGGGCATCTGCCTGCGCCGTGGCCGGATCGATGCCGGCCAGCGCCAGATGGTTGCGCGCGCGCAAGCGTTCGTCGATCACCGCGGTCATCAAGGCGCCGACGAAGAACACCACGGTGGCGTAGTAGATCCAGACCAGCGAAATGACCAGCGCGCCCATCGACCCGTAGGCGCTGCCCGGTGCGACGGTGGCGATGTACACGCCGATGCCATAGCGCCCCAGCGCGAACAGCGCCGAGGTGATGACGCCGCCGATGAAGGCCTGGCGCCAGGCCACGCGGCGGTCCGGCAGGTAGTGGTACATGAAGGCGAAGCCGGCCGCGTACAGCAGCAGGCTGGTCAGGTAGCCGATGGCTGGCAGCACCGACGGCAGCTGCGCGAATGCGACCTGCAGCATGGTGGTGGCGGTCATCGACAGGATCAGCAGGAAGCCCAGCGCCAGCACCACGCCGAAGGAGAACACTCGCTTGCGCAGCCAGGCCTTGATGCCATCCAGGCGTTCGCCGCTGGTGCGGAAGATCAGGTTCAGTGCGTTCTGCAGCTGGGCGAACACCGCCGTGGCGCCGATGAACAGCAGCAGGGTGCTCCACAGCCCGGCCAGCGAGCCCACGTCGGGCTGGTTGTCGGCGTTCTTCAGCACGGTTTCGGCCACCGTGGCGGCACTGCTGCCGGCCACCGAGCTGATCTGTTCGACCAGGGCCTGCTGCGCGGGCGGGTACAGCGAGGCGGTCAGCCACAGCAGCAGCACCAGCAGCGGTGCCATCGACAGCAGGGCGTAGAAGGAGACCGAGGCGGCCTGGGTGAGCACGTCGATGTCGACGAAGCGCTTGCCTACCGCCATCGGGAAACTGTCCTGCAGGCGCTGGACGTACTTTTGCAGATTCACGGGGACGCGGGGTGCCGGTTCGACCATGCGGCTGTTGTAGCAGCCGGGGGTCGAAGGCGTGGTGAAGCGCCGGGGACCGCGATGGGGTCAGAGCCCTTTCGCGTGGCGAAAGGGATCCGACCCCAAGGGCTGGCTTACGACAGCTGCTGCTTGACCAGCTTGGACACCAGGCCCATGTCGGCCTGGCCAGCCAGCTTCGGCTTCAGCGCGCCCATCAGCTTGCCGATGTCGGCCGGGGTGCTGGCGCCGGTTTCGGCCATGGCAGCCTGGATGGCGGCCACGATTTCGGCTTCGCCCATCTTGGCCGGCAGGTAGGCTTCGATCACCACGATCTCGGCGCGCTCGATCTCGGCCAGGTCTTCACGGTTGGCCGCTTCGTACTGGCTGACCGAGTCCTTGCGCTGCTTGACCATCTTGTCCAGCACGGCGATCACGGCGGTGTCATCCAGCTCGATGCGCTCGTCCACTTCCTTCTGCTTGATGGCGGCGTTGATCAGGCGGATCACGCCCAGCTTGTGCTTCTCGCCGCCCTTCATGGCGGCCTTCATGTCTTCGGTGAGCTGCTGCTTCATGCTCATGAGGAACCTCGAGGTGATGGTGGTGGGGCAGGGCGGATGCCCGGGCCCGGAAACGCAAAAAGCCGGCAACGCTCGCGCGTGCCGGCTTCGACTCCACTGCGGAAGGACGAGCCCGCCGCAATGAAGATGCGTCCGATCAGTACAGGCGCTGACGCTTGGTGACGTCGCGCGACGAGCGGCGCAGCTGACGCTTCACAGCAGCGGCGGCCTTGCGCTTGCGCTCCTGGGTCGGCTTTTCGTAGAACTCGCGCTTGCGGGTTTCGGCCAGCACACCGGCCTTTTCGCAAGTGCGCTTGAAGCGGCGAAGAGCAAACTCGAAGGGCTCGTTCTCGCGGACTTTGACGCTGGGCATGGAATCTCCGGGACACAGTAGAACCGGGTCACGCCCGGCGAGCCGCACATTATAGCGGCGAAAAGACAAACTGCAAGCGGCCAACCCTGAATACGGGCCGGTGGTTCGATTGCAGAGGGTTCTGCACAGTCCCCGAGGGACCGGCAGGGGCGTCATAATAGCAGGCATGCGAGTCCTTGGCATCGAATCTTCCTGTGATGAGACCGGCGTGGCGGTGTATGACACCGACCTGGCCGGCAGCGCGGCCCTGCGCGCCCATGCGGTCTACAGCCAGATCGCCCTGCACGCCGAATACGGTGGTGTGGTGCCCGAGCTGGCCAGCCGTGACCACGTGCGCAAGCTGCTGCCGTTGATCCGCCAGACCCTGGGCGAGGCCGGGCTGGGCGTGGACGACATTGACGGGGTGGCCTACACGGCCGGCCCCGGCCTGGTCGGCGCCCTGCTGGTGGGGGCGGGCGTGGCCCGTTCGCTGGCGTGGGCGCTGGAGGTGCCGGCAGTGGGCGTACACCATATGGAAGGCCACCTGTTGGCGCCGTTGATGGAAGACGACCCGCCGCAGGCCCCGTTCGTGGCCCTGCTGGTGTCCGGCGGCCATACCCAGCTGGTGGCGGTGGATGCGATCGGCCAGTACCGCCTGCTGGGCGAAACCCTGGACGACGCGGCCGGCGAGGCCTTCGACAAGACCGCCAAGATGATGGGGCTGCCGTACCCCGGTGGCCCGCAGCTGGCCAGGCTGGCCGAGCAGGGCACGCCCGGCGTGTACCGCTTCGCGCGGCCGATGACCGACCGGCCGGGGCTGGATTTCAGCTTCTCCGGCCTGAAGACCCAGGTCCTGATGGCCTGGCGCGACAGCGACCAGAGCGAGCAGACCCGCGCCGACATTGCCCGTGGCTTCGAAGATGCGGTGGTGGAAACGCTGAGCATCAAGTGCGAGCGCGCACTGGAAGCGGCCGGCACCAACGTGATCGTGGTGGCCGGCGGCGTGGGCGCCAACAAGCGCCTGCGCGCGCGCCTGCAGCAGATGGCCGAACGCCTGGGCGGCCGTGCCTGCTTCCCGCGCCCGGCGCTGTGCACCGACAACGGCGCGATGATCGCCTTCGCCGGCGCGCTGCGGCTGCAGGCCGGGCAGCACAACCCGCCGAAGGTCGAGGTGACCCCGCGCTGGGACATGGCGACCCTGCCGGCGGTGTGAACGACGATTTCCCGGCGGCGTAAACCACGCGCGCCGGTAGCGCCGGGCCATGCCCGGCGGACACCTTACGGACAGGCACCCAACGGCGACGCCGCCAATACCGTCGTCGCACGCTCATGGCGCTGCAACCAGCCCAGGGTATGTGGGCAGCGCGCATGGATCAGCCGCCCGATCGCGGCCAGGTCGGCACCGATGTCACGCTCCAGGATGGGTTCGTGGTGGGCGATACGGTTGCGCAGGTGGCGGATGCGGTCGAGGTCGGCATGGATGGACCGACGCAGGACGGACAGCGGCGCCGAGGGTGCGTGTGGCAGCACCAGGCTCATGGTCCCGGCCCAGATCGAATGCTCGAACCGTCGAGCGAACAATTGCTGCCAGAAGCCGAATCGCAGCTTGGCGATGACCTCCGGTACCTCCCTGGGAGCTCCGGCGCTGCCGCAGGCATCGCGTAGCGATGCAAGCGCGCCTTCGGCAGGAAGACTGCGCAGCAGCGCTGGATGCCAAGGCCAGCATCGACCATAGCGATGCGCCAGCGCCGTAGCGGCTGCATTGCGGATCACGACCTCGCAGATGTGCAGCGGTGGCAGGAGAGCAGCACACATCTGCATGTTCCAGGCATAGAGCGTGGCTGGTTCGGCTACGCAACGCGAAGCGATGCGTTCGTAGGTCGACCATCTCTGCCGGGATAGCGCTGCCTGCAGGATCCTGCTTTCCTTCATCAACTCACTCCCAGGGAACGTGGCTTCACATTGACCTTGGGAACGAGGCAGGAACATCAGAAAACGGCATCAGGATCGTCAGTGTTTTTTTGTGGGTCGGCTCGGTTTTTCACCCTGTCGTCTGCCGTGTCGCATTTGCCAATTGACTGGGCTGGGTGGCACTCCTAACCTTGCGGCGTGTGCTCCGGGACTCGCGGCTGGATTCCAGCTTCCCCTGGGGACGTTGAGAGGTACCAAAGGGCCCCGCTAGCAGGGCCCTTTGTCTTTTGAGGCACCGGCATCGTCGTAATCGCCTCTTGATCAGCAGGCCTGACGTGCTTCAATTTCGAATGCTGCGCCACCGGGATCCGCGGCTGTTCAACAGCTCCCCCCGGGGACAAACGGTAGTACCAAAGGGCCCCGCTAGCAGGGCCCTTTGTTTTTTCCGCCGCATCCACCGCCAACCCCCGTTCCGGGCAGGCTCACCGCCGTGCCGGTACCATGGTCGTCTGTATTCGGCTGGTAACCGCAATGGACAAGGTTTTCATCGAAGGGCTGACCATCGACGCCCTGATCGGTATCTACGACTGGGAACGGCGCATCCGCCAGGACCTGGTGTTCGATCTGGAAATGGGCTTTGACAACCGTCGCCCGGCTGCCAGCGATGACATCGCCCATACCCTGAACTACAAGGCGGTCAGCAAGCGCCTGGAACAGTTCGTGCGCGAATCGGAGTTCGGTCTGGTGGAAACGCTGGCCGAGCGCTGCGCGCAGATCGTGCTGGACGAATTCGAGGTGAAGTGGCTGCGGCTGAAGCTGAGCAAGCCCGGTGCGGTGCGCGGCGCGCGCGCGGTGGGGGTGATCATCGAGCGTTCGCGCGACTGACGGACGCACGTTTTTCCGCCGGCCATGCGCCGGCCTGCATGACACAACAACAAGGAGACAACGGATGGTGGACGCGGTGGTGGCGGTACAGTGGCTGGACCAGCTGCAGAACACACTGGAACCCTATCCCGGCGCCTACCTGGCGTTGATGATTTCGGCGCTGCTGATCGCCGCCGGCCTGGCCAACTGGGTGACCAAACGCATCCTGCTGCGCGGCCTGCGGCGCCTGATCAGCCGCCTGCCCGGTGCCGATACCGGCCGTGGCAGCCACCTGATGCGGGTCATCGCGCGCCTGTCCAACGTGGTGCCCAGCCAGGTGATCGCCTCGGGCGTGGCCCTGATTCCCGATCTGCCGCCGCGCCTGGTGAGTGGCGTGGTGGCGCTGTGTACCGCCTGGGCGGTGCTGACTCTGGCGCTGGCGGTGTCGCACGCGCTGGACGCGGCCAACGACCTGTACGAGCGCAAGCCCGATGCCCGCAACAAGCCGATCAAGGGCTATCTGCAGGTGGTCAAGATCGTGGTGTTCGTGGCCGCCGGTCTGTCGATCCTGGCCACCCTGCTGGGGGTGAAGCTGGGGCCGCTGGTGACCGGTCTGGGCGCGGCCACCGCGGTGCTCATGCTGATCTTCCAGGACACCATCCTGTCGCTGGTGGCCAGCGTGCAGATCAGTGGCGATGGCCGCGTGCGCATTGGCGACTGGATCGAAATGCCCAGCCAGAACGCCGATGGCGACGTGATCGACATCGCCCTGCACACCATCACCGTGCAGAACTTCGACAAGACCATCACCACCATTCCGACCAAGAAGCTGGTGACCGAATCGTTCAAGAACTGGCGTGGCATGCAGGAAGCCGGCGGCCGCCGGATCAAGCGCGCGCTGTACCTGGACCAGCACAGCGTCGGTTTCCTGGATGACGGCGATCTGCAGTTCCTGGGCCAGTTCGCCCTGCTGGGCGACTACCTGCAGCAGAAGGAACAGGAGCTGGGGCAGTGGAACGGGCGCCTGCGCGAGCAGGGCGTGGCCGATGTGAACAGCCGCCGGGTGACCAACCTGGGCACCTTCCGGGTGTACGTGGAGCGCTACCTGCGCAACCACCCCGGCATCCACCAGGACATGACCCTGCTGGTGCGCCAGCTGCAGCCGACCACCGAAGGCCTGCCGCTGGAGCTGTACTGCTTCACCCGCAGCACCGCCTGGGCCGAGTACGAGGCGGTGCAGTCGGACATTTTCGACCACCTGCTGGCCATCCTGCCGGCCTTCGGGCTGCGGGTGTTCCAGGCCTCCAGCGATGCCATGTTGATGGCCGGGCAGCGCCAGCAGGCCGGCTCGGAGTAAGCTGCACCCTCGCGTCCGCACCCGTATGGAACGCCCAGACTGTGGGCGGGCGCACGAAACTGAACGTAGAAACCTCTCGCCAAACCGCCCGGGAACGCTAGAATGCCGGGCTTGTAAACGTTTTCATAAGGACAGCTGGTGGCCTCCGATCGCATCGAATCCCTCATTGCCCAGATGACCGTCGAGGAAAAGGTCGGCCAGCTGGGTGTCTTCGCCGACATGGTGCGTCCGTTCGCGCCGGACGTGAACCCGGAAGCGAACGTGCGCAACGCCGACCAAGTGCTGCAGCAGGTGCGCGAGGGCAAGGTCGGCTCGCTGTTCAATGGCGTGGGCGCCGAACTGGGCCGCCGCATCCAGCAGGTGGCCACCGAGGAAAGCCGCCTGGGCATTCCGGTCATCCTGGCCGCCGACGTGATCCACGGCATGCGCACCGTGTTCCCGATCCCGCTGGGCGAAGCAGCCAGCTTCGAGCCGGACCTGGCCGAGCGCACCGCCCGTGCCACCGCCATCGAGGCCACCGCAGCCGGCCTGCACTGGACCTACGCGCCGGCGGTGGATATCGCCCGCGACCAGCGCTGGGGCCGCGGTGCCGAAGGCGCCGGTGAGGACGTGGTGCTGGGCTGTGCGTTCGCCGCCGCCCGCGTGCGCGGCTTCCAGGGCAGCGACCTGCGCGCCGCCGATTCGCTGCTGGCCACGCCCAAGCATTTCGCCGCCTACGGCGCGGTGATGGCCGGCATGGAATACAACATGGTGGACATCTCGCCGCAGACCCTGCGCGACGTGCACCTGCCGCCGTTCAAGGCCGCCTTCGATGCCGGCGCGATCACCGTGATGTCCTCGTTCAACGACATCAACGGCGTGCCGGCCAGTGCCAACGCCGAACTGCTGACCGACATCCTGCGTGGTGAGTGGAAGTTCCCGGGCGTGGTCATTTCCGATTACACCGCCGACATGGAACTGGTCGCCCACGGCTATGCCGCCGACGACCGCGATGCCACCGCCAAGGCGTTCACCGCCGGGCTGGACCTGAGCATGCAGAGCGGTTTCTACGCCGAACACCTGCCGGGCCTGGTGGAAAGCGGCGAAGTGCCGATGGCCGTGCTGGACGAAGGCGTGCGCCGCATCCTGTGGCTGAAGGAAACCATCGGCCTGTTCGACGACCCGTATCGTTCGCTGGACCCGGCGCGCGAAGCGGACACCGCGCACATCGCCGCCCACGACGAACTGTCGCGCGACGCCGCGCGCCGTTCCATCGTGCTGCTGAACAACCGCGACAACGTGCTGCCGCTGCAGAAGACCGGGCAGAAGATCGCCCTGATCGGCCCGTTCGTGCAGGACCGCGAGAACATCGAAGGCTGCTGGACCCTGTTCGGCGACAAGCAGCGCTACGTGGATCTGGAAACCGGCGTGCGCGCGGCCATCGGCGATGCAGCGCTGCTGGAAATCGTGCCGGGCTGCGAGCTGGAAGCGGCCATCCCGGGCGGCACCGAAGCGGCCGTGGCCGCTGCGCTGCGTGCCGATGTGGTGGTGCTGGCACTGGGCGAACCGCAGCGGTACAGCGGTGAAGCGCAGTCGCGCGTGGAAATCACCCTGCCGCCGGCACAGCAGGCGCTGGCCGAGGCGGTGGCGATGACCGGCAAGCCGCTGGTGGTGCTGCTGCGCAATGGTCGCGCGCTGGCCCTGCAGGGCGCGGTGCGCAATGCGCACGCCGTGGCGGTTACCTGGTACCTGGGCACGCAGACCGGCCATGCCGTGGCCGATGTGCTGTTCGGCGATTACAGCCCGTCCGGCCGCCTGCCGGTCAGCTTCCCGCAGGTGTCCGGCCAGCAGCCGTACTTCTACAACCACCCGCGCACCGGCCGCCCGGAACTGCCGACCATGTCGGAATTCAAGGCGCGCTGGCGCGAGATTCCGAACGAGCCGCTGTACCCGTTCGGCCACGGCATCGGCTACGCCAGCTTCGCCTACGGCGTGCCGCAGCTCAGCGCCGCGCAGCTGGGCTGGGATGACACCCTGACCGTGACCACCACCCTGACCAACACCGGCCGCGTGACCGGCGAAGAAGTGGTGCAGCTGTACATCCACGACCGCGTGGCCAGCCGCGTGCGCCCGGTGCGTGAACTGAAGGACTTCCGCAAGGTGGCCCTGCAGCCGGGTGAATCGACCGAGGTGGTATTCACCCTGACCCGCGAGCAGCTGGCGTTCACCGGCCGCGACGGCGTGCTGCGTGCCGAGCCGGGCCAGTTCGACGTGTGGGTGTGTGCCTCGTCGGCGGCCGGTGAAGCGGTGCAGTTCGAGTTGTTGAAGGGCTGATTGCGCGCTCATCCACGCATGGCGTGGATCTACGGCAAGCGGTAGCGCCGGGCCATGCCCGGCGTTGCCTTGCTCACGATGCACGAACACGCCGGGGCTGGCCCGGCGCTACCATCGGGCTTTCGATCCGATGGAGTTCGCGCATGCGCAAGATCGCTTTCCTGATGCCGGCCCTGTTGCTGGCGGCCTGTTCGCAGCCGCCCGCGCCGGCCGAACCCGCGGCCGACGCACCGCCGCCGATGGACGCTGCGGCCGCGCCCACGCCTGCCGTTGAACCCGCCGCCCCCGCGGTCGCGCCGGCTGAAACCAGCGCCGACGACGCGCGTGCCCGCATCGACAGCGTGCTGGGCGACGCCGCGCAGTACGAAAAGGTGTTCAACGCGTTCAAGACCGCCGTGGTCGGTGGCGACCGTGCGGCAGTGGTGGAGGAAGTGCGCTTCCCGCTGAATATCGCCGGCGGCAGGAAGATCACCGGCCCGGGTGAGTTCCAGCGCAACTACGAAACCATCATCACCCCGGCGGTGGTCAAGGCCGTGTCCGAACAGGATTTCGGCAAGGTCTTCGTGAACCAGCAGGGCGTGATGATCGGCGATGGCCAGGTCTGGTTGAACGGCACGTGCCTGGATGCGGCGTGCACGCGCAGCGAAGTGAAGGTCATCACCATCCAGTAAGTGGAAAGCGAAACGGCCCCGCATGCGGGGCCGTTCCAGCTGCGCATTGCCGGGTGATCAGGCCTTCGGCGTGAGCTTCAGCAGGCGTGCCTTGCTGCCATCTTCCAGCAGCCACAGCGCACCGTCCGGGCCCTGTTCCACTTCGCGGATGCGCTCACCCATGTTGAAGCGCTCGGCCTCGCGGGCGCTGTCGCCGTCGAAGGCCACGCGCACCAGCGAGGTGGACGACAGGCCGCCGATGAAGGCGCTGCCCTTCCACTGCGGGAACAGCGCGCCGTTGTAGAAGATCAGCCCGGCCGGGGAAATCACCGGGTTCCAGGTGACCTTCGGTGCGGCAAATTCCGGGCGCGTGTCGTGGTCGGGAATCGGGCGGCCATCGTAGTGGTCGCCGTTGGACACGATGGGATAGCCGTAGTTGGAGCCGCGCTGGATCAGGTTCAGCTCGTCACCGCCGGCCGGACCCATTTCCTGCGCCCACAGCTTGCCGTTGCCATCGAAGGCGATGCCCAGGATGTTGCGATGGCCCAGCGACCAGACCTGCGCCGCCACGCCGCCCTGCGATGCGAAGGGGTTGTCGGCCGGCAGCGTGCCGTCGTCGTTCAGGCGCACGATCTTGCCCAGGTTGCTGCCCATGTCCTGCGCCGGATCGAACTTCTGCCGTTCGCTGGAACCGATCCACAGCTTGCCATCGGGGCCGAACGCCAGGCGGTGGCCGTAGTGGCCCTGGCCGCTGACCTTCGGCGTCTGTCGCCAGATCACCTGCAGATCCTTCAGCTCGCCGCCGCCCTGTGCATCCAGTGCCAAGGTGGCACGGGCCACGGCCGCGCCGCGCGTGTCCAGCGTGCCTTCTTCGGCATAACTGACGTAAACGACATTGTTGCGGGCGAAGTCCGGATGCAGGATCACATCGCCGAAGCCGCCCTGGCCGCCGTAGGCCACCTTCGGCACGCCGCGGATCTCATGCTTGGCGCCGCTGGCGATATCGAAGTGCTGCAGCTTGCCGCGCTTTTCGGTCACCAGCAGGCTGCCGTCGGGCAGGAAGGTCATGGCCCAGGGCTGGTCGAAGCGGCTGACTTCGGTGGCGGTGAACGGGCGCTCGCCAGTGCTGGCCGGCGCCGCGGCGGCTGCGGAGGTGGCTGCCGTGTCCGGGCCGGCGGCGCTGCAGGCAGTGGTGGCAAGGATCGGCAACAGGCCGAGGGCGAGCAGCAGGGGCGTGCGGGTCATGGGTATCTCCAACGGGGATGCGGATGGCCAGGCTCTGTGTTGTATACCACCGTGGGGGTGACGGTCGTGGCCCGAAGGTCCTGCTGCCCCCTGTGCGGCGCTTCGCCAATGGTCTAGGGTGGCCGTGCCCGGGCAATGCATGCCCGCCAGTCTGCAAGGATCTGCAATGCACACCCCCGTTACCGCACGACCGTCCCCCGCCTTCATCGCCGCCTCGTGGGTGGCCCTGCTGCTGGGGGCGGTGGCCTACCTGATCGGCCTGTTCAACGCACAGATGGCGCTGAACGAGAAAGGCTACTACCTGACCCTGCTGCTGTTCGGCCTGTTTGCCGCCGTTTCCCTGCAGAAGAGCGTGCGCGACCGGGTGGAAGGCATCCCGGTGAGCGGGCTGTACTACGCGCTGTGCTGGTTTGCGCTGCTGTCGGCGCTGCTGCTGTTGCTGGTGGGCTTGTGGAACGCCACCCTGGCGCTGAGCGAGAAGGGCTTCTACGGCATGGCCTTCGCGCTGTCGCTGTTTGGTGCGGTGGCGGTGCAGAAGAATACCCGCGACCTGATTGCCGCAGGTGGGGGCAACGCACCGCGGGGAACGGCGATTCCGCCGCTGCCGGAACAGGAATGACGGATGAGCGGTGGCGCCGAGCCTACCCGGCGCCACCGATGCGCAGCCGTGTTCAGCGGTTGCGCGGCACGCGCTCGGATTCTTCCCAGCCACGGCGCACGGCGTTGCGCGCCTGCGCCCATTCCAGCCGACTCTTGCCGCGTTCCTGCGCCCAGCGGCCTTCCAGTTCGCGCTCCACTTCCTCGTAGGCGCGGATGATGTCCTGAGCACGCGCGGAATGGCCCAGCTGATACGCCGGTTCATAGTCGTCGAAGTACAGGCTTTCGTCGTAGTACGGCTCGGCCGTGTAACGGTCGCGCCAATAGTCGGAAACGGCTTGGCGCGGGGTGCTGTCTTCCGGCACGCGGCCGGGAATCTGATAGTCGGGGCTCATCGCTCGGGCTCCGTGGTGGACGAAGCCTGATCGTGCCCGGGCGGCGGTTAACAGCCCGGGCCGGTTGCGTGAAGGGCAGGTATCCCTCTTCTGTAGCGTCGAGCCATGCTCGACGGCCGTTAAATCCAGTCGAGCATGGCTCGACTCTACAGAAATGCCAGTCGAGCATGGCTCGACTCTACATGTCGGGTTTGCGCGGCAGCTTGTAGATCACCGCGCCGATGGCGAAGGCGATCAGCGCGGCGGCGATGTTCTGCCAGCTGGCGCTGATGAACAGCGCCACGCACAGCAGCAGCGCCAGCACCGGAATCAGCGGGCCTCCGGGCAGCTTCAACGCGCCGGGCCGGTCGGCGAAGCGCTTGGCCAGCACCAGCACCGCCGCCGCCGTGCCGATGTAGGCGAACAGGCGCGTGGTCATCGACAGCAGGGCCAACTGTACGAACGAACCGGACAGCGCCAGGCCCAGCGCAATCACGCCCTGGCACAGGATGGCGGCCGCCGGCGTGCGGAAGCGCGGATGCACCTGCGCCAGCACCTTCGGCCCGTAGCCATCGCGGGCCAGGGCGAACAGGAAGCGCGGGCCCATCATCATGGTGTTGCTGTTGGTGCCCAGGATGGAAATGGTGGCGCCCACGGTCAGGATCAGGGCCAGCGCCTCGCCACCGAAGCCGGCGGCCGCATCGGCCAGCGGCGTGGCCGAACTGGCCAGGCCGGCCAGGGTGCCCTGCGCGACCAGCTGCACCGCGCCGTAGATCACGGTGACGGTGACGATCATGGTGATCAGCGCGAAGGGAATATCGCGGCGTGGGTTGCGGTATTCACCGGCGGCGGCCGGAATGTTCTCGAACCCGGCATAGGCGTACAGCAGCAGCAGGGCAGCTTCGCCCATGCGTTGCAGGTCGTGCGGATCCGGGCGCTGGCCGGAGAAGGCCAGCTGCGGATCGATGTAGAACGCGCCGATGGCCACGAACAGCAGCAGCGGCAGCATCTTGCCGATCACCAGCACGATGCCGGTGCGCGCGGCCGAGCGCACGCCGATGATGTTCACCCCGGTCAGGAAGCCCAGCGACAGCACGATGACCGCAAGCCGGCCGACGCCGGCACCGGCCCACGGCCAGAAGCGCGCCACGGCATCGGCCAGCGCATTGCTGAGTGCGGCGGCGGAACTGATGCGGGTCAGCCAGATCATCCAGCCGATCTCGAAGCCGGCGAAACGGCCGAAGGCTTCGCGCGCGTACAGGTAACTGCCACCGGGCTCATCGAAATAGCTGGCGGCCTGCGCGTAGCACAGCACCAGCAGGGCCACCACGATGCCGGCGGCGACCACACCCCACAGGCTGAAGGGGCCGAGCAGGGCGACCGTGGCCGCCGGCAGCAGGTAGATGCCGCTGCCGATCACATCGTTGATCGACAGCCCGACGATCTGCCAGCGGCTGACCGCGCGCTGCAGCTGCGGTTCGTCCTGTGCGCTCAACGCAGTGCCCCCGTCAGTGCGGGCAGCTGCCAGCGGTCCTGGTAATGCAGGTACTGCGCGCGCGGCAGCAGCACGAAGCGTGGTTGCGCGTCATCTTTCAGCCAGGCCAGCAGGGTGTGCATGTGCGCGGCGGTCATGGCGGTGCAGCCGGCGGTGGCTTCGGCGGGCTGGCGCCACAGATGGGCGAAGATGCAACTGCCGCGGCCGGGTTCATTGCCGGCGTTGTGGGCAATGATGAAGCCCTGTTGATAGCGCACGTCGCCCTTGTTGTGCAGGTCCAGCCGCATCGGCTCGGTGGAATCCTTCACCGCCTCGGCACCCACCTCGCGCGCATCCACCACCTGGTTGTAGTACGGCGATGCCGGTACATCCATGCAGTAGCTGCTTTGCTGCATGGGCAGATAGGTCAGCCCGGTGCTGGCCTTGGCCGCGTAGCCGAAGGCACTGCCGATGGCGAAGACACCGGCCGGGCTGCGGCCATCGCCTTCCTGCTTCTGCGGGCCGTCGATCGGCGCGGCGGCCAGACCCAGGCCCCAGGCGCTGCCCTTGCGCCCGATCGCCACGTCGAATGCCGGGCCCTGCGGCTGCCAACCCTTGGCGCCGCGCGTGTAGGCCTGCAGCTTGCCCTGCGTGGCATCCCAGTCGTCAGTCACCACCACCACCAGCTGGTTGCTGTGCGCCAGGGGCGGCGGCAGCGGGCTGAGGGCGGCGGCGGGCAACTGCGGCAGCAGGATCAACAGACCCACGCTGACGGCACGACGGAACAAGCGGTTCATGCAGGCACTCCGGTCAGGAATCCAACAGGTGGTCGATCCGCTCCAGGTTCACCGCCAGCTGGCGCTGGCGATCCGGATTGGCATGGCACAGCAGCACGAACAGGAAATCCAGCAGCGCGTGCATGGCACTACGGTACAGCAGCTGCGCCACCTGCGGTGCGCGGTCGTGCGCGCACACCACCAGCGACGCAGCGGCGTGCGCGCGCAGCGGGTTGGCGGTGTGGCGGGTGATCGAAACGACCTTGCCGCCCATGTCCTGGAACTGCCGCGACAGGTGCGAAAGCTGGGGCAGGTGGCCGAACTCGGAAAACACCAGCAGCACATCGCCGGGCCGCGCGGCGGACAGGTTGGCCAGCAGCAGCACCGGGTCGGTGTGGGGCACCACCAGCAGGCCCAGCAGCGAAAGGCGCATGGCGAATTCGCGCGCGTACAGGCCGTCGTCGCCCAGCCCGTACACGAACAGCTTGGGCGCGCCATCGAGCATCTGCACGATGCGTTCGATTTCCTCGCGTGGATTGGCCGCGCGGGTTTCTTCCTCGGCCTGCGCCTTGCTGCGCTGCAGGGCGTCGTCCAGCCGCTGGTAGTCGTCGCCGCCTTCGGGCTCATGCGGGGCCTGCGGCGCGGTGCTGCCGGCGCGGGCCACGTCCTGGCCGATGGAATACTTCAGGTCCGGGTAGCCCTTGAAGCCCAGCTTCTGGCTGAACTTCACCACGCTGGATTGGCTGATGCCCAGCGCGCTGGCCAGCTGCTGCGAGGAGTAATCGCGCAGCAGGTGGGCGTTGTCCAGGATGAAATCGGCGATGCGGCGTTCGATGGCCGACATCTGCCCACGCTCGGCGCGGATTTTCAGCAGGGGCGGCATGGGGGGCGTCCGGGGGTTATCAAAGGCGTTGCGGTGGGTCGCGTAGAGCGGGTCATGGGGTTGGTCGGGCGGGTGGGGCTTGCAGGGGACGCCGTGAATCCGTCCATGGAGGCTTGGCCGCGCCATCCATGGCGCGGACACCCCTGCAAGCCCCACCCGCCCGACCCCGGACAGATCGCGCGCGTGCCAGCCGCGAAGGGGGTATGGGGTAGGGCAAAGGCAAAGGTAAGAGCATCCACGCATGGCGTGGATCTACTGGCGGCTGTTGCGTTGGATTTTGAATCCGCCTTGTAGCGAGCCGAGCACCGCAGGTACGGCGAGGGCGAAGAGGCGCGGGTGTCTGAGCGCAGCGAGTTCCGCGCCGTCCCTCGGCGGACCGAGGAGCGCAGGGCACCGGCGTGCGCAGCACGTCGGCTCGCGGACGGCGGAGCGTTTCTTTTGGTTACTTTTCTTTGCGCGCAAAGAAAAGTAACGCCCGACCCAGCGTCAGTTGTACGCCAATCCAGCCGCAAGGCATGAATCAACCCAGCATCTCCAGCCCGCGCACTTCGGTGATGCCCAGCCCGGGGACATCGGCAATGCTGATTTCCGATTCGTTGAAATGCACGCCGCCGCTGACCGGGTCGAACTGGCCCAGCGAAGGGCCGTCCAGGTCGACCTTGGTGATCACATCGCTCTTGGCCACGGCCAGGTGCACGGCGGCGGCCACGCTGATGCTCGATTCGATCATGCAGCCGATCATGCACGGCACGCCGTAGATGCCGGCAATGTCGGCAATGCGGATCGCGTTGGACAGGCCGCCGGTCTTCATCAGCTTGATGTTGATGATGTCCGCCGCGCGCTGCTGGATCAGGTCCATCACCTGGCTGGGGCTGAACACACTTTCATCGGCCATCACCGGGGTGTTCACCCGGTCGGTCACGTACTTCAGGCCGTTGATGTCGGCGGCCTTCACTGGCTGTTCCAGCAGTTCCAGCACCACGCCGGCCTCTTCCAGCGTGCGCATCGCGTGCACCGCCTGTTTGGCGGTCCAGCCCTGGTTGGCATCCAGGCGCAGCAGGGCGCGGCCCTGCACGGCGGTATGGATCGCCTTCACCCGCTCGATGTCCAGGCCGATGTCCTTGCCCACCTTGATCTTCAGCGATTCGAAACCGCGATCGATGGCCGACAGCGAATCGGCCACCATCTTGTCGATGTAGTCCACGCTGATGGTGATGTCGGTGGTGATGACCGGGTCGCCGCCGCCCAGCATCTGGTACAGCGGTGCGCCGTGCAGCTGCGCCCACAGGTCGTACAGGGCGATTTCCACTGCCGCCTTGGCGCTGGTGTTGCGCTCCATGGCGGTCTGCACCAGGCCGCACAGGCAGTTGAGGTTGACCACGTCCTGGCCGATCAGGCGCGGGGCGATGAAGTGGCGGATCGCTTCGATGATCGAGCCGTGGGTATCGCCGGTGATCACCGCGGTGGCCGGTGCTTCACCGTAGCCGGTGTGGCCGGTATCGGTGCGCACCAGCACCACCACGTCCTCCACGGTTTCCACCGTGCGCAGGGCGGTCTTGAACGGCGTTTTCAGCGGCACGCGCAGCATGCCCAGTTCGATGGCGGTGATCTTCATTCAGGGGTCTTGGTGCGCAGGCGTTGGATGTTGGTGATGCGGTCGATGTAGCGGACGGTGTCGCTGGCCATCATCGGCTCCAGCGGGGTGACCGAGACACCATTCAGATGGGCCTGCACGCGCTTGCCGTCGGCGCCGAACCAGCTGCCGCCGGCGGTATCGTGGATGACCCAGGTGCGGCCGTCGACGTGGCCGATGGCCATCATCACGTGGCCGGGAATGTAGACCAGGTCGCCCACCTGCAGGTTGGCCACGGCGCGGTCGCGCACGGCTTTGCTGTCCTTGTCGGTGAACGGCAGGCGGTCCAGCGCTGGGCTGACTGCCTGCGCGCTGGTATTGCGCGGCAGCAGCACGCCGAAGCTGCGGTAGATTTCCGAAACGAAGCCGCTGCAGTCGCGGGTGTCGTAGTCGTGGCCCCAGCCGTAGCGTTCGCCCAGGAACTTGAAGGCCTGCTGCAGCAGCAGGCGCGGGGTCAGCGGCAGGTAGTCGGCGGCGGTGTCCTGCGAGCGCGGCAGCAGGGCCGGCACCAGCTTCAGGCTTCCGTCGGCTTCGCGCACCGGCAGCTGCACCACCCACGCGGCATGCGCCTGCTGGCCGTTCACCGCGGTGGCGGCCGGCCAGTCGGCCAGCACCGGCAGGCGCACGCCCATGTCCAGCTGCAGGCGCGATACGCGCGGTTCTTCCGGGGTGTAGGCGGTATGGGCGACCGCGCCGGTCACGATGCGGTACGGGCCCTGCGTGGCATAGCCGAGCACGCTGGCCTTCTCGCCGGTGGCTACGGCTTCGGCTTCGATCCAGGCGCTGTAGCGTTCGCTGTGCACGAACAGCCAGCGGCCATCGGCACTGCGGTGCACGACGGCCACCTTGTCACCAGGGAACAGCGCCGATTCCTGGAAGCGATCGATATCGGTATCGCCGCGGCTGCTGAAAACGCGTTGGCGGGTGGGGAAGGTACGCAGTGCGGCGCGCTTCACCACCAGACCATAGGCCGGGCTGACCTGCGCCGGCACGCCCTGCAGGCCCAGGTTGGCTTCGATCGCGCTGCGCTGGGCCGGGGCGATGTCCTGGCCGGCGTCGTTGTACAGCGCACGCGTCGGCCACTGCGACAGGGCGGTGATGCTGGCGCGTACCTGCTGCGCCGAAAGCTGCGCGGGCAGCGCGGCGATATCCTGGATGTGGGCATCCTGCGCACGCATGCGCGCGTTCTGCGCCTGGATCTGCGCGCGGTCCAGGATCGGTGCATCGGCGTTGTCCAGCCGCGCGGCCCAGTAGTCCGGGGTCAGGTAGGCCTCGTGCAGCCCGATCACATACGGCAGCGCTGCGCCGGGATCGGGTGCGGCCTGTGCGAAGACCGGCGTGGCCAGCAGGCACAGGGCCAGGGACCAGCGGCGCCAGGTGCCACGGCGCGGTTTGCGGGAAGCCAGGATCATGCGCTGCACACCCTCCTCGAATGCCTGTAGGAATATTTATTCCTTTCGACAGCGAAAGCAAGAATAAATTATTGACCACCCCTGCCGCCCGTGTTACACAGCCGTTACCACCCGCGCTGGGGAAGTGTCGCTGTGGAATCCGTCGTTCGCAAACCGCGTCTGCCTGTTGCCGCCGGCCTGGGTGCCGCGCTGCTGCTGTGGGCGTGCGCGGCTGCGGCGGTACCGTCGTCTGGCGCCCGCCTGTTGCAGGTGATCGATGCCGTCGACGCCGGCCACTTCGCGCAGGCGCGGGCGTTGATCGCGCAAGCGCCCGGCACGGCGGAACTGCAGTTCCAGGACGAGCGCATGCGCCGCATCCGTCTGGATTTCAGCCTGGACCGCGATGCCGCACAGGCGGCCGTGCGCCGTTGGATTCCCGACCTGACCGACGAAGAATTCGCGCGCTGGGACCAGCGCGGGCTGATTGAGCACCTGGATATCGACGGTACCCGCTGGTACTTCAAGCGCGCGCCGTCGAATCTGTTCCTGCTCAGTGATGAAGCGCGTGCGCGCCGCCGTGCCGATGCCCCGCTGCCAGCGCCCGGCCCCAATGAAGTGCTGAACGCGCATCACCAGCAGGTGCTGGCTGCGGCCGCGCGCACCGGCAATGCCTCGGTGCTGCCGCAGCGCATTGCATTCACCCAGTCGCTGACGGTGAAGGCCGATGCGGTGCCGGCCGGCGAAACCGTGCGCGCGTGGATTCCGTACCCGCGCGAAATTGCCGGCCAGCAGGAACAGCTGCAATGGCTGGGCAGCACGCCAGCCAACGCGCAGGTAGCGCCGGCCAGCAGCCTGCAGCGCACGGCGTACATGGAAACCAAGGCCGTGGCCGGGCAGCCGACCCGCTTCGAAATCCGCTACGCGCTGACGATCTTCGCGCGGCATACGGCCATCGATCCGGCGCGGGTGCAGGCTACGCCTGCCGACCCCGCGCTGCAGCCGTACCTGGCCGAGCAGGTGCCGCATGTGCAGTTCACCCCGGCGCTGAAGCTGTTCTCCGACCAGGTGCTGCAGGGCGAAACGCGGCCGCATGAAGTGGTACGCAGGCTGTTCGCCGCGGTCGATCGCATTCCCTGGGCCGGTGCGCGTGAGTACTCCACGCTCAGCAACATCAGCGATTACGCGCTGCGCGCCGGCCATGCCGACTGCGGCCAGCAGACGCTGCTGCTGATCGCCCTGCTGCGCATGAACGGCATTCCTGCGCGCTGGCAGTCGGGCATGGTGTTTTCAGACGATGGCAGCGGCTACAACAACCTGCACGATTGGGGGCAGGTGTACCTGGCGCCGTATGGCTGGCTGCCCATGGACGTGACCACCGGCGCGCTGGCCAGCGATGTGCCTGCGCTGCGCGACTTCTACCTGGGTGGCCAGGACGGCTACCGCATCGCCTTCAACGATGATTTCGGCCAGCCCCTGGTGCCGGCCAAACAGCATTACCGCTCGGAAACGGTCGACTCGCAGCGCGGCGAGGCCGAGTGGGCAGGCGGCAACCTGTACTTCGACCAGTGGAGCTATGACCTCCAGTGGCAGGTACTGCCCGCCAGGCAACCCCAGCGCGACATCCGCTAGATCCATTCCACACCATTCAATTCTTGCAGGAGAGAGCAGGGGATGAAGGCTTACAGCATCAAGCGGGCGGCGTTGAGCGTCGCCCTGGGCGCGTGTCTGGGCGTGATCGCGCCGGGCATCGCATTCGCACAGAACGTGACCGGCGCGGTGGCCGGCCGGGCCAGTGCCGGTGACCAGATCACCGTGGTCAGCAGCAGCACCGGCCTGACCCGCACGGTGACGGTGGGCGCCGATGGCAGCTACCGCCTGGGCCAGCTGCCGGTGGGCGACTACCAGCTGCAGTTGAGCCGCGATGGGCAGACCCTGGGCGAGCAGGTGGCGGTGAGCGTGGCGGTGGGCGGCACCACCACGGTGAACCTGGCCAGCGGTGGCGGCGTGACCAACCTGGATGCATTGCAGGTGCGCGGCACGCGCGTGGTCAACCGCGTGGATGTCTATTCCACCGAAACCTCGTTCAACATCAACCGCCAGGAGATCTCGCGGCTGCCGGTGGCGCAGGACCTGTCGGCGGTGGCGCTGATGGCGCCGGGCGTGGTGGGCGGCAATTCCTCGTTCGGTGGGCTGTCCTTCGCCGGTTCGTCGGTGGCTGAAAACGCGGTGTTCATCAACGGCCTGAACGTGACCGACATGTACACCCGGCGCGGCTTCAGCACCGCGCCGTTCGCGTTCTTCAACGAATTCCAGGTCAAGACCGGTGGCTATTCGGTGGAGTTCGGTCGTTCCACCGGCGGTGTCATCAATGCGGTCACCCGCTCGGGCAGCAACGAATTCAAGGGCGGCGTGGAAGTGACCGCCGAACCCAGCGCCTGGCGCTCCAGCGCGGGCGACCACTTCCACCGCGATGGCAGCGCGCATTCCTATGGCAGCCGTGACAACAATTCGTTCCTGAAGACCAACGTCTGGGGCTCGGGCCCGATCATCAAGGACAAGCTGTTCCTGTTCGCCATGTACGAAGACCGCAGCGACAAGGGCCACAACACCTCGTCCGATGGCAGTACGTGGTTCAAGAATGATTCCGGCAATGGCTTCTGGGGCGCCAAGCTGGACTGGAACATCAACGACAACCACAGCCTGGCCCTGCTGGCGTTTTCCGACGAAGGCGACGTGACCAACGCGTCCTATGGCTACGACTGGGACGAGGACGAGATCGGCGCCTGGGGCGGCGATTCGGTAACCGAAACCGGTGGCAAGAACTGGTCGGCCACCTATACCGGCCACTTCGGCCAGAACTTCACTGCCCGCGCCATGGTGGGGCAGAACAACCAGCGTGCGTTCACCAATTCGTCGCTGGACCAGGCCTGCAGCCCGGTGTTCACCGACAGCACCTACGGCACCCGCCTGTACAAGCTGCAGGGCCTGCGCGCCGGCTGCCATCCCACCGGTACCGCGGTGGCCGAGCGTGATGACACCCGCGATGTGGCGCGCCTGGATTTTGAATGGCAACTGGGCGACCACCTGCTGCGCTTCGGCGTGGACCGCGAACTGATGACCACCGATCAGTCCACCCGCTACCCCGGCCCCACCGCGCTGAGCTATACCGCCTACGTGGCGCGCCCCGGCGATGAGGTATGGGACGGCGCCAATGCCTACGTGCCGGCCGGCGTGACCGAGATGCTGCGTGCACGCAACCGTCAGTCCGGTGGCAAGTTCGAAACCGAAGCCAATGCCTTCTACCTGGAAGACATCTGGAACGTCACCCCGAACCTGATGCTGAACCTGGGCGTGCGCTGGGACCGCTTCGAGAACCGCACCGCGCAGGGCAATGCCTTCATCAAGATGGACGACCTGGTGGCGCCGCGCGTGGGCTTCTCGTGGGACATGCGCGGTGATGGCAGCACCAAGCTGTTCGGCAACGCCGGCCGCTACTACCTGCCGGTCACCAACAACATCAACGTCAACTTCGCCGGCGGCCTGACCGACGAATACAGCTACTACGTGCTGGAAGGCTGGCAGCAGCAGACCTCGCCTACCGGCTCGGCGTACATGGCGCCGATCATCGGCCAGCAGATCGGCCCGACCGATACGCGCATGAACACCGGCGGCGCCGACCTGCGGCAGAGCGTGGACAAGGACCTGAAGGCGGTCTACCAGGACGAGTACATCCTGGGCTTCCAGAGCATGATCAACCAGGCCTGGTCGTGGGGCGTGAACGCCACCTACCGGCGCATGACCCGCGCACTGGATGACATCCGCATCAACTACACCCCGTGCGGGCCGACCCCCAGCACCCTGTGGCCGATCGCCAACCCCGGCGAATCGCTGACGATCTGGGGCGATTCCAGCATTGGCTGCGCGCAGGAAGGCTGGATCACCATCGATACCGCCAACAGCGGCTACCGCAAGGGCGGCAGCGGCGAGGTGATCGGCTATTCCAAGCCCAAGCGCACCTACAAGGGGCTGGAGTTCCAGATCGACCGTGCCTGGGACGAGAAGTGGCTGTTCAACGCTTCGTACCTGTGGTCCAAGAGCGAAGGCAACTTCGAAGGCCCGGTGAATTCGGACACCAACTACGGCGACACCGGCATGGTGCAGTTCTGGGACCACCCGGCCACCAACGAACGCTATGGCGTGCTGTTCAATGATTTCCGCCACCAGTTCAAGCTGCGCGCGGCGTATGCGCTGAACAAGCAGTGGTCGTTCGGCACCACGCTGCAGGTGCAGTCCGGTGGCCCGATCACCGCCTATGGCGTGATGTGGCCCAACGACAGCATCGCCGGCGGCAGCACCTCCAGCGAGGGCAGCGGCGGCGGCACCGGCTGGCTGTGCATGGCCAACTGTTCCGGGCCGTATGACCAGCGCCAGTTCGAGTACAGCCCGCGCGGTGCGTTCGGCCGCCTGCCGTGGACCTGGACGCTGGGTGCCAACGTGACCTGGCGCTTGCCGGTGGAGGGCATCGACCTGAGCGCGCGGCTGTCGGTGTACAACCTGTTCAACAATCAGGAAACCATCAACGTGCACCAGCGCTACGAAGCCCAGCCGGGCGTGTACCGCGAAGCCACCTTCGGCACGGGCACGCGCTGGCAGGCTCCGCGCTACACCCAGCTGGTGGTGACGTGGAACTTCTGAGCCGCCCCGCCGGCGCGCGCCCGGTAGCGTCGAGCTTGCTCGACTGCGCTTCGCAGGGTACGCGACACCGCGTGCGGGGCCGTTGCCGGCGTTACGCCGGCATGGCCCTGCTGGCACTGGCACCGGCAGTCCACGCACAGGCCACCAGCACCGCATCCATCGATGCCGACGTAGCCGCCGTGGTCCAGCACGAGCACCTGCCGGGCATCGCCCTGGCCGTGGTGGAAGACGGCCGCGTGGCCTACCGCTACGTCCAGGGCGCACGCGGCGATGGTGGACGCATCGACGAAGACACGCTGTTCAAGATCGCGTCCAACAGCAAGGCCATGACCGCCGCCCTGCTGGCCCGCTTGGTGCAGCAGGGAAAACTGCGCTGGGATGACCCGGTGCGCAGGTACCTGCCTGCCTTCCGCATGCATGACCCCTGGGTAGGCGAGCACATGCAGGTGCGCGACCTGCTGATCCACAACAGCGGCCTTGGCCTGGGTGCGGGCGACCTGATGCTGTGGCCCGAGCCCAATGCCTACACCCGCGCCGACATCATCGCCGGGCTGGGCCACCTGAAACCGGTCAGCAGCTTCCGCAGTGGCTATGCCTACGACAACCTAATGTATGTGGTGGCCGGCGAAGTGGCCGCCGCCGCCGGCGGCAAGCCCTATGACCAGCTGCTGCGCGAACAGGTGTTCCAGCCGCTGGGCATGCGGCGCTGCCAGGTGGGTGCGTGGTCGGTGACGCGCGTGGGCAACGTGGCGCAGCCGCATGCCGTTCGCGATGGGCAACCGGTGGTGGTCAACGCCGATGGCGCGCGCAGCCCTGACCTGACCTCGATGGCCGCCGGTGGCATCCGCTGTTCGCTGGCTGACATGACCCGCTGGATGCAGGTGCTGCTGGACCCGGCGCTGGTGCCCGATTGGCTGGGCAGCGAGCAGCGGCGCACATTGTGGACCCTGCACATGCCCATGCCGCTGGGCGAACGCCAGCGCCGTTGGGACAACGCGCACTTCTACGGTTATGGCTATGGCTGGCGGGTGTCAGACATGGACGGGCAGTGGAAGGTGGCGCACACCGGCACCCTGTCGGGCATGTATTCCTCGCTGGCACTGCTGCCCGACCGCAAGGTGGGCGTGGTGATGCTGATCAACGGCGAAGGCGAGGATGCACGCACCGCGCTGATGCAGTCGATGTTGAAGGGCTACACCGCGCCCGAGCAGGCCGCCTCTGCCATGAGCTATCTGGCCGAACTGGCCGCCGATCGCGCGGTGCGTGCGGCCAGCGCTGGCGGGCGGCCCTCCACCGCCGGCGCGCGCGCGGCTACGTCTGACGACCTGGCGCGCTGGCAGGGCCGCTATCGTGATCCCTGGCTGGGCAATGCGTCCCTCTGCTCCGGGCCGAAGGGGCTGCGCTTTGCCGTGGAAAAATCACCGAAGCTGCAGGCCAGCGTGCAGCAGGTGCAAGGGCGCTGGCTGCTGCACTGGGATACGCTGGGTGCGCAGGCACAGGCATGGCTGCAGCCGGGCGACGGCGCGCCGCCAACGCTGGACCTGCGTGCCATCGACCCCGAGATCGACTTCAGCTATGACTTCCAGGATCTGCATTTCACTCGCACTGGCGATTGCACTGACAGCGGCGGCGACGTCCCGCGCGGCTGAGCCGCCGCGTGTTTCCACGGCCACTGATGCTGCGGCGGCGGGGCTGGTGGAGATCCGCACCGTGTCGCCGCAGATCCAGCTCGATATCCGTTATGCCGGCGCGAACAACTTCACCGGCGCCCCCGTGCCGGGCTATCAGGCGCCGGCCTGCTATCTGCTGGCACCGGTGGCGCAGGCGCTGGCGAAGGTGGAAGCCGACCTGCGCAGCGCCGGTTATGGCCTGCGCGTGTATGACTGCTACCGGCCCGTGCGGGCGGTACAGGCGTTCATGGCCTGGGTGCACGATCCGCGTGAGCAATCGCGCAAGGCCCTGCAGTATCCAGACCTGGACAAGCCGCAGCTGCTGGCCGACGGCTACATCGCCGAGCGTTCGGGCCACAGCCGTGGCGCCACCGTCGACATGGGCCTGCTGGATTGCCGCACGGGCGCGTGCGTGGTGATGGACATGGGCACCGATTTCGATTTCTTCGGCGTGCGCGCGCATACCGAAACACCGGGGCTGACCCCGGCGCAGCGCGGCAACCGCCAGCAGCTGCTGCAGGCCATGGCCCGGCACGGTTTCGCCAACTACCCGCAGGAATGGTGGCATTACACCCTGCAGCCCGAACCGGACCCCGGCACCGCCTACGACGTCCCCGTGCAGTAGATCCACGCCACGCGTGGATGGTGTTCGATGGCCGTCCAGTTGCTTCAGTCGAGCATGGCTCGACTCTACAGGGGTGCAGGGCGCAGCCCTGCCGATGGAATTACACTGGCCGCCTCTCCCCGCACGCGCGCCCGCATGAACCTTCCGCTGCACTTCGGCCTGCTTGGCACCCTGGAAGCCGGCGGCATCGCCCTGCTGGTCGGCCTGCTGATGTACCTGCTGATGCTGCGCGTGGTGCGCGGCCTGGGCGGTTCGGTGAACCAGGCCATCGGTGCTTCGTGCGTGCTGGCGGTGATCATCGGCGCCAGCATCGATATCTGGAAGCTGTTCTACATGGGCATCGTGCGGCTGGAGTCGCCGCTGTATGCGCGCATCTTCCTGTCCACCATCCACGATCCCAACGAACTGGGCAGCCGGGTGGTGCTGGAAATCGCCGGCGCGCTTGCCGGCGTGGCGCTGGGATGGATCGTGTTCAGTTCGCGGTCATCCGCGCAGAACGTCGACTGACGCAGGTTTTTCGTTGCCTGCAGGTTAAATCCGCGCGCGCTGAATGCGCGTCTTATGAGCCGCTCACTTCGCGCTAACCACTGCGCTAAAGCATGTGCATGGCGCAGTGGTTAATGCCGCGTGGTGGCGCCGGTCGCGGCGCAAAATCGATTCAGAAACGGGGTGGCAGGGTAGGTGCCGTGCGGAAACAACAGGCCGCGCAACACCACCCAAAGGAGACATCCCCTATGACGATTCGCAACCGTAAGCCCCTGATCGCCCTGGTCGTTGCTGCTGGCAGCCTGCTTACCCTTCCGGCCATGGCGCAGTCCGCCCAGCAGCAGGCCGCGCAGGCACAGAACCAGGCCGCGCAGGCCCAGCAGTCGGCGGCACAGGCCGGCCAGGCCGCTGACCAGGCCAGCAACGCGGCGGCCGCAGCGTCGGCGCAGGCCAGCGGTGGCGGTGGCGGCGGCCAGACCTGGGCCAGCATCGATACCGATGGCAACGGCACCATCAGCAAGGCCGAGGCGCAGGTGAACGCGGGCCTGGCCCAGGTGTTCGACCAGGCCGACGCCAACAAGGACGGGGAACTGAGCCCCGATGAATACAAGGCCTACGTGGCGGCCCAGCAGGGCGCCGCGGCCGGTGGCAACGCCGCGCCGGGCCGCTGATCCAACACCGTCGGGACAACCGGTGCATGGGGACCCGGGCGGCTTCGGCCGCCCGGGTTTTTTCTGCGTGCCGGGGGCCTGTATCCTTGTGCGATGAACACCTCCATGCCCGCGCCGTCGCGCGCCATCGGCCTGGTCGGTTTTGACGGTGACGATACGCTGTGGAAGAGCGAGGACTACTACCGCAAGGCCGAGCAGGATTATCTGGACCTGCTGTCGCGCTACATCGACGTGCACGACACCCGCACCGCGCGCCACCTGCTGGAAGTACAGCAGCGCAACCTGGGCGTGTTCGGTTACGGGGTGAAGGGCATGGCCCTGTCGATGATCGAAGCGGCCATCGACATCACCGGCCAGCGCATCGAAGCCAAGGACATCCAGCGCATCCTGGACATTGGCCATGACACCCTGCGCCACCCGGTCGAGCTGATCGACGGCGTGCGCGAATCGGTGGCGGCCATCGCCGAACACTACCCGGTGGTGCTGATCACCAAGGGCGATCTGTTCCACCAGGAAGCGAAGATCGATGTCGCCCGCCTGCATGATCTGTTCCCGCGCATCGAGATCGTGTCTGAGAAGGACCCGCAGACCTACGCCCGCGTGCTGGCCGAATTCGAACTGCCGATCTCGCAGTTCGTGATGGTCGGCAACTCGCTGCGTTCGGATATCGAGCCGGTGGTCACCCTGGGGGGCTGGGGCATCCATACCCCGTACGCGGTTACCTGGGCCCACGAAACCGAGCACGGCGTGGCCGAGGACGAGCCGCGCATGGTCACCGCCGATACCGCCTGGGACTGGCCGGCCGCGCTGGCCGCCATCGAGGCCAAGGCCACCGCGGCCTGACAGGGCGCAGCGGCTGCGGCAGAATCGGGGCATGAACCTGATCCTGCGCGCGCTGCTGTCGATCCTGCTACTGGTGCCGGCCACCGTGCTGGCCCAGCAGACCGCCGAACGTTCGGCGGCCTATGAAGTGAACAGCGGCGACAGCTGGCTGGATGCCCAGTTGCAGGACATCAACCATTACGCAGAGCGCTACCCCGACGCCTTCCTGGACGAAGTCTCGCGCTATGCCGACGTGCCGCGCGCCTATGTCAGCGCGCTGTTCACCGCCCATGGCTGGCAGGCCGGCGATATCTACTTCGCATGCTTCTGGGCCAAGGCCAGCGGCCAGACCTGCCGCGACAGCGTGCGTGCCTTCAGCCAGAACCCGGAAGGCGGTTGGGAAGCGGTGGTCGAGCGCATGCCGGTGAAGCCGACCAACCTGCACGTGCGCGCCGTGCGCCACGCCGTGGTGGCCAGCTTCGAGCACTGGGACCGGCCGATCACCCTCGATGCCACCCTGAAGCGCCAGCTGGGCCGGTAGCGCCGGGCCATACCCGGCGAGTGCGAACCAAGGTTCGCACCTACCAAAGCAGAGCAGTCCACCGGGCATGGCCCGGCGCTACCGATATCCGTCATGCTGCTGTGCGTCTCGCCGCGGCCGCGCGCTGCGGCGACAATAGGCATTCGCGTTGTTCCCCGTTCCCGTGATCGAGTAACCGATGAGCGCCTCTTTCGTTTCGCCTGATCTGATCCGCCGCCTGTTCGCCCAGGCCATGTCCCGCATGTACCGCACCGAAGTGCCGCTGTACGGCGCACTGGTGGACCTGGTGGAGCGCATCAACACGCAGGTTCTGGAAGAAGACCCGGCCCTGGCCGCGCAGCTGCAGCGCAACGATGAACGTGCGCGCCTGGACGAAGAGCGCCATGGCGCGATCCGCGTCGGCACGGTGCAGGAACTGGCCACCCTGTGCCGCTTGTTCGCGGTCATGGGCATGTACCCGGTGGGCTACTACGACCTGTCGGTGGCGGGCGTGCCGGTGCATTCCACCGCGTTCCGCCCACTGACGGCCGCCGCGCTGGCGCAGAACCCGTTCCGCGTGTTCACCTCGCTGCTGCGGCTGGAACTGATCGAAGACGCTACCCTGCGCGCCGAATCCGCGCGCATCCTCGAGCGCCGCCGCATCTTCACCGACGGCGCGCTGGCGCTGATCGACCAGGCCGAGCGTGACGGTGGCCTGTCGCAGGCCGATGCCGAACGCTTCGTGGCCGAAGCGCTGGAAACCTTCCGCTGGCACGGCGATGCCACCGTGGATCTGCCCACCTACCACGCCCTGCACAACGCGCACCGGCTGGTGGCCGACGTGGTCAGCTTCCGTGGCCCACATATCAACCACCTGACCCCGCGCACGCTGGATATCGATGCGGCGCAGGGCGCGATGATCGAACAGGGCATGGCCGCCAAGGCGGTGATCGAGGGCCCGCCGCGCCGCGCCTGCCCGATCCTGCTGCGGCAGACCAGCTTCAAGGCACTGGAAGAGGCCGTGCATTTCCCGGATGCGGAAGGCGGCGACGCCGGCACCCACACCGCGCGCTTCGGCGAGATCGAGCAGCGCGGCCTGGCCCTGACCCCGAAGGGCCGCGCGCTGTACGACCAGCTGCTGGCGCAGGCGCGCGACGCTGGCGGTGCCGGCAGCACCGGCGGCGACTACGGCCAGCGCCTGCAGGCGGTGTTCGCCAGCTTCCCCGACGACCATGACACCCTGCGCCAGGAAGGCCTGGGCTACTACCGTTACCAGCTGACCGAGGCCGGGCGTGCTGCGCCGGAGCGCGTGGCCGATCTACCGGCCGAAGTGCTGGTGGCGGCGGGCCTGGCCACGGCCGACCCGATCGTCTACGAAGATTTCCTGCCGGTCAGCGCCGCGGGCATCTTCCAGTCGAACCTGGGCGGCGAGGAACAGCGCGCCTATGCCGCGCACGCCAACCGCGAGGCCTTCGAGCAGGCGCTGGGCGTGGCGGTGAATGACGAATTCGAGATCTACGAGCGCCTGCAGGCCGAATCGCTGGCGGCGCTGCGCGGTTGATGCAGGGCAACCGCCGGGCATGGCCCGGCGCTACCGCTCCCTGTAGAGCCGAGCCATGCTCGGCTGTACGGAAAAACAGTCGAGCATGGCTCGACGCTACATACCCTTCATCGTGCCGGTATCCAGCCAACGCTGGTGCCACGACAGCGCCTCGGGCAGCAGGTGCGGGGTGTGCTTGCCGTAGCTTTCGCGGCTGGCACGGTCGAAGTAATCCTGCAGCTGCGGGCGGAAATCCGGGTGCGCGCAGTTGTCGATCAGCACCTGCGCGCGCTTGCGCGGGGTCAGCCCACGCAGGTCGGCCAGGCCCTGTTCGGTCACGATCACCGATACGTCGTGCTCGGTGTGGTCCACGTGGCTGGCCATCGGCACGATTGCCGAAATGCTGCCGTTCTTCGCCGTGGACGGGCTCAGGAACGCCGACAGGAAGCCATTGCGGGCGAAATCACCCGAACCGCCAATGCCGTTCATGATGCGCGTGCCCATCACGTGGGTGGAATTCACGTTGCCGTAGATATCCACCTCGATCATGCCGTTCATGCCGATGCAGCCCAGGCGGCGCACCAGTTCGGGGTGGTTGGAGATTTCCTGCGTGCGCATGATGATGCGCTCGCGGTAGAAATCGATGTGTTCCTTGAACGTTTCGTTGGCCTGCGGGCTGAGAGCAAAACCGGTGCACGAGGCATAGCTCAGCACCCCGTCGCGCAACAGGTCCAGCATGCCGTCCTGGATCACTTCGGTGAACGCGGCCAGGTCGCGGAAACCGCTCTTGGCCAGGCCGGCCAGCACGGCGTTGGGAATATTGCCCACGCCCGACTGCAGCGGCAGCAGGTTCGGCGGCAGCCGGCCCTTCTTCACTTCGTGCTTCAGGAATTCGATCAGGTGCGAGGCGATCTGTTCGCTGGTGCCATCGATCGGGCTGAACGGGCTGTTGCGGTCCGGGCCGTTGGTGCGCACCACGGCCACGATCTTGTCCGGGTCGCAGCGCAGCGCGGTATCGCCAATGCGGTCGTTGGCGTTCACCAGCGGAATCGGCTTGCGGTGCGGCGGCAGGGCGGTGCCGTAGTAGATGTCATGCATGCCATCCACGCCGGCCGGCTGCCACTCGTTCACCTCGACGATCACCTTCTTCGCCAGGTCCAGCCAGGTCTTGTTGTTGCCCACCGAAGTGGACGGCACCAGCGAACCGTCTTCGCGGATGGCCGACACTTCGATCACCGCGGTGTCGATCTCGCCGTAGAAACCGAACCACACGTGCTGGGCCACGTGGCTCAGGTGGATGTCGATGTAATCCAGCTTGCCCTCGTTGATGCGGTTGCGCGCATCCGGGTCGCTCTGGAAGGGCATGCGCATGGCGATGCCATCGGCCTTGGCCAGCGCGCCATCCAGCTCCGGCGCGGTGGAGGCGCCGGTCATCAGCTTGATCTGGAAGGGATTGCCCTGGGCGTGCACCGCTTCGATGCGGCGGGCCAGTTCCACGGGAACGGCCTTGGGGTAACCGGAGCCGGTGAAGCCGCTCATGGCCACGGTTTCACCGGGCTGGATCAGCGCGGCTGCGGCCTCGGCAGAGACCACGCGGTCACGAAGACGCGCGTTGGCGATGCGATCAACAGACATGACGACAGTGTTTCTGGGGGGAAAGCTCGATTATCGGCCATCCCCCCCGGTACGGGGCGTTCTACCTTCGTGGAATGGCTTTTCCGGGGCCGTGGCTACCATACCCAGCAGTTTTGTTTTGCAGTGCAGCGTGCATTGTCCGCCCGCAGCCCGCACGATGGCCCTGCATCCCGACGTGGGGGAGGGAGCAGAGCCCGCTGGCAGTTCGCTGCAAGCGGGCTTTTTTATTGCCCAACGCCCAAGCTGAATACGCAGGGGCGGGGTCGGATCCTTTTGCCAACGGCAAACGGCTCCGACCCCACCGCAACCCTCGTCCCCTTGGGGTCAGAGCCCTTTGCCGCCGGCAAAGGGATCCGACCCCGCTGCCATGCCAGCCGTTGGCAAAGACATCCGGCCCCGCGAGAATCGGGGCATGACCGTTGCCCCCGCCGAAGTGCCCGCTTCCCTGCAGCCCCTGGTAAATCGCGCCCTGGCGCGCCTGGCCCAGGCCGTGCCCGAGCCCATCGCCGCCGAACGGCTGCCGTTCCTGGCGCAGCTGGCCGTGGCCAGCGATTTCGCCCTGGACACCCTGGTGCGCCAACCCAGCCTGCTGGCCCAGCTGGCCGCGCCGGGCTGTCCGCCAGTGCCGGCGCCGGTGCTCGACCCGCTGCAACCCAGCGACTGGTCGGCGCAGCTGCGGCGCTGGCGCACCGCCATGTCCACCCGGCTGATCTGGCGCGATCTGGCCGGCCTGGACGACGTGCCGCAGACCCTGGCCGGCGCCACCGTGCTGGCCGAAGACTGCCTGCGCCTGGCCCTGCAGGCGCTGCAGCAGGAATTCGCCCAGCGCCACGGCGTGGTGCGCGATGCCGATGGCCAGCCGCTGCAGCTGGTGGTGTTCGGCCTGGGCAAGCTGGGCGGCGGCGAACTCAACTTCAGTTCGGATATCGACCTGGTCTACGCCTACCCGCACGGCGGCGAATCGGACGGCCCGCGCCCGCTGGCCGCCGAGGAATACTTCGCCCGCCTCGGCCAGCGCCTGGCCAAGCTGCTGGACGACACCACCGTCGATGGCTTCAGCCACCGCGTGGACCTGCGCCTGCGCCCGTTTGGCAGCGCCGGCCGCGTCGCGCTGTCATTCGCTGCCATGGACCAGTATTTCCAGCGCGAAGGTCGCGACTGGGAACGCTACGCTTGGCTGAAGGCGCGCACCGTGGCCGGCGATATCGCCGCCGGCGAAGCCTGGCTGCAGAGCCTGCGCCCGTTCGTGTACCGGCGTTACCTGGATTTCACCGCGCTGGACGGCCTGCGAGAGATGAAGGCAGCGATCACCGCCGAAGTCGCCCGGCGCGAGCTGCACGAAGACATCAAGCGCGGCGCCGGTGGCATCCGCGAAATCGAATTCCTGTGCCAGGCGTTGCAGTTGATCCGCGGTGGCCGCGAACCGGTGCTGCGCGAGCGCCGCCTGCTGGTGGCGCTGCAGGCGCTGGTGAGCGCCGGGCAGATTGCCCCGGACGATGGCGCGGCGTTGCGCGAGGCCTACCTGTTCCTGCGCCGGCTGGAAAACCGCCTGCAGATGCTGCGCGACGCCCAGACCCACGTGCTGCCCAGCGACCCGCTGGACCGCCAGCGCATCGCTGCGGGCCTGGGCTACCCGCATTGGGACGCACTGTGCGCCGCGCTGGCCGAACAGCAGCAGCGGGTCAGTACCGAATTCGCTGCGTTGCTGGCGCCGCGCCAGGGCCAGGCCGCGCCCGATGCGCTGGCCAGTTACTGGCGCAGCCTGCCCGAGGGCAGCAATGCGGAACTGCTGGCCGAGGCCGGTTTCTTCGATGCCAACGGCGCCGACCAGTCGCTGCGCGATTTCGCCCAGAGCGCCGGGGTGAAGGCGCTCTCTGACAACGCCCGTGCGCGCCTGGATCGCGTGCTGCCGGCGCTGCTGCATGCCGCCACCCGTTCGCCGCAGCCCGATGCCGCGCTGAAGCGCGTGCTGGGCCTGCTGCAGGCGGTCCTGCGCCGCACCAGCTACCTGGCACTGCTGGACGAACAACCCAGCGCACTGGCGCGGCTGGTGGATGTGCTGGCGCGCAGCGCGCTGCTGGCCGAACGCCTGGCCGCCTACCCGCTGCTGCTGGACGAACTGCTGGATGTGCGCGTGTCCGGGCCGATGCCCGCCTTCACCGGCATGCTGGCCGAATGCCGGCAGGTGCTGCCGGTGGAAGACCCCGAATCGCAGCTGCGCTGGTTGAACGAAACGCGCCTGGCGCTCAGCTTCCGTATGGCCATGGCCACGCTGGACGGCCGCCAGGGCGCGGTGGACAGCACCCGGCAACTGGCCGAGCTGGCGCAGGCGGTGGTGATGACCGTGCTGGCCCTGGCCGAGGCTGACATGCACGCCGCCCACGGGCAGGTGCCCGGCGGGCGCTTTGCCATCATCGGCTACGGCAGCCTGGGCGGGCTGGAACTGGGCTTCGGTTCCGATCTGGACCTGGTGTTCCTGCACGACCACCCGGCCGGCGTGGAAACCAGCGATGGCCCGCGCCCGCTGGAACCGGGGCGCTGGTACGCGCGCCTGGCGCAGAAGGTGATGGCGCTGCTGGGTGCGGTTACCGCCGCCGGCCGCCTGTACGACATCGACGTGCGCCTGCGCCCCGACGGCGGCAAGGGCTCACTGGTGTCCTCGCTGGCCAGCTACACCGAATACCAGCGCGAACGCGCGTGGACCTGGGAACACCAGGCGTTGGTGCGCGCGCGCGGCGTGGCCGGCGATGCCAGCCTGCTGGCCGATTTCGAACAGGTGCGCGCACAGACCCTGGGCCGCGTGCGCGACCCGGACACCCTGTATGCCGACGTGCTGAAGATGCGTGGACGCATGCGCAGCGAAGTGGACCGCAGCGATGCCGGCCGCTTCGACCTGAAGCAGGGGCGCGGTGGCGTGGTGGATCTGGAATTCCTGCTGCAGACCGGCGTACTGGCGCGCAGCGCACAGCAGCCCGCGCTGCTGCAGCCGCGCGACACGCCCTCGCTGATTGATGCACTGGCCGCGGCGGCGTTCCTGCCTGGCGATACCGCGCAGCAACTGCAGGGCGCGCATGCCGCGCTGCTGGATGTCGGCCTGGCCTGCACGCTGGATCGCCGCCCACGCCTGGCCCCGCCCACCCCCGCGATAGAAGACGCCTGCAGCGTGATTACCGCCGCGTGCGTGGCCGCCGGATTGCCGTTCGCGTGATGCGCGGCCGGCCGGGAGGCCGCTATGGGGAACCCGTGCTTGGTAGGTGCCAACCTTGGTTGGCACACGCGGAACCCGCAGGCCAACCAAGGTTGGCCACTACCGGGTCA